>JAQXIX010000037.1 GCA_029008005.1 Bacillota bacterium | reverse complement strand
GCGGTGTATCCGACGAAAAGAATATCTGTCCTCCGCTGTCTTCCATAGCTTCTACTACCTGCTCCGACTTCTCATCTTCTCCTTCCACCCGGACAGTACCCAGTTCACTTATTTCATCGCCGCTGCCCTCAGGCTCTTCCGCAATTACCACCTCCTCATCTGCAAATGCTTCAGCCCCTCTGACGTTCGTATACACTGAAAACACCGTAATTAAGAGCAATAAAAAAGCAGCTATCCCCCTCTGCAGAAGGTTTATTCCTTTCCTTCTGCCTGACATCTCCAATCTCCTTTCCAAAAGACAATCAACAGTTCCCTAACCCCTTTTACTGTCGTTTGTCATTTTTTACCATTTTACCAGTTATTTACATTTTGTCAACTGTATTTTTCAAATTCCTCCTGAATTTCATTTCATCCATTGTCTGCAGTATCCCCGGAAGGAGAAGCAGAAATCCGTACACCACATAAAATCCAACTGATACAGGTGTTATCCTGTACATAATCAGTTCCGGATCGTATATCATTCTTGTCTGATCAAGCATTACAGCCATCATCGTAACTGTCATACATGCGAACATTATTACTACAAGGCTTCTGTCCCTGTTGTCGAATCTGTAAATGCTGAAAGATGTTCTCCCTTTTAATGAATACCCTCTGTTTTTCATTGATACGGAGCTTTCAATAAATTCCTCTATTGTCCAGGAAACAAGAGACGACAGAATCTTTATCAGATTTAATATTTTTTCGCATATTCTCCCCTGAGCGGCACCGTGTCCTATGCCTTTGCGTGATACGTTCAGCTTAGTAAATCTCCTTCCGATTCTCGGAAACATTCGCAGAAGTATTGAGAAAAAAAGAGAAAGCTTCGGTGATATTCGCCCCAGAAGGTACACCACCTTATCTGATGAAATAACTGTAAAGACGCAGCTGAACCACATTATTCCCGCGGCTGCGGCAACTCCCACTGCGAATCCCGCAGCAACAGATTCAAGAGTTATGTAGTTTCCTGCGAAATTCACCCTCAGGTTTGTTACTCCGAAATGGTTGTAATATGAATACCACCATGCATACAGCCCGATAAGCGGTATGAGGCAAAGATTAAACACAAGCCCTTTTATTCCCCTCAGCTTGACGGAATAAGCAAAGGCACATGCGAAAGAAATCGCCAGGAACACCGGATGATTAAACCAAAAGGTGCAGGCGATTACAGTCGTAAAATATATAAAGTTTATTGCAGGATGATAGCTGTCAAATCTCATCGATAATTATTCCTCATCTAAAATTCCGTATTTTGTCTTCAGTCTGTCAAGTTTGTCTTTTATAGGCTTGCCTACAAAAAGAAGCGTCAGTGCCACAGAAACACCGTGAATTGCGTTTACGGGAATACCTGCCAGATATACGGCTGCTGCCGCACCGGCTCCCATTCCCGGTGTCGCAATAAAGAAGGTGCATGTATCAAGAAGCGGTCCCACGAAAATAAGTATGAGAATTCCTCCGCAAACAGCTGACAGAAGTGATCTTTTCCATGTGTCGAATTTCATGATTCCTGCCTTTGCGAGATATGAAGCAATGAATCCCGCCAGGCCGAAGGCAAGCATCTGCCACGGTGTCCATGGGCCTTGTCCAAAAATAAAGTTGCTGACAAATGCACCCAGGGATCCTGCCATAAATCCGGCCAGAGATCCGAGAGCAACTCCCGTTATCATCACTATACCCAGAATAGGCTTGAAGGCGGGCACCATAATGAACGCAACTCTCGAAACAACTGCTATTGCAGTCATTACGGCAATGGTCACCATTTCTCTCGGATGAGGTTTTCTCCCCTCGAATCCCACGAAAAAAGGAATCATTGTCAAAATTATGATTATTACTCCCGCTATGTAGTAATTTCTGTCCCCCATATATCCGGATGCGAAAACCGTCAGGGGAATCAGCACAAGAATTATCAGTATGCTCAGTATTGTCTTTTTGTTTACAGGTTTCTTCTGCATAGCTCTGTTACATCCTCATTGTTAATTGCATTTTTGAAAATATGTCTGCTCATTCTGTTTGCGGCTGTTGTATAGAAACTGTTCTCACAGAAAAATCTGTTCGGTGTGTTGGTAGTAATGATTCCTCCGTCGAAAAACATGCTTATCATATCTGTATATGCCGCACAGAATTCCACATCGTGAGATACCATAAGAATTGTTACACCATCATCCTTAAGGGCTCTGAGTATAGACGCGAATTTCTTTTTGAAGAAATTATCCATGCCCTTTGTAGGCTCGTCCATAAGGAGAACACGCGGATTTGTCAAAAGCACTTTCGCCAGTGCCGCTCTCTGCTGTTCTCCGCCTGACAGATCGTAAGGGTGACTGTCAAGAAGCTCTTCTATATCACACATGGCGGAAACACGAGCGATTTCCTTGTCGGAATCGTCTTTTTTCTCAATCATTTCCAGAAGATCCTCCCTGACTGTTTTCTTTACGAAAATGCTCTGTGCATCCTGAGGGAGCATTGCCAGATTATTCTTGAAGAGCTCACCGTCCTTATACTTGCCGATACTTTTACCGTCAATCAGTATGTTGCCTCTGTAAGGTTTGCATATATTGCACACAGACTTAAGAAGTGTTGATTTACCTGTTCCGTTTCCACCTACTATAGCGTGAAAGCTGCCTTTCTGAACGCCGAGAGAAACCCCCTTCAGTACATCCGGCGACTTCTTCTCATATCTGAACCAGGCTTCTCTTACTGATATTGCAGGCACTCCTATTTCACCGAACTCCTCTTCCGTGACCTCGGAATCCTTAATCTCCCTGCCGTCAAATATCTCACTAAGCCAGTTTCGTCCCTCACGTACGGTAAGAGGGCATTCTGTTTCGGTCGCAAGCTTATCCTTTACTCCGTAATATATCTGGACAGGCGCCGGCATTGCAGTAAACATATCGTTATTTTCGCCTCTCAGAAAATCTCCCACCTTCTTCGGACTGTCACATGCGATTATGCTGCCCTTTTCTAAAACGACAACCTTATCGGAAGCGTGGAATATATCTTCAAGTCTGTGCTCCGTAATTATTACAGTCGTGCCAAGTTCGAGGTTGATTTTTTTAACAGTGTTGAGAAAATCTCCGGCAGCTATGGGATCCAGCTGGGATGTAGGCTCATCGAGTATCAGCACTTCCGGCTGCATGGCCATTATTGATGCCAGATTCAGAAGCTGTTTCTGTCCTCCCGAAAGCTCCGCCACATCTCTGTGGAACCATCCCTGAATGCCGAAGTAACTGGCCATTTCGGCAACTCTGAGTCTGATCGTCTTCTGATCCATTCCGAGGCTCTCAAGTCCGAAGGCCAGCTCGTGCCAAACCTTGTCAGTTACAATCTGACTGTCGGGATTTTGCATTACATATCCTATTTTAGACGACTGTGTACGCAAATCCACTTCAGAAAGAAACTGGCCCTTAAACAGAATCTCACCGCTTATTTTGCCGTGAGGCGCCAGAACACTTTTAAGATTTCTCAGAAGTGTCGTTTTCCCGCTTCCGCTTTTACCGCAGACAGTAATGTATTCTCCTTCTCTGACAGTAAGGCTGACATTATCTAAAACAGGTTTTCTTTCTGCTCCCGGGTATGAAAAAGTTAAATTTTTGATCTCAAAATGCGCCATTTGATTTCCTCCGCAATATTTGTTCCCGTAGGTATTATCAAAAACAGAAAATACGCTGCAGACGCCGGTATAAATAAAGGATTCTCCGTACCTGCTATTCGTAAATCAGGTGTGAATTCAGCCGCTGAAACTCCTATTGCACAGCAGTAAACTACGAATCCCATTAAAAGCATCATTGCTGCAGTAAGAATTATATCACGCATATCAAATCTGTATATGCTGAAACTTGTTCTCTTCCCGCTGCCGTATCCTCGGCTTCTCATGCTGTCGCCCATTACAATGCCGCCCTCCAGAGCCCATCCCGTAAGCGATGAAAGTATAGTCGCGCCGTCATTTATTTTTTCTTTTAATGGCGCAGAGCTTCCCCATTTACCGACAGCCATTCTGGCTCCGGCAATTTGTTTCGTCTTGTTCCTGAAAGACGGGATCAACCTGAGAATCATAGTAAGCACGAGAGAGACTGATGGTATCAGTCTCCCGAATATATACATAAATTTATCGCTCGTCATAACGCAGCTGTAGGATGCGAACCAGAGGATTATTCCGGCAAACATCCCGCCAATCGACATTCCGTAATACAGTGCTTCCAGAGTGTACGGTCTGCTTCCGAGCATGAACAGCACCGTCTCTCCCCGCGTGTTCACAAGAGGATTAAACAGTGAGATAAGTACAAATACCGGAAGTATTCCCACCAGCAGCTTAACAGCGCCTGTTCCCTTCACAGTTGCATAATATGCAAAGGCTGTGACCACAGAACAAACCATAAACACCGGATGCACAATAAACATACCGAAAACTACCGCCCCGATAAAAAATATGAAATTCACAGCAGGATTGAACGAAGAAAAAGTATCTTCTCTCATCTAAGCTTTCTCCTGATTACTGCCATCACAACTACCGCCGCAAGCGCAGCTGCGGCTCCGAGGCACCACGGCATTACATTTACTGATTCGGTACCGGTCAGAGTCTTGACATCCGACGCTGTTCCGGCAAGCCCATACAGAGAAAATTCCGTTGTCTTAAAGAACACAGTGCCGTTCTCCCTGTCTGTTTCCGTATCAATAAATTCAAGTCTTCCGTTCTTGCCCTCATGTACCACAACAGGCTCAAGACTGTAGTCGAATTCATCGGCCTCGAATTTAACATTTATTACATTCTCCGGCTCCCAGCTGCTGTTGTCAAGTGTATTGGTAAGCTTTATGTCATATGAACTGAAGATTTTGCTTCCTTCACCGAGAATGTCGTGGATTTTTTTCTCCTGTTTTTCGGTGAATTTCTTGTTTTCCGGCTCCAGCTTAACATACCACGGAAGTATTTCTTCCTTGTTAGATCTTAAATCTATACCTGAAGGTTTATCGTAATGATATTCATCTCCGATTTTCTTCGTAATTTTCTCGAAGGTCTTCCAGGCTTCATCTTTCTCTACTGCCAGCCTTTCCGCCGGTCCCAGATCCATATAGGCCTTGTAGGCTTCAGTCACCTTCACGGCATCAGGACTTTTCGCAGAATTTACAGCTTTTATCATATCAATGACACGTACGGCATTCTCCGAAAGATTTCCCGAGGCACTGATAAGACCGAGTGCCTTGGTTCCCGCAGAAGCACTAAGTCCTTCTGCCTTCTGCTCCTCTTCAGTTTTCGTATTTTCGACAGGCTTTCTGTTATCCTTGTTGTATTCAATTATTATTTCATAGCCTTTGCTGTCTGTAATGTTATAAAGACTGCTTTGTCCGTTAATGAATCTGTAATAGGCTACCAGCGCGTAATTACCCTGCACAGTGGCAAGTCCGTTAGCCTTCCACTCTCTCGATATATGCTTAAATCCTCCGCCTTCCACATAATACGAAAGTAGAGCATCTAAAGCACCTTTGCCGTTCTTCAGGAATCTTGAATCCTTGGTAGGGTCGATTCCGAGGGATGTGAGAGCAACTATCACCTGGCTCTGAGATTCACTTGACGCTCCGACGCCCGTTGTGAATTCACCCTTGTCATTCTGATTTTTCGAGAGCCAGAGAAGCGCCTTATCTACTGCAGCTTTTACTTTCGCATCTTTATTGTAATAAGGAACCAGAGACTGAATAACCATACCAGTCATATCAATATCGGAGTTTCCGCTGAATGACCATCCCCCGTCGCTGTGCTGCCACTTCAGAATCATTGTCACCAGCTTATCTCTTGTTACCTGCTCACCCCCTGCACTGACAGCCGGAATCTCATATCCGCCGCAATCAAAAGCTATAAGCGCCCAGACAGGTCCGTTCATTCCCTGCTTCAACAGATAATTCATGTCCGACAGCGGCTGCAGCAGATTATACCCTTCAACATCAGCCGGATTAATTCCAATTGATGTCAGAGCTATTACTACCTTAGAGTTATCACTCGACTGGTTGTTATGGAGTTTTTCGGTTCCCAGCTCATTCAGCTCTTTTACAAGATTAGCGTAATAAGCATTTTTTCGAGCCTCCGTCATCAGTCCGGCTCTGGCATTGCCAATTACAGAGAATTCATCACCGTAAATCCAGCCTGACTTATCTCCGTTTTTAAGGAGATAATCCCTGGTATTACCATACTTGAAGGCTATCTCATTATCAGATGCCATAATCGCAACCGTGTCATCCTGTGAAATCTCCTGAGCCTCCACAATTTCATCTTTTATTTCCTCTGCATAGACAAATTCAAAAGCTTCACCATTATTAGGCGTATAAGTCTGCAGATTTACAGTATCTTCAGGCTCTCCGCCGTTAATTTTAACGTACCATTTATGAGTATCGTCGGTCTTCAAAGACTCTTTGTTTCCGGCAATACTCTCTATTCGTCCTTCAGAGTCAAAGGTGAAGTTCAGCTCTGTCTCATGCATTATTACGTCGATTATGTCTTTAAATGATGCGCCTTCCTCTGCCGAGAATGTTCTTTCTTCAAACCATATATCTATGCTGTCCGATTCTGCATCTTCCATAGAGATGACAACATTTACCGAAACCTGTTTTTTCACAGATTCCGCCTGTTTATTATCTGTCTCCTCTTTTTCGGGAACTTCCTCTTCTGCTACCGGTTCCTCTTCGGGAATTTCGCATACAACTTCAGTCTGCTGCTCTTCCGCCGATTCTTCTTCTGCAAAAGCAACAGCCGGCAACGTACCGAATGCCAGCATGACCGCCGTAACTACCGATATGATTATTTGCTGCACGTGTAATACCATACTATGCTGTCTCCATCCTCTAATTTATATTCGGAGCAACCGTAATTCGGTGCCCAGCCATTGACTTTGTACATCCAGCCCGATGTTTCACCGCAGTCGAATTCATAAAGATGATTTATACCTTCGACATAATAGCTGCCATATGCCGGAGTATATGCGGCCTCAATTTGAATTCCCGCAGTTGAACATGCTCTCTTTGTTACATCATAAGCTGTATCTCCGTCGTTGAACTCCACCTTGCTTGTAGCCAGAATAACGCCATTTGAAGGAACGTACCTGTTTTTACCCTCCTTCAGATTTCCCATGTTGCTGAGAATCGACTTGCACTGTATCTGTATAGTGCAAACCTTAACCTTTTTCTTATCGGCATCACCTGACTGCGAATCTTCTGTGGAGTTTCCTTCCACTACTGCGATAGCTTCCTGCTCAAGAGCCTTTTCTGCCTTGCGCTGCTCCTTTTCTCTGTCAGAAACAACTTTGTTAAGTTTTTCCGATGAGAAGCATATATCACTGTTATCACTTGCCAGGAGCATTTCAATCTGGAATTCGCTTAATGACGATGCCGGTATTTTTTCTGCCTTTGCGTCGGAAGCATTTTCTTCGGTTAATACAATTTTACTTCCGGATTCTATTGTCCGCTCCTTTTCATTTTCTGTCCTGATGCTTACACTTCCGCTGAAAACACTTATTTCCCTGCTTCCTTTGTGAACACTCATCGAAAAAACGGCATCTTCCGGAATCACTGTCAGGTTTCCGCCTGAGAATGTGATTTCCGATTTACCTGCTTCGGAATACACATCGCCCTCATTCAGAGTAAAGGCAATTTTTTCATCACATGCATCCGCCCTTATACTTGTCTTTTCTCCGAGACAGAACATATCGCCACCGGACACATTAAATACGCCTTTGGATCCCGACTTGGTTTCGAGGATATCGCCTGCTTTTATGGGAGTCCTGTCAGAGAGGGTATATGCTACTCCGTCTCTTTCCATGTTGGCAACCCCGGTGATTTCATCTGAGATGACCGGAGACTCACTGTTGCTGCCGAACCATCCCTTGATATTGCCTACTGCCATAATACCACAGCCGACAATAACGACAATCAGCGCAACCATTATTCCGTTAAACAGCTTCTTCTTTGATTTAACTTCCACTTTTCATCCTTTCCCTGTGGCACATTAGCCTTTTCCAAACAGTGCAAAAGGAGCTGCACATTTCATGCTACAGCTCCGCTGCGTCAAATTGTTTTTTTCCTCTTATCTGCACTTTACTGTCTTAACTGCAGACCATGGTCCGTATACTCCGTTCTTGTATGCGCGAACCTTCACATAGTACTTCTTACCTTTCTTAAGCTTCTTTGAAGTCTTCGCTGTTCCCGATACAGAGTACTTCACAACACCCTTGGTAAACTTGGAGTTTGTGCTGAAATATACCTGATAGGACGGTGAACCTTTAACGGTATTCCACTTTACCGTGATTTTTCTCTTCTTGCTTTTCGCATAAGTAACTGCTGTCTTATCGAGAGTTGTTACTGCCGAGGCAGAAGAAACACTTGAATAATATTTTTCTGTTCCTTCTCCGTCAAGATATACGAAACCTCTTACCTTGTAGCTGTATTTAGCTGCAGGTGCGAGACCTGTATATGACTTGCTGTTTCCGGTCACTTCCTGCCAGCTTCCGCCGTTAGCGCTTACCTCATATCCGTCGGCTCCGTCAATTACAGTCCATGAGAGCTTAACTGATGTGGAGCTTGCAGAAGTTCTGGCATTAGGTGATATTGCCGATGCTTTGAGAGCTGCAACAGCTTTTTTAAGCTCATCGATCATTTTCTGCTGATCATCAATCGAGTCTTCATAAGACCTTACATTAACGATGCATACCGGAGCGATAATCGGACAATCAGCCTCTACTGTAGTACCTTTAGACCAGTCATAAACCATATCGGAAACACTTCCCGATGCTGTTACTATATATGTTCCCGGTTCAGCGAAAGATACTTTCACGCGGCCTTCAGCATCTGTTTTTGCATCAAGGCTTTCGAAGCTTCCGTCCTTCCAGTATCCCACGGTCACACCTTTTGCAGGATTATTAAAGGCAGTACCCATTGCCTGTCCGCCTTTAAGTGTGAGAGTAAATTTCTCCTTAGCATTTACAGTATTTTCTTTTTTATCAAAATAAGTGTACCAGTCTGCATAATGAGCCGTATCACTGTTTACTGATGCCGTAAGATAATCGCCATCTGCAATTTCCCATAAGTCTACTGTACTTGAATATCCTGTTACAGGATCTATATCAATTCTGTCGTTTCTGAGGAATGAAAAGCTTGCATCACTTGTCTGTCCCCAGAACTTATTTACCCATCCTGATGAAGCCGCGTAGTTTGCATCAGCTCCTCCATCAAGATATTTATTCTGAGCTGCAATAAGGGCTTCTTCATATGTGATTTTACCGTCCTTGTCAACGTCCTCTGCGGTCACGTCTCTGTAAGCCATCGCTTCTCCGTCTTTATCCTTCGCGATAACGCCCTTGCTGCTCACTGTAATTTTAACGTTTATAGGATTCGCAGCCTCAGTGTTACCTTCCTCTGCTTCCGCCGGTTTAACATCTGCATCTTCCTCTACTGATGCTGCTTCAACTTCTTCTGATTCAGGTTCGGCTTCAGTCGCCTGTTCTTCCTGAACATCCTGCTGCTGAGTTTCGATTTCAGCTGAAGGTTCTTCCTGCTCTGCAGCAAAAGCAAAGGTCGGCATGAATGCCACTGCAGTCAGGAGACACATCAGCACTGCAATTGTTCTTGTCATTTTCTTCTTCACTTTTTTCTCCTCCTTATTTTTTTCACATTTCCATTGTCTCTCTCAGGATAGCAGGCCGGATAAGAAGCTTTATCATCTTGCTTACCCGAACCTGCGGATGAAAAGGCATCCTTCCATCCGAGGACAGAACTGTGCAGCTGCAAACAAAAAATGCACCCATTCCGAGTGCACTGTGGTTTGTATTATAAGTAATTACCGCCGTCCTACCTCAGAAGACTAACATGAAACTCAGACAGGTCTACCGACTTAATCCTTACGGCTCCCAACGGAGCCTGCCTACTAAAGCGCCTTCCCGGAGTATTCTCCAGTGGCCGTTCTCTCCATGGAGAAGAACATGCTCTTTCGTAAATATCACGGTTGCTGAGACACAGTGCCGGAATTTAACCGGCTTCCGAAAATGTCTGAGCTGGAAATATTCAATTCTTGTTTCATAATAAATCTATATTGTCGTAATGTCAACCACATTCCGTCGGAAAAATCCCACTCGTCTGTTTCGTATATGATAATGTCTTAATATATCGGCTGTAATGCCATGGTGGAGGTTCATTACTGTCCTCCTCCCCACACCTTGAACTCATGCCACAGGAGGCTCATTGTCAAGCGCACCGTGGAATAACATTTCTTTAAACAAAAAGCACCGTGTATTCGGTGCTAATGTTATTAATTTTTTAAGACATTTTCAAAAACGATTGACACTACATTCCGTCGGAAAAATCCCACTCGATGTCATCTCCGTCACTGACCTCGTGCTTGTCGCAGTAATCCATAGGCGTTTCGTCATTGACCTCATACATCCAGCCGCTCATAGGTCCTTCACTGCCGTTTTCAATTCCGTTTATTGCGTCGATAGCAGTTCCGGAACCTGTATCCGATGTTTCAAGCTCCGCTCCCGTAGCAACCAGCACATCATAGACTGTATCACCTTCATGTATATCGATTTTCATGTCGTCACAGAAATCATCGACAGATATTGTACATGTTCCTGTTACAGGCTGTTCTTCTGCATTAGTGCCATTCTCTGTTCCGCATGCGCAAAGGCACAATACCATCAATGCAGCAGTAACTGCTGCCAGTAAACGTCTTTTCATATGGTTTCTCCTTAAAAATCAGCTGATTTAGGTGTTCTAGGGAACGGCAGAACGTCACGGATATTACTCATTCCTGTCATATACATGATTATTCTTTCAAATCCCAATCCGAATCCGGCATGCTTCACGCCGCCGTATTTTCTGAGATCCATGTACCAGCTGTAATCTTCCTCTGTCATGCCCATTTCCTCGATTCTCTCCTTGAGAACATCGTAGCGTTCCTCTCTCTGAGAACCGCCGATGATTTCTCCCACGCCGGGAACAAGCAGGTCGCATGCCGCTACTGTTTTGCCGTCATCGTTTAATCTCATATAAAACGCCTTAATATCCTTCGGATAATCAGTTACAAACACCGGCTTCTTATATACCTTCTCCGTAATATATCTTTCATGCTCTGTCTGAAGATCGATTCCCCACTCAACAGGATACTGGAAATCCTCGCCTGATTTCTGAAGAATTTCAACAGCCTCGGTGTATGTGATTCTGGCGAAATCCGAATTAACAATATTGTCAAGTCTGTCAAGAAGACCCTTGTCAATAAACTTGTTGAAGAATTCCATCTCCTCAGGACATTCTGTAAGTACATAGTTGATAACATACTTTATCATATCTTCCGCAACTTCCATATCTCCCTTCAGATCGCAAAAGGCCATTTCCGGCTCAACCATCCAGAATTCCGAAGCATGTCTCGCAGTATATGAGTTTTCTGCTCTGAATGTAGGTCCGAATGTATATATATTTCTGAAGGCCAGTGCGAAAGTCTCACCATTAAGCTGTCCGCTTACCGTCAGGTTTGCTTTCTTGCCGAAAAAGTCCTTTGAATAATCTATCGTTCCATCTTCATTTCTCGGTGGATTATCCATATCGAGAGTTGTAACCTGGAACATTTCTCCCGCACCTTCACAGTCACTTGCCGTAATAATAGGTGTATGCGCATAAACAAAATTTCTTTCCTGGAAGAATTTGTGAAGTGCATAGGCAGTAACGGATCTTACTCTGAATACAGCAGCAAAAGTGTTTGATCTTGGTCTGAGATGAGCAATCTCTCTGAGAAATTCCATTGAATGTCTCTTTTTCTGCAGAGGATAATCTGCTTCTGCATCTGCTTCGAATTCAATAGCCTTTGCTTTAATTTCGAAAGGCTGCTTGGCTTCCGGTGTAAGTACAAATGTGCCGGTAATCTTAAGTGCCGATGAAATAGGAGCCTTCGATACTTCACGATAATTATCAATAGCATCTGCTTCATATACAATCTGAACGGACTTAAAAAACGATCCGTCATTAAGCTCGATAAATCCGAACTTATTCGATCCTCTGTTCGTTCTTACCCAGCCTCTCACCGTAACTTCAGCGTCTGCAAAATCTTCCTTCTGTCTGAACAACTGTCTTACTAAAACGTCTGCCATTTATATTTCTCCTCTGTATCTACTATTTATTGCACCCTGGTTCTCTCCCGGGTGCACACTATTGTGATTTTACCACACTGTCTGTGAAGCCGTCAATTATGCAACGCAGCCTTCTCCTCCTTGCCGCGAATGATAAAATACGCTGTAACGACAGCTGTTCCTGTCAGTATCCATGACACCGGATAAACATTCACGAGAGTTTCAAAAGAAGTGTACATTCTGCATACCGTAAATATCCAGACAACACGCAAAACACAGGATCCGAATACCGTGAGAATCGTCGGCAGCAATGAGTGTCCCATTCCTCTCATAGATGAAGCAGAGATTTCATACGAGCATGCTATAAACTGGAACAGAAGCACATGGGTCATCCTGATAAAAGCATACTCCATTACTGCAGGTTCTTCTGTAAACAATCCCACAAGTACATATCTCCCGAAAAAGAAAGCCATATTTACAGCTGCTGTTACGAGAGCACTTGTCAGCAGACATCTTACCCACACTTTTCGACATCTTTTCAGCCTGCTGCCGCCGTAATTCTGTCCAGTGAATGTTACAGCTGCCTGTGAAAAAGCATTGATAATGAAATACGAGAAGTACTCGAAATTAATTGCTGCGGCACATCCTGCGATACAATCCGACCCGAAACTGTTTACTGAGGACTGTATCACAACATTCGAAAGTGAAAATACCATACTCTGGATTCCTGCCGGTACACCGATCTTAGCTATTCTCAACAGCTGATCCCTGTGAAATCCGAGAGAACTGAATCCCACCCTGAAAGGCTCTTCCTCATGGGCGAGAAAATACATCATCATGCCGCAGCTTACTGCATTGGCGGAAACAGTTGCAGCCGCGACTCCGATTACTCCCAGCTTCGCCACAGCAACAAGGAATACATTCAGAGCAACATTAATTAATCCCGATACAATAAGGCATATCAGAGGTCTGGTGGTATCTCCCTTGCTCCTGAGTATTGATGCACAGAAATTGTACATCATCATAAAAGGCATACCGCAAAAATATATTCTCAGATACAATGTTGCCATTCCGATTACGTTTTCCGGCGCCCCTATAAGAATAAGCAACGGTTTGGAAACAACAAAACCGAGCACAGCAACAAAAACTCCGCCAACAAGCCCGATGGCTACTGTTGTGTTGACGGCAGTTCTGACCCTATCCATTCTTCCCTGACCTATGCAGTTGGCAATAACCACATTAGCTCCAACTGCCAGTCCGACGAAAATGTTAACTATTAAATTAATCACCGGGCCATTGCTTCCGACTGCTGCCATCGCAGCACTTCCTGCAAATCTTCCGACCACTGCCACATCTGCTGCGTTAAAAAGCTGCTGCAGAGCGCTGCTCGCCGCAAGAGGCAGTGCGAAAAGCAGAATCTTCTTAAGCAATGGCCCGCTAAGCATATCAATCTGTCTCATTATCCCCAATCGCTGTCATATGTTAATCTTATTGCTAATCAGCAAACAGAGGTGTCGACAGGTATCTGTCACCGGTATCCGGCAGCAGTACCACTATATTCTTTCCTTCATTCTCCGGCTTCTTGGCAAGCTCAACTGCAGCCCACACTGCCGCTCCCGAAGAAATACCTACAAGTACACCCTCTTTATGCCCGACAAGTCTGCCTGTAGTGAAAGCATCCTCATCTTTAACCGGAATAATTATATCATAAATATCTGTATTTAGCACATCCGGAACGAACCCGGCTCCTATTCCCTGAATCTTATGTGCTCCTGCCTGGCCTGTTGAAAGAACCGGTGATGATGCAGGTTCTACCGCAACTATTTTAACGTTCGGATTCTGTTCCTTCAAATATCTGCCTACACCTGTTACAGTTCCCCCTGTTCCCACGCCTGCTACGAAAATATCCACCTTTCCTTCTGTATCTTCCCATATTTCAGGTCCTGTCGACGAATAATGAGCTTCCGGGTTAGCCGGATTTACAAACTGACCCGGAATAAAGCTGCCTTCTGTTTCGGAAGCGAGTTCCTCTGCCTTAGCTATAGCACCCTTCATGCCCTTCGCACCTTCGGTGAGCACTATTTCGGCACCGTATGCCTTCATAAGCTGGCGTCTCTCCACGCTCATTGTTTCCGGCATTGTTAATATCAGCTTGTAGCCTCTGGCCGCTGCCACTGACGCCAGGCCTATTCCTGTATTACCTGATGTCGGTTCAATAAGTGTTGCGCCCGGCTTCAGCAGACCCTTTTCTTCTGCATCATCGATTATTGCCTTTGCTATACGATCCTTCACACTGCCTGCCGGATTGAAATATTCCAGCTTAGCCAGTACTGTTGCCTTGAGATTGTTTTCCTTTTCAATATTTGTCAGCTCCAGAAGGGGAGTTCTGCCTATTAACTGATCGGCTGATTTGTAAATAGTAGTCATTTTCAATACTCCTTTCATTTTATAAACTTACAGATTCAAATGCCTGGTCGAGATCGTTTATTATATCTTCAATATGTTCTGTGCCTATGGAAAGACGAATTGTGCTCCGGCTGATTCCCGCATCTGCCAGTTCTTCCTCTGTCAGCTGTGAGTGTGTCGTTGTTGCCGGATGAATTACAAGAGACTTTACATCTGCAACATTGGCAAGGAGTGAAAACAGCTTCAGGCTGTCAATAAACTTAAAGGCCTCTTCCTGTCCTCCCTTAATTTCAAAGGTGAAAATCGATGCCCCTCCGTTAGGGAAATACTTTTCGTACAGTTCGTGGTTCGGATGTTCTTTAAGGCTCGGGTGGTTAACCTTGGCTACCTTCGGATGGTTCTCAAGATATTCGATAACCTTCAGAGCATTCTCAACGTGCCTTTCAAGTCTGAGACTGAGTGTTTCAGTTCCCTGCAGGAGAAGGAATGCTGCGAAAGGTGAAATGCATGCGCCTTCATCTCTGAGCAGGATTGCTCTTATATATGTGACAAATGCCGCCGCTCCTGCAGCTTCCGTAAACTTCACTCCGTGGTAACTGTCATTAGGTTCTGAAATCCATGGATACCTGCCGCTCTTTCCCCAGTCGAAGGTTCCTCCGTCAACGATTACTCCACCGAGAGTGGTTCCGTGTCCTCCTATGAACTTCGTCGCTGAATGAACAACTATATCTGCTCCGTGTTCAATCGGTCTGATAAGATAAGGTGTACCGAAAGTATTGTCTATTACAAGAGGTAATCCGTGTTTATGAGCGACTTCCGCCAGTATATCAATATCCGGAATATCCGAATTAGGATTTCCAAGTGTTTCTATGTAGATTGCCTTTGTGTTATCCCGGATTGCTGCTTCTACCTCATCGATATTGTGTATATCCACAAAGCTTGTGGTAATTCCGTATAAAGGAAGTGTGTGGGCAAACAGGTTTGAAGTTCCGCCGTAAATTGTTTTCTGCGCCACTATGTGTTCTCCCTGAGATGCGAGAGCCTGAATTACATATGTTATTGCGGCGGCACCTGATGAAACTGCCAGTCCGGCAACTCCTCCCTCCAGTGCGGCAATTCTGTCTTCGAATACGCCTTGTGTACTGTTTGTAAGTCTTCCGTATATGTTTCCGGGATCTGCCAGACCGAAACGGTCTGCTGCGTGTTTGCTGTTATGGAACACGTAAGATGTTGTTGCGTAAATCGGAACTGCTCTCGCATCTGATGCCGGATCCGGCTGTTCCTGTCCTACATGAAGCTGAAGTGTTTCAAATCTATATTCTGACATTGTTGTTATCTCCTTTTTCTTTTTCTTTTTTTGATTCAAGTTAAATTTGAGCTTAAAAAAACCGGGGCTTCTGAAAGCTCCCGGGCATATGGCATAAACATCGTTTCATAATAAACATGAAACATTATCTACAGGTGCAGCACAAAGCAGACGAATGCACCTGGCCACAGAAACATGCCCGGGAGAATGACATTCGACAAAGACACATGCTGAATCTGTTGTGTGTATCTGACTTAAACATTACATTCATCTCCTTTCCTAAATTAGTTGCTCAAATTCTTTAATCATAATATACGCCTATTCACCTATCTTGTCAATAGGTAAATAAATATTTATTGAAAAATATATTTACCCTGCGGTAAAATAGGTAAATAAAAGGAGGTTCAAAAAATGATTTCAACAAAAGGAAGATACGCTATCCGTTTCATGATTGACCTTGCCGAACAACCGGAAGGCCAGCCTGTACCTCTGTCTGATATTGCACAGCGCCAGGACATTTCAAAGAAATATCTTGAAATTATTGTGAAGCTTCTGGTATCAAATAAGATGGTAAAGGGGTTCAGCGGTAAAGGCGGCGGATACTGCCTGATTAAAAAACCGTCAGAATACACTGTCGGTGAAATTCTCACTGCCGCAGAAGGCACGCTGGCTACTGTTGCCTGTCTCGCCGATGAGGATAACATATGCCCAAGAATGGAAAACTGCAAAACACTGCCTATGTGGAAAAAATACGATTCTATGATTCACGACTTTTTTTACGGAATCACTATTGAAGATCTTGTAAAAGGGCTGCTACACTGATTACACAGTGCCGCAGCCCTTTATTATTATATGTTTCGCTCTGCTGTATAGCTTTGTTTATTTCAGTGCTGCTGTAATAAGTGCCATTGTATACACTTCGTCAGCATTGCAGCCTCTTGAAAGGTCGTTAATCGGTGCGTTAAGTCCCTGAAGAATAGGACCGTATGCATCGAAGCCTCCGAGTCTCTGAGCAATCTTATATCCGATGTTTCCTGCATTGATATCAGGGAAGATGAATACGTTTGCCTGACCTGCAACCTTCGAGCCTTTGCACTTTGTCTTGGCAACAACCGGTGATACTGATGCGTCAAACTGAAGTTCACCGTCAATGTCAAGTTCAGGAGCCGCTTCCTGAGCAAGTCTTGTAGCTTCAACCATCTTGTCAACATCTTCTCCGGCACCTGAGCCCTTTGTTGAATATGAAAGCATTGCTACCTTAGGTTCAACTCCGAAGACCTTGGCAGTTCCTGCTGATTCAACGGCACACTCTGCGATTTCTTCTGCTGACGGCTTAATGTTAATAGCGCAGTCACCCATTGCGAGAATTTCAGGAGCCTTTCCGTCTTCGTGTTCTCTTACCATGATGAAGACTGATGACACGCTCTTGTTGCCGGGTTTTGTCTTAATCAGCTGAAGTGCAGGTCTTACTGTATCTGCTGTTGAATATGTTGCACCACCCAGAAGCGCATCGGCAACACCCATCTTAACCAGCATTGTTCCGAAATAATTTCCTTTCGAAAGAGCGTCTCTGCACTGTTCTTCAGTCATCTTGCCCTTTCTGAGTTCAACCATCTTGGCAACCATTTCTTCCATACCTTCGTATGTGAGCGGATCGAGAATTTCGATTCCTTCAATATCGAATCCGCCTTTTTCGGCTGCTGCTTTAACTTCATCAACATTTCCTACCAGCACAGGTGTAAGGAATCCGCCTTTCTTAAGTCTGTCAGTCGCCTCGAGAATTCTCGGATCCGGACCTTCTGTAAATACGATTTTTCTAGGGTTTTCTTTAAGTATTTCAACTAAATTTTCAAACATGTTTTCCTTTATCCTTTCGTTTTGTTCACTATCAAAGTGCCAACAGAATTATACCACTATCAAAAGGGAATGTTAACAACGCATCAAAAGTTATTTATTTAACTTATATTCCTGTTCTTATGAATATTCGCCCTTTGCGGCTGCGGTTTCCCACTTCTTCCAGAATCATCCTTCCTTTTCCTCTTAATGTTATTCTGTCCTTCTCCTCAACTTCTGCATCAACCTTTATTACTTCCATTCCGTTTACTGATACGAGTCCTGCCCGGATTGCTTCTGCTGCCTTTGCCCGGGACATTCCGAATCCGCTTGCCAGAACGCTGTCAAGGCGCAGTGATGCAACTGTATCGGTTCTGTATGTTAAGTTCACATTTGATTCGGAGATTTCATCGAGAGGAATTACTTCGGGTTTAAGTTCCGCCCTTCCGGCCTTGCTGTAATTCAGAAGAATAAAATCCGCCATTTCAGACAGCAGGATAATATCAGCTCCCGGTCCTTCAGGGGATTCTTCATCACGGACAATAATGTCTCCTGTTACTTCTCTGTCAATTCCAAGTCCCATCAGCGCCCCGAGATAATCTCTGTGACTAAGCTTCCTTCCGCCTTTCGGCGCAGTCACTCTCACCGCCGACAGCAGGCTTATGACTTCGGCAGGGTCACAGTAGTCCGGCAGAAATACGGGAATAGTACGTTCTGCTCCTTCATATCCTCCAAAAAACATATATCTTAATCCCGGATAATCATCTCCGGTGTCAGCAGCGCACGGGATCTTCATCTGTCTCATGAAATCCGATGCCAGCTTTTTCTGATGTGCATCCATAAAATCACCCGACACCATCATATATCTGCTGTCTGCTCTGTTAAATCTGTCTTCCAGCTGCGCAATAAACAGCCTGTCCTTATCCATAAATTCTCCTTTTTTCATACTCTTCTTGACAATCGCCTGCAACTCGTGATACTCTCTACAGAAATAAAACTGAACAGGCCGTGACAGTCAGGTCATGGAGCCGGGTCGCATCAGTGACAGTGGATTACCCCACGGGACAGCAATAATTATTACTGATTCGTGGGTATTTTTATGCCCCGAGATAATCAAGCGAGGTATCAAATGAAAACAAAAACCGAAAATTCATTTCAGAAAACTGCCACCAGAGTGGCAGTTATATCGATTGCCGGCAATCTTGTTCTGGCCGGACTTAAGCTCTTCGCCGGGATTTTCGCACACTCAAGTGCGATGATCAGCGATGCGATTCATTCTGCATCCGACGTATTCAGTTCATTTATTGTAATAATAGGCGTTCGTCTTTCATCAAAAGGTCCGGATAAAAATCACCCTTACGGTCATGAACGCCTCGAATGTGTCGCTGCCACAATGCTGGCCATGGTTCTGTTTCTCACGGGAATCGGTATAGGCATTCCCGCATTCCAGAACATCCTCAGAGGCAGCTACGAAACTCTTAAGGCTCCGGGAATGCTCGCTCTTATTGCGGCATTAATTTCAATAGCCTCAAAAGAAGCCATGTTCTGGTACACTCGCTTCAACGCCAAAAAAATCGATTCCAGTGCTCTGATGGCAGATGCATGGCACCACCGATCGGATGCCCTTTCATCAGTCGGCGCACTTATCGGCATCGGCGGCGCGATGCTTGGATACCCCATTATGGATTCTATCGCCAGTCTTGTGATTTTCCTTTTCATCGCAAAGGCATCCTACGATATTTTCATGGACGCAATGAACAAAATGGTTGACAGTTCTTGCGATGAAGAAACTGAGCAGCAGCTTCGCGATTGCATAATGGAAAACAAAAACGTAATGGGCATCGATCTCCTTCAGACCAGGCGTTTCGGAAGCAAGTTCTATGTTGATGTTGAAATATGGGCAGACGGTTCAATAACACTTCTTGAAGCCCACAACATTGCCGAGGCCGTACACGACAGAATAGAAAAACGATTCCCGAACGCCAAGCATGTAATGGTCCACGTTAACCCGGCAGAATAATTTTTTTAATTATATTTTATCTGTTGATGTGAATAACATTTCCGCACATATATTCCTCATACTTTCGATCGCATGTCACGAATATGATCTGATTCTTCTCTGCAAATTTCTGAATCAGTTTACATGACTGTTCCACGCGTTTTGCATCCATATCGGCAAAGGGATCGTCGAACACCGCCAGTCCGTCTCCGTCAGGATATAAATGTTCGAGCATCGCCAGCCTGAACGCCAGGGAAACAGTGTCTTTCGTTCCCTCCGATAGAATGCCGTATGTCAGTGCGTGCGTACCGCTCGTCAGCTGCACAGACATCTTCTCGTCCATTGACCTGAGCTGAAGAGTTCCTTCGGAAATCAGCTGCAGATATTCGCGGAACTTCTCCTCTATGTCATCAACAGGATTCTCATCGTTTCTTTCCATTAATCTGCGGAATACTCTGTATATATTATTCCAATGCTCATACTCCGTTTTTCGTGCTTTCAGAACGGCTTCCTTGTCCTGAAGTTCCTCCGTATATTCTTCCGATGACTTGTCTCCAAGGTTTCTTTCCGCTTCACTGAGCTTAATGCTGTGAATTTCAATCCGAGCATCATAATCCTCGATTTTCTCCAGCAGAGTATCGTCAAAGCGGTCAGGATCCTCTATACCATGATATTTCTCGGGAATTTCATCCATGGAATCAAGCTTCCTGCGGCTTGTTTCTTTATCCTCATTAAGTTTCTTAACCGATGCCTTCAGTTTTTCGACGCTTCCGTACCTGTTTTCATAACCGTCCAGTGTCGATTCCATGCCACCGATGAACCCGTCGATTGTTTTACTTCCGCACAAAATTGAAATCTGACTTTCGATTTCCTTTTCACTCTCAATGTCTTCCGGCACACCGGCATTCATCTCTTTAAGGGTCTCACGATCCATTCCCTTGAGATTTTTCTCCAGCTCGAGAGCAAGTCTGTCCGATTCCTGTTTTGCTGATGCAAAAGCTTCTGATTTATTCTCCAGTTCTTCAAGACTATACACTTCGTATTTTTCGTACAGAGCTTTTATTTCCCCTTCAAGTGTTCTGAGCTTTTCTTCCACCTTCTCAATCTCAACGCCCTCCGGCATTAACTGTATATCTGCAATGCCGGGAATACTGATATTAACTGCTTCGGTAATCCTTACCTCTCCTTCGGATGGGTTCAAGACCTCGCCTGTAGCTATTGATGTGATCAGCACTTCGGCAGATCCGAATTCTCTGATTTTCGCAGCCAGATTAATTCCGGTCAGCTTCGTTTCTTCCTTCTGTTTGCAGATTACCAGTTCTCTCAGGCGTTTCAGATCTAAGTCATCAACTTCCTTCATGTCGGTAAGTTCTTCTGTTTTTTTCTGATATGACCGGTAAACAGGTTCCGTTTTTAAGTACAACTCACGAATCTGTGCCTGCCTTAGTTTTTCCTGCAGTTCTTTAGCTTTTGCAATACTGTCTTTTGTTTCCGGCCATACGGAAAGTGCTTTGTTCTGTTCGATTATTTTCTCTTCAATGGTTTTGATTGAATTTTCAAGGAGAGAAATCTGCCCTATCAGTCCTCTGTATTTCTGAAATGCGGTTCTCTCTGCTTCGGCTGATTTTTTTTCTGCCCTCAGCCTCTGTATAATTTCCTTTTCGGCTTCTGCTTCTCTTTCTGCATTTTCCGCATCAATCTGCATACTTCGAATCTTGTCGGCTTCATAGTAGGCCTTTACAATTGCACCGGCTCCGTTTACCCATGCATTCTTATATGACGCCCGCTTCGGTCCGCCTTCAGGCGCATCTGCTTCCCAATCCCATCGTCCGATGAGACTGTCCATATTTGTCTGTATGTTTTTTTCAATTTTCTCAATGGAAACGCCGCCCGTTTCCAGCGCCGCACGTGTCAAGGTTGAAGTGAGCTCAGTTCTTGTTTCCCATAAGGAATCACCTTTTTTCTTTAATGCGCTCATTATGCTCTCTACTGCCTTACTGTCACTTTTCTGGGAAGCAAATACAATCTCACTGTATACTCCGGCACGGTGTTTTAATTCCTTGCCTAATATTTCGCTTATTACTTCAATGCTTTTTACGGAAGTTCCGTCCGGGAGAGTAAGCCTGCAGACACCTTCTCCTTTTTCCCATTCTTTTCTCAGCTTAAATGTTCCGGATGGCGTTTCAAAAACCAGCACACCGTCAACCACATCTCCCTGATACCCGCCTGCTTTTTTCGGAAAATATTTATCTATAAAATCCGTATCGCTTCGTCCGCTCAGCTTAACATCCTTGAACAGGAGCTGATAAATAAGGTCCACCATTGTGCTTTTGCCGCTTTCGTTTTCACCGACAACTATATTAAGCCCCTTTTCGAAATCCAGACTCTTGTCCAAAAGACCTGCAAACTGGTCACATTCCAATCGTTTGATATTCATGATGTCACGCCTCCACTTAACTTTCTCTGCATTCCTGCAGCAGTTGATACGCCATCTGCAATTCAGTAGGATTGTCTATGAGTTCTTCCATAAACTGAGCCGCGAAGCTAGTCTCAGCGAATTCCTCATGTATTTTTTCAATCGTTATTTCTTCACTCAAATCGCTGTCATTTATCTCATAGGTCAGAAAACCTCCGAGAAGCTCTCTGTAAATACTGCTTCTGTCTCTGTATTCTTCCTGCTTCAATGAACCTGAAAGATTAAGACGGAGTACGGAATTCATGTCTTTATCTTTAACAGCTTCTTTAATGGCATTCGACAGGGAGTTTTCCCTATCCGGCTTCACACTAATGTCCAGATCATAAAAGCGTATTTTACCGCTTACGTATTTTCTGGCAAGAACTTCAGCCGACTCTCCTTGTTTTCTGATTGTTAAAATAAAGCAGTTTCCCTCTGTGTTATTGCTTAAGTCCGTCTGCTCGTGTGTTCCTGCATTAAAGATTTTGTACCCTTTCGCATCGGAGTTTTCCTCCAGCGTATCGGGATACGGTATATGAGTATGTCCGATAAGCCAAACATCAACCGGTATAGCAGAAAGCTCCATTTCTGTCATAAGGAAGTATTCTTCCTTTAAGTCCGGTGTAATGCCTCGAAGTGCTCCGTGGGCAATTCCTATATTGATTGCACCGTCTCTATGAATCTCTTCGCTTTTTATCCATCCGAGATTATTTTCTTTCGAATGCTTCGACCGGCAAAAGGCAGGATATACCGCTATTTTTTCTTCTGCAGTATCGAATTCATATTTTCTGTATTCTTTTATCAGCGTAATGTTGTGTTCTGTCGATGAAATGGCATTTTCAAAGTCTTTCCAAACTGTTTCATCTCCCGTAAAGTAGTCGTGATTCCCGGGAAGAACTATCACATTTCCCGTGAATCCTGCTAATATTCCGGCTACATGCTTCACATCAGAAACTTTTATCGTCTTGATGTTGTCAAAAAGATCCCCCGTAATGACAAACAGTTCACAGCCTTCCATTTCCGCTTTTTGAACCATATCTTCCAGAACATCAAACCTGCTCTGTATCAGTTTGTCCTTGATCTCGGGGTATCGTCCGTATTTCTTCCCGAAATGGTTATCTCCCGTAACAAAAATCTTTATCATCACTTCTGTCCTTTACTTATTCGACATATATACCCTAATCTGCTCCGATGACCGGCTTTCACCTGCTAATTCGTCCTGTTTGCTCTAAGTTCGAATAATACATTCTTTGTGTCCATTATTATCACCATCTTTAAACTATTATAATACAGAAATACCCTCCGGTGAAGCATCCCGCTGTTGCTGCATGTAAATAATACGCCAGTTTCACTAACCGCAAATGCCACAAAGTCTGCTGAATATCAAGGGTTTCTGTGATTATTTGTGGCATTATAAAGAACCGGCCTTCTCAATAAAAAAGCATCCGACTACACATCTTCTAAGACCTAACTATGTGTAATCGAATGCTTAACATTCGCTGCCCCTTTGGCAGTATTTCTATTTAACCGATTTATTTATCCAGCGGCTTCATTGTCGGGAAGAGAATTACGTCTCTGATTGTCGGTGCATTAGTAACGAGCATAATAACTCTGTCAATACCGATTCCCAGTCCTCCTGTCGGAGGGAGACCTACTTCCAGAGCATTTACGAAGTCCATATCCATAGGATGTGCTTCATCGTCGATACCTGCATCAAGTTCAGCCTGCTGTTCAGCAAATCTCTCGTACTGATCGATTGGGTCGTTCAGCTCTGAGAACGCATTTGCCACTTCCCATCCATTGATGTACGCCTCGAATCTTCTTGTGATTCTCGGGTCTTCAGGATCTCTCTTAGCCAGAGGAGAAATTTCAACAGGATGTCCTGTTACGAATACAGGGCCGTCCAGGAATCCCGGAACATCTTCACAGTATTCTTCGAACATCTCGGCAATAAGCTTACCTCTTGTCATGTCCTTAACATCATCTTCATCCATTCCGTAAGCTATTGCTGCAGCACGTGCATCTTCATCGCTTTCGATAGCGTGGAAATCAACACCTGTAATATCTCTTACGGCATCTGTCATATCTATTGATCTCCATGGAGGAGTCAGATCGAATTCCTTACCCTGGTAATTGATTACCATGCTGCCTGTTGCTGCCTTTGCAGCGTTGGAGATTACTGTTTCCGTAACTCTCATTGTAGTTTCCATGTTTCCGTATGCATAATAACATTCCATGGAAGTGAACTCAGGGTTATGGTTTTTGTCCATACCTTCGTTTCTGAACATCTTACCCATTTCATAAACTCTGTCGATACCACCGACAATAAGTCTCTTAAGGAAGAGCTCGTTGGATATTCTCATCTTCATATCCAGGTGGAGAGTGTTGTGGTGAGTTTCAAACGGTCTGGCATTGGCACCGCCTGCAATAGTTGTCAGTATTGGTGTATCAACTTCCATGTAACCGAAATCTTCTTCAAGAGTTCTCTTTATCTCCTTGATAATCTTAGTTCTCTTAATGAAGCTTTCTTTTACTTCCGGATTAACGATAAGATCAACATATCTCTGTCTGTATCTTATATCCATATCCTTCAGACCGCTCCACTTGTCAGGAAGCACCTGAAGTGACTTGGACAGAAGCACAAGCTGTGAAGCCTCAACAGTTACCTCACCCTTCTGTGTTCTGAAAACCTTACCTACAACGCCGAAAATATCTCCGATGTCAGAAGTCTTGAACCACTTGTATTCTTCCTGTCCGATTACGTCTCTTTTAATGTGGCACTGGATTCTGCCTCTGTCATCCTGAATGTCGATGAATGCGGCTTTACCCATTACTCTCTTCGCCATCATACGACCGGCAATGGTAACTACCTTGTCTTCGTACTCATCAAAGTTTTCTTTGATATCCTTCGAATATGCATCCTGATCCCATTTTTCTATAAGATACGGGTTTCTGCCTGCTTCCTGCAGAGCCTTAAGCTTTTCTCTTCTTATCTGTCTCTGCTCATTAATATCCTGCTCTGTCATTTCAGCAGCTTCCGCCACCTGATTGTTTCTCTTTTCGTCACTCATTTTATTTATCTCCTTATTTAGTTCAGATTACTTGTATATATCCAGAATTTCGTAGTTGATAATGCCATCCGGAACTTCAACGGCAACTTTGTCACCGACTTTGTTTCCGATCAGCGATTTACCAACGGAGGATTCGTTAGAGATTTTACCGTTAAACGGATCTGACTCCGTCGCACCTACTATAGCGAACTCCTCCACATCTCCTAAATCTAAATCCTTAACCTTAACTTTCAGTCCAACGTTAACAACGTCACCCTGAACATCGTCTTCCTGAACGATTTTGGCCCTTCTCATCATTTCCTCGAGCTTGTGAATTCTCTCCTCGAGTTCTGCCTGCTCGTTCTTAGCCGAATCGTACTCTGCGTTTTCCGATATATCTCCGTAGGAGATTGCTTCCTTAATTCTCTCAGCAACTTCCGCACGTTTAACCGATACCAGCTCGTCGTGTTCAGCTACTATTTTGTCGTAACCTTCCTGTGTTAATAACATTTCTTCGTTTACGATATTATCCATTTATAATCTCCTTTTCGTTTTGTTCAAGAATTAATTGTTGCACAAAGGCTTCAAAAAGTCAAACCGCCTCTTACTGCTTTTTCACGCTTTTGCTAAAAGCTATGTTAAGCAGAATCATAATAAGAAGAACGAAAGGATAGAACAGGAACGGAATAATTGTAATGCTTCCTATTCCCGCCAGCCCTGACGCAATGAGAAGCTGTGCTCCGTAAGGAATAATTCCCTGCCATACACATGAGAAAATATCAAGCAGTGATGCCGTTCTCTCCGGTCTGATTTCATATCTTTCGGATACTTCCTTCGCTATAGGCCCTGCCATAACTATAGCAACTGTATTGTTGGCAGTGGCAACGTCCATAACCGAAGTAAGAATTCCTACGCCCAGTTCTCCGCCCTTTCTGCTTTTGAACATCTTTGTAATAACCTTAAGAATAAATTCGAAGCCGCCGTATTCCTTCATAAGGGCTCCCATCGATGCAACGAGTATTGTTACAATCATTGTCTCGAACATTCCGGATGTGCCTGCCCCCATTGAACTGAATGCAGTACTTACAGTCAGTGAACCTGTAATCAGCCCGACGATTGCGAAAAGAATCGTTCCGCATCCGAGTACAATAAACACGTTGATTCCGCAGATCGCAGCAATAAGAACTATGAAATACGGAATTGCCTGAAGAGTGTTGAAGTCAAAATGCTCAAGTTCTGCGGCTCCGCCCTTCATACACACGGCTGCGATGACGATCAGAGTAACAATTGCTGCAGGAACTGCTATTTTCAGGTTTTCTCTGAACTTCGCCTTCATTTCCACGCCCTGAGTCTTTGTGGCTGCAATTGTCGTATCACTGATAAATGAAAGATTGTCTCCAAACATTGCTCCTCCGACAATCGTAGCAACGCAGAAAGGAAGATTCAAACTTGCCGACATGGCAACATTCATTGCTATAGGTGTAAGTACCGTGATAGTTCCGCAGGATGTTCCCATTGCCATCGAAATGAGACATGCGATTATAAACAGTCCCGGAATTGCGAAGTTTGCAGGTATTATGTTGAGGAGCATATTCGCTGTACTTGCTGCTCCGCCTGCTTCACTGGCGATTCCGCTGAATGCACCTGCCATAAGGAATATAAACAGCATTATCGTGATATTATCATCACCGATACCTTTAGCACACACTGTAATCTTCTCATTAAAGGAAAGCGCTCTGTTCTGGCAGAATGCAACTGTGAGGGAAATCATGAACGCAACGACTACCGACATTACATAAAAACCCATGCCTCCTTCAGGTGGATTAATATACTCGTAATATATTCCGCTTCCCAGATAAACAACGAGGAATATTAATATCGGCAGCAGTGCCACACCTCTCGGTTCCTTATTACCTAATTTTTCCATTTCTTCTTCTCCTGATTGTCTTAAATGTAAACTTTAACAATATTATCTGAATTCGTAACGTACACCATTGTAGCGTAATTCAAATCAAACCTGACGATATCTCCTGTCTTGAGAGTTCTGCCTTCATCTACCATGTTCTGTATGTCCAGAATAGTATGATCCGAGGAAGCTCCTAAAATCTCAATTCCTTCGAGACGAGGAAACAGCTCCGAAATATTTCCTCCGAAATCCACTTTGCCGATTCCAAGAAGAGCTCTTCTCCTTATCCCCCTATCCTCATACTGCACTTTATGTCCGAAGGCATCTACTGAAATTTCTCCGACAGGATGTGAAGGCTTATCCTTCACTTCAATTACCTCGGCTTCCAGAGTAAACACGTCTGTATTAAGCCCCTCCATGTTATAACCGAAATGCTCCCTGAAATCCCGCGCAAGAAGTATTCCTTCTCCAATTCGCAGCATATTTATTCTTTCAGGAATATCTCCGTCCCATACTCTCATAAATGAAGTCGTAGCGCCTCCGGATATCACCTCAAGCTCTCTGCCTATTTTTTCTTCAATGGCTTCAGCGATATCGACAAGCTCCCGAAGCTTATCTGCTGTCGCGAGAACCGATCCGTAACATCCTACATTTGTGCCTACTCCCGCAAGCTCAAGGTTCCTCATGTCATTTTCGACCATGAGTGCTGTTTCCAGCATTTCATCCTTATCCCAGAATCCTTCTCTGAGATCGCCGATATCTGCCATGAGTATTACCTTGTGAATCCTGTCCTGTCTTCCGGCAGCCCTGTTAAGTTCTTTTATTACCTCAATTTCACTGTTCAGGCTGTAATCACAGATTCTGACAACATCTTCGACTTCACTTAATCCCGGAATTCTTATCATCATAAGGTCTGTCTGTATTCCGGCATCTCTCACAGCCGCAAGCTGTTCCAGTCTCGATGAGGCAATCCAGCGGCATCCGGCATTTGCAAACTGCTCCACACATGGAATCAGCGCAGTGCAGCCCTTTACAACACCGGCCACCTCAATGCCGAGGTCAGAACATTTGCCCAGAACCACATTCAGGTTAGTCCTCAGTTTCTCCAAGTCAACAACAAGCCTTGGATATCCGGTCTTTTCATAAAATTCATTCATTCCTATTCCTCAACTTTGTTTTCTTTCGCAAACCTTATCAGCTTCGACGATGTGTTGTGTATAAAATCCTTCTTTCTCAATAACACCTTCCTGATTTGTCTGTAGGCAGGTGACTTTTCATTGATTTTATCAACTTCCTCCCAGATTAATTTCTTTATGTCATCATCACTGCATCCGTCTCCTGCCAGTTCTCTGATTTCTTCCTCATCGACCTTCACGGACGCTACGATTACAGTATCATTTCCTGCAGCATTGTCATCCTCAAATACAAACGACTCGGCAACAAAAGGCACGAGGCCCAGCTGATACTCGAGTTCTTCCGGATATACATTCTTGCCGTTTTTCGTAATAATAACATTCTTGGCACGACCTGTCAGATATGCATATCCGTCATTATCAACATATCCCAGATCCCCCGTATGGAACCATCCGTCACTGTCTATAACCTTGGCGGTTTCTTCCGGATCCTTGAAATATCCCATCATGAGATTCTCTCCGCGTATGCAGATTTCACCGATGCCTTCCTCATTATTATTAATCGTTTTAATCTCCTGTCCCGGGAACGGCACTCCTACAGATCTTGAATTCGGTGCGTCCTGAGGATTAAATGCTCCCATAGGAGCCGCCTCTGTAAGACCGTATCCCTGAAGTGCGTTAAATCCGAAATCTCTCAGTCCGTCCAGTATTTCCGGATCGATTTTCGCTCCTCCGCAAATCAGAGTCTTCATTCTTCCCCCGAATATGCCCCTTATTTCTCCGAAGAATCTGTCACCCAGATCAATTCCGATTTTCTTCGTTATTCTGTTTACCGAAATAACCTTCCTCAGAAGCTTTTCCTTACCTTGTTTTCGAACATTTTTCCATATTGTTCTGTACAGTTTTTCGTAAAGAGCCGGAACTCCCAGCATCATTGTCGGTCGTGTTTCCTTAAGATTCTTTGTTATATATTTCAGACCCTGACAGAAAGCCACCGAGGAACCTTTGTATATAGCCATCAGGAAGCAGCAAGTGCATTCATATGTGTGATGCAAAGGCAGAAAGGACAGATATCTGTCTTCTTCTTCAAGGGTGAAAATCGTAGGGGCAATCATCAGCTCTGCACAAACGTTTTTCTGACTGAGCATTACACCTTTCGGTTTACCTGTCGTACCAGACGTGAAAATGAGAATACTCATTGCCTCATTGTCCACTTCCGCATCAAGGAATGCTCTTTCTCCCTTATCTACCAGTTCCTTTCCTTCGTTCACAAGACTTTTCCATGCCAGAACGCCTTTTTCTTCCGAACCTTCGTCAAAGCTCACCAGCACTTCCAGACCGGTGTCTCCCGATTCCTTCATATCTATGAAAATATCCGAATATTTCCTGTCAAAAACCACAGCCGAAGCTTCAGACCTTATAATCTGATTCTTCAATTCCTCGGGACTAAGCTCTTTATCAAGAGGAACGATACATCCTCCGCCTGCCGTAACAGCCAGATACGTACTGCACCACTGGTAACAGTTTGGGCCGATTACAGCTACTCTTTTTCCCTTAAGGCCTTTTGCGAACAGCGATGTGCCCAGCCCGTTTACATCGGCAAGCCCTTCTCTGTACGTAATCGGTTCATACTCTCCTTTCGGATTCCATTTCTGCAGATACATAATATTATCCGCAAACAGCTCCCCGCTGGAATTAAGCAAATCCTTTATATCTGTTATCGGTCTGCTTTCCTTGCACTTAACGAAGGGGCGCGGGTCATTGTTTACACCCTCAACAACTTTAAGGGCCCACTCCTGAGCTTTCTTCCTCTTCTCGAACGCATCGCTCATAGCCTGTCCTCCTTTTCGGATATACAACTTTTAGATATTAGACTTTTAATGAATTATCTTTATTCGGACAAATATTTTTCAAGCAGCGCGGCTGCATCCTCAACACATCCGTCACAGCTTCTCAGAACCTTTCCCGTGTCAACGCCTTTTATTTCGCGGCATATAAAGGATCCGTTCATTTCCTCAAATTCACCGATCAGAGCCTTTGCAGATCTGTAACAGTTCTTTTTGGTTGACGGTCCGTCAAGATTTCCGTCGGATTCCTTCATACCGACCACAGCTGCCATTGCCGAAACCGCTCCGCATGTTCCCATGCATCCCATACCGAAACCGAAGCCTTCCATAATTCTGAAGACGTCTTTTTCGCTCATTTTAAGTTCTTCCGCAAAGGCACATGCCACTGACTGAGCACAATTGTATCCTTTGTGGTGATTTTCAACTGCTTTAACTGCTTTACTGCTCATATAAGTTCTCCTCTCCTATTTGTTTTCGTATTTTTTAGCCAGTATCCTCGCTACATGTACACCGCTGGCTGATGCCTGTGAAAGGGAGTGTGTCACACCGGATCCGTCTCCCAGGGCATACAATCCCGGAACTGATGTTTCGAGATTTTCGTCTACTTTAACAACCGAATTGTAGAACTTGACTTCGACTCCGTAAAGAAGCGTATCTTCGTTGGCTGTTCCCGGTGCTATCTTATCCAGGGCGTAAATCATTTCAATAATGTTATCTAGCTGACGCTTAGGAATTACCAGGCTCAGGTCTCCCGGTGTTGCCTTAAGGGTCGGCTTAGTGAAGCATTTCTTCATTCTTCTCTCACTGGATCTTCTTCCCTTTACCAGATCGCCGAATCTCTGAAGCAGAACTCCTCCGCCCAGCATATTTGAAAGTCTGGCTATGGATTCACCGTATTCGTTACTGTCATCAAAAGGCTCCGTGAAATGATTTGATACAAGCAGAGCGAAGTTTGTATTTTCAGTATGAAGTTCAGGGGAATCATAGCTGTGTCCGTTAACCGTAACAATTCCGTTTGTGTTTTCCGCAACTACCTCTCCGTAAGGATTCATGCAGAAGGTTCTGACCATATCATTGTATTTGTCTGTCTTGTATACGATTTTACTTTCGTACACATCATCCGTGATATGTTTGAATACCTCAGCGGGAAGCTCCACACGTACGCCTATATCAACACGGTTCTTTTTCTGCTCTATGCCCATGCTATCGCAGATGTTCCCGATCCATTTGGAACCGGAACGGCCTGTTGCCAGAACGAGGTTGTCGCACGTATACTCGTCACCCTTGTCCGTTCTTACCAGGAAAGTTCCGTCATCCTTTCTCTCGACATCTTCAATAGTTGTACGGAACTTCATTTCGATTTTCTCTTCACAGTAATCGTACATCTTGTCCAGAATTTTAACATTTCTGTCTGTTCCCAGATGTCTTACCTTCGCTTCAAGAAGATGCAGGTTGTTTCTCAGGCATTCTGTTTTAAGATCGCTGCTGGCCGTTGAGAATAGTTTCGCAGATGCGCCGCCCATACTGCAGAGCACATCGTCAACATATTCCATAAGGTTCATAGCCTCATCAACGCCTACATACTCGTGGAGATTTCCGCCGAACTGTGTGGTAATATTGTACTTTCCGTCAGAAAGAGTTCCCGCACCTCCATATCCGTTCATAATGTGACACGGATTGCATTTAACACAGTTTGATGTCTTGCCGAGTTTTATCGGACACTGTCTTTCTTCCAGCCTTGCTCCTTTATCAATAACAAGAATCTCTGCTCCGGTATTCATTTTAGCAAGCTCATAGCTCATGAACACTCCGCCGGCTCCTGCACCGACAATGATAATATCGTATTTTTTCAAAATGCCACCTCCGCAATTATCTGCTGTTATATTCGTCGATATATCTGTTTATATATTCTGCATCCGAAATGCAAGGTACGTACTCTGTTCCGATTTTCTGTCTTGTCTCATGACCTTTGCCTGTTATAAGCAAAAGGGTTTTCTCGCCCTTTTCTTCCGCCAGAGCTCCTGCTTCATAAATAGCTTTCTTTATCGCTTCGCCCCTGTCGTCAATTATTTCGTAAGGGCAGTTTTCTTCTCTCAAAAATACTGCGATTTCTTCGGAAATATCTCCCGGTTTTTCTTTTCCCGGATCCTCAGCTGCCAGATACACTTTTTCGGAATTTGCCCCTGCGATACGGCCCAGTTCCTCTCTTCTGTTAAAGGCTTTGCCTCCGGGACATCCGAAAATACCGACTATTCTGTATCCCGGATATTCTTCTTTCATTGATCCGTACAGCTTCTCGAAACTAAGCTTGTTGTGTGCGTAATCCAGTATCGCCAGAATCTTCCCGTCATTACTGAGAGTCGTTTCCATTCTTCCCTTGGATCTTGCCTTGGCGAGACCATTCTTAATATTCTTAAGAGGTATGCCGGCCGACATTGCACCTGCAATTACACCAAGAGCGTTTTCGACATTAAAGAATCCCGGCATTCCAAGAGAAAATTCCTCTTCGAAATCATCTCCTGCCTTCACAGTAAAGTCTATTCCCATTCCGTTCTTCTTTATACCAAAGGCATTGAAATCTGCACCTTCCTCACTGCCTACCTTAAATGTAATAACACGGCCTGCAGCCTTTGCGGCTTCTGCAATGCGCTCCGGATAATCGCAGCCGATATTGATTACAGCAGTATCGGTAAGTGCGAACATTTTCATCTTAGATGAAATGTAGTCCTCGAAGCTGCTGTGTTCTATCGGACTGATATGGTCTTCCGAAACATTCATAAATATTCCGACGTCCAGGCGAACCTGATCCATTCTGTTGTATTTAAGCGCCTGAGACGAAACTTCCATGCTTAAGTATTCTATTCCGCTGTCCACTGCATTACGCATATGTCTCTGCAGTTCCACCGATTCAGGCGTTGTTATATGTGATTCGAAGCTTTCCACTCCGTCGTACACATCGATACTCGATACAACTGCGCTTTCTTTCTTGCCCTGTTCCTCGAGATAATCGTCAAGTACTGCTTTCATGTAATAAGCGGAGGTTGATTTACCCTTGGTTCCTCCGATTCCGAAAACAGTCAGCTTCTCCCATGGTCTGCCGTAAAACATTGCGGCAATAACAGGCATCGCCTCTCTTATGTCTTTCACAATCATTCCCGGCAGAGGAACATTGTCATATTCTCTTTCGGCAACATAACACACTGCGCCTTTCTCAAAGGCTGCATTCAGATATTCCTCTCTGAATGCAGCACCTTTGCATATAAACATTGTTCCCGGAGTAACTTCCCTGGAGTCATATGTTAGATTTTTAACAATTATATTTTCTGCTTCCGGTGTCATTTCTGAACATCCGGCAATCATATTCTTTCCCTTAACCTCTTCAATGTATTGGGAGAAACAGTATTTCTTTGTTTCCATGTTATCATCCCTTCTTTTTTAATAATCTATACGTATTTCGCACCTGACTTCTCAATGCAGGCCTTCACCAGAACATCCATAGCATCAATGCAGAAATCAGGTACTTCGTTGACGGCACAATATACAGAAAGCTCCGTGCAGGCAAGAATTACTATATCGCAGCCGTCTTCCCGAAATGATTCGATTACCCTGTTGAACTTCTCGGGATCACCTGGTTTACCCTGTTTGATATCATCGTAAATCAGAGACATCACATTTCTCTGTACCTCTGTAGGAGGGTGTACAGCTATCATATTTCTCTCCATGCATGCCCTGGCGTACACTCCTGACCACACAGTACCGTCAGTAGCCATTATTCCTACTTTTTTCGCCCCCATATCACGTGCAAGTTCCGCACTTTCGTCTACCATGCTGATAACGTTAACATCTGTGGCTCCTTTTATCGCATCTATAAAAAAGTGTGCTGTATTACACGGTATCGCTATATTTTCAGCGCCCATACCTTCCAGAACTCTGGCACAGTTTTCGAGAGCTTCTCTTATCTGTGCCGTATCTTCGGAAATTATTGCCTTCGTTCTGTCAGGCATATCGGCATAATTCAGTATTATTGAGTTAATGTGATCCTGATCTTTTTCTGCATCAGTGTGTTTAACGATGCGGTTAAAAAACACACTTGTGGCTTCCGGTCCCATTCCGCCTATTACTCCAAGTGTCTTATATCCCTGTTTCATTTTCACTCTCCTAATTTCCTTATCTGTAATATTTTTTGTAATTTGAATGCTGTTTGAGATGATTCTTCACCATTCTTAGCCATCTGAGCAAGCCGGAATCTCCCTTTTTGAAAACAGGGTTCGCATAGCGTTTTTCACTGAGCAGCTTATTCAGCTTCTCGGCATTTTCCGGAATCTTAACGTATTTTCTCGCAACACTGCCGGGAACCGTAAGCCACAGCCTTTCTTCGAAACGATCATTGTATTCCATATCCTTTTCGTAAATATAGTCTTCTGTGAGCAGCTCTGCCACATTCAGCCCGGCATTCGTAACGTAGTAATTGCTTCTTCCCTGTCTTGTGTTGATTTCAAAAAATCTGTAGCTTCCGTCTCTGCTGTCGAATTTTATGTCGAAATTGGAAAACCCCTTGTAATTAATGGATTCCAGCATATTTCGAGTTTTCTCCATAAGTTCTCTGTCATATTCAGGTATTATTACAGCATGATTTCCGCTTCCGTGAGGTGTATGCTCTTCAAGAAGAACATGACCGAGACACATCATTTTCACCTTGCCGTTTCTGTCTGAATATGACGTCAGCACTCTCATGTATTCATCATTCCCCGGAATCATATCCTGGATAATCACTGCATCATCATATCCGGAACCGTAAATATCCCCGAGAATTCGTTCCATCTCTTCTCTTGATTCAGCCTTGTATACTTTTTCCTGTCCACCGAAAGGGTATTCCCAATACATTATGCTGTTTGACGGTTTGACTATTACCGGATATCTGAAATTACACGGGAAGTCCATTCCCATTTCCTTTCTGTGAACTATTGTCTCCGGATAGTCGAGTCCGTATTCCCTGCAAAGTCCGTAAAAGGTTTCCTTATGCTGCAGGCTGTCCATCAGTTCAAAATCAATATATGGAACCGTAACATTTTCAGGCAGCTCCTTTCTGTATTTCGCCGCCAATGCCACATAACTGTCGCCGCATCCTATAAGAAGTATTTTTCTGTCTCCGTGTTCCTTTGCAAAATCGCTGATTCTCTTAATAAAATAATCCTTCGTATCTATGCGTGTGTCCGCTTCGTATACAGTAATTCTGCTTCCGTAGCTGGGTCCTGTCGGGAATTTACCGAACACGTAAGACCGTACTCCGTATTTCTCGTAGAAGGCTCTGGCAACGCTGTATGTATTAATATCTCCTCCCAGAAGTACCGGTATAAAATCTCTCTCTTCAATCTTCATACAATCATATTCTCCCTTTTCGCATAGTCCATTTAATTATACAGCTTTTGCATGTTCATGGCAAATAAAAACCCGTCTCATTGTCTGCTGAGACGGGTCTTTCGTAATTCTTCTTAATTCGTCTATGCTTCTTCTACAGCGAGCTTCTCAAATTCTTTCACAACTTCTTCGTATTCCTTCTCGTCTGTGATATCAATCAGCTCATAGTCTTCTTCGTATTCCTTGTATCCGTAAATATATACGTCCTCGGTTCCGAGAGGATTTAAAGCTATATATTCTTTGCCGTTTGCATCGAATACGCCGAGAATTCCGCACTCTTCTTCTGAACTATCATCGAATTCCAGTGTAATGATTTCTTCTTCCTCGTATCCGTACAGTTCTTTTTCGTCAGCCATGTTTTTTCTCCTTTTCAGTTTATTAAGGCTACTATAACACCTGCAAAGGCTTTTATCAAGGCGAATTGAAAGTATTTGCTAAAGAAGCGGTGTCTCTCTGTCTGCCAGCTCTTTGTACGTTCTGTACCTTCCCTTTGCGTCCTCTTCAGCCATAGTAAACAGCTTGCTTGCAACGGAAGGGAACTCCTTAACCAGTGATGAGTATCTGATCTGTCCCATCAGGAAGTCATTGAAGTTTTCTGTCGGTTCTCCCGAATCAAGGATAAACGGATTCTTTCCGGCTTTCTTCAGTTCCGGATTGTATCTGTACAGATGCCAGTATCCGCAGTCAACAGCGTCTTTAATGTTTTCCTGTGACTTGCCCATTCCCTTCTTGATGCCGTGGTTAATGCAAGGAGCATACGCGATTACGATGGAAGGACCATCATATGCTTCTGCTTCAAGGAGAGCCTTCATAAGCTGATCCTTGTCTGCACCCATTCCAACCTGAGCTACATAAACATATCCGTATGACATTGCCATAAGTCCCAGGTCTTTCTTTTTGATTCTCTTTCCCGATGCGGCGAATTTAGCAATTGCCGCTTCAGGAGTAGCCTTGGAAGCCTGTCCTCCTGTATTGGAATATACCTCGGTATCAAATACAAGTATATTAATATCCTCACCTGATGCGAGAACATGGTCGAGACCGCCGAAACCGATATCGTAAGCCCATCCGTCACCGCCGACAGCCCACATTGATTTCTTAACAAGATAATCCTTGGCTTCGATAATTCTCTCGCAAAGACCCTGTACAACACTGTCGGTCGTATCAAGTTCCTCAATGGCTTTCAGTACCTTCTCGCTCTTAGCTCTGGTTTCTTTTCTGTCATCCTTGTATTCAAGCCACTCATCAATAGCTTCTTTAAGTCTTTCGTCAACATCAAGTTCAAGAAGAGCTTTCATATTGCGCTCAATCTTTTCTCTCATCTGCTTAACGGCCATAACCATACCGTATCCGAATTCGGCATTGTCTTCGAAGAGAGAGTTGGCCCATGCAGGTCCTCTGCCCATTTCGTCCTTACAGTACGGCATGCTCGGTGCAGACGCTCCCCAGATAGATGAGCATCCTGTAGCATTGGCAACTATCATTCTGTCGCCGAACAGCTGTGTTACCAGTTTGATGTAAGGAGTTTCGCCACAGCCTGCACATGCTCCCGAGAATTCGATATAAGGTTTTCTGAACTGACTTCCCTTAACTGTATCTCCGTTGTATTTTTCGTCTCTTCTAGAAAGCTTGATTCCGAAATCCCAGTTTTCTCTCTCATGAACAACCTCTCTGTAAGGCTTCATTACGAGAGCCGATTCCTTAGCCGGACAAATGTCTGCACAGTTTCCGCATCCCATACAGTCCATAGCCGAAACCTGCATTCTGTAATTAAGCCCGTCTACGCCCTTTCCGAAGGCCTTTATTGTTTCAAATCCTGCCGGAGCTTCCTTAAGTTCCTCCTCTGATGCGAGCATTGGTCTGATAGCAGCATGCGGACAAACAAATGCACACTGATTACACTGCAGACACTTATCTTTCTGCCACTCAGGAAGGTATACAGCAACGCCTCGTTTTTCGTATGCGGATGTTCCCGAAGGGAATGTTCCGTCTTCTGCACCTGCAAAAGCACTTACCGGAAGATCGTCGCCTTCTTTTCTTGTCATCGGTATCTGTATGTTTTCGATAAACTCAGGCAGTTCTTCATAAGGCTCTTTGCCGTCCTCTTCGTCAGCCCATTCAGGCGGTATCTCCACTTTCTGAATGGATCTGATTCCGGCATCAACTGCTCTGCAGTTCATATCGACGATTTCCTGTCCTTTTCTCTTGTATGTCTTCTCAATACCTTCCTTGAGATACTGAACTGCCTTATCAATAGAAATTACTCCCGTAAGCTGGAAAAATGCAGCCTGCATAATCATATTGATTCTGCTTCCGAGTCCTATTTCCTCTGCTATATTCCATGCGTCAATAACATAGAAATTGATTTCCTTCTTCGCAAGGGTTCTCTTAACCTTAGGCGGAAGCGCCTTCTCGAAGTCCTCCGGAGTCTTCCAGAGACAGTTGAGCAGGAAGGTTCCTCCCTTGTTAAGTTCCTTCAGCATGTCATACTGCCTTATGTACGCCTGATTGTGACATGCTACGAAGTCTGCTCTGTTAATGAGATACGTTGACTGAATCGGCTGTTCTCCGAATCTGAGATGTGATACTGTCAGACCTCCGGATTTCTTCGAGTCATAATCAAAATATCCCTGAGCATATAAATCGGTCTTGTCACCGATGATCTTGATTGCTGTCTTGTTGGCACCTACCGTACCGTCGGAACCCAGTCCCCAGAATTTGCACTTTATTGTACCCTTCGGCTCTCTGGCAATTCCTTCTGTGTACGGCAGTGATCTGCCTGTAACGTCGTCTTCAATACCTACAGTGAAGTTGTTCTTAGGATTCTTGTGATACAGATTGTCGTATATGGAATGAATCATTCCCGGAGTTGTATCCTTGGAACCTATTCCGTATCTGCCGCCGTAAACTTCCGGAGCATTTCTCATTCCGTAAAGCGCCGTCTTAACATCCTGGTAGAGAGGTTCGCCCAGAGCTCCCGGTTCCTTCGTTCTGTCAAGAACCGCAATTCTCTCAACAGTCTTCGGGAGAACGTCCAGGAAATACTCCTGAACGAAAGGTCTGTACAATCTTACCTTGATTAATCCAACTCTGTGACCTTCCTCAACCATCTTGTTCATAGTTTCCTCGATAGTCTCACATACGGATCCCATTGCTACTATTACGTTCTCTGCGTCAGGCGCTCCCACGTAATCAAAAGGCTTGTAGCTTCTGCCGGTCAGTTCGCTTATCTGTTCCATGTAATCAGCTACGATTTCAGGTATTTCATCATAAAACTTGTTTGACGCTTCTCTTCCCTGGAAGAAAACGTCAGGGTTCTGTGCCGTTCCCCTTATTACAGGGTGTTCCGAATTAAGCGCTCTGCTTCTGAATTCGTTAAGTGCATCCCAGTCAACAAGCTTTCTGAAATCATCATGATTGAAAACGTCGATTTTCTGGATTTCATGAGATGTTCTGAACCCGTCGAAAAAGTGCAGGAACGGTACTCGACCTTTAATAGCTGAAAGATGTGCAATTCCTCCCAGGTCCATTACTTCCTGTACGGAACTTGAACAGAGCATGGCATATCCTGTCTGTCTGCATGCCATTACGTCCGAATGGTCACCGAAGATACAAAGCGCATGTGTCGAAACGCTTCTTGCGGCTACGTGAATTACTCCCGGAAGCAGCTCTCCTGCCATCTTGTACATATTTGGAATCATAAGCAGAAGACCCTGCGATGATGTATAAGTTGTCGCCAGTGCTCCTGCCTGAAGGGCTCCGTGAACAGCACCTGCTGCTCCTCCCTCTGACTGAAGCTCTGCAATCTTAACAGGCTGACCGAAAATATTCTTTTTACCGTATGCCGCCCATTCATCAACGGTCTCAGCCATTGGAGATGATGGAGTGATCGGATATATCGCAGCAACATCCGTAAAAGCATAAGAAACATGTGCAGCTGCTGTGTTTCCGTCCATTGTCAGCATTCGTTTTTGTCTCATTTTAGGTTTCCCCTTTCGCAATTTTGGTGAAATAAATTTGCGTTCAATTTTATTTATTATTTGGTCAGCTGTCAATGATGTTTTTAAAAGTATACAAGATACAATTGTTATTCAGAAAAGTATGTATAAATGCTCTTTGCTGCTGCTCTGTCCATCTCGGGAATTTCGTTAAGTTTTTCCCAATCTTCCAGGGCTGTTTTTTTGATTTCCTCAACGCTGCCGAATTTTTTCAAAAGTGCATTTCTCCTTACGGGACCGATTCCTTTTATCTCATCAAGCGCAGATTTTATCGCCTTTTTTCCTCTGACGCTGCTGTGAAAATCGATGGCAAATCTGTGAACTTCTTCTTGTATTGTTCCCGTATATTTATACAATAACGGTTTATCTCTCAGGGAAACCTCTTCCCACTCTCCGTTATGTCTGAACGTGAGAGCACGTGTCCTGTGTTTATCGTCTTTTACCATTCCAACAACAGGGATATCAAGGCCTGCTGCTTCTACCACTTCCTCTGCAACTGAAACGTGACCCTTGCCTCCGTCCATCATTATTATGTCCGGAACAACTGAGAAATTATGATCTCCGTCAAGCAGTCTCAGAAACCTTCTCGAAAGAATTTCATTCATCGATGCGTAATCGTCCTGCCCCTTTACTGTTCTTACCTTGAACTTCCTGTAACTCTTTCTGTCAGGTCTGAGCCCCTCAAATACCACCATCGCGCCGACAGTATCTATCCCGTTTGTGTTGGAAATATCATAAGCTTCAATGCGATACTCTCTGTCATCCCCGCTGATTACAGAGCAGCCCATTTTACCTATTATCTCCCCAAGCTCATTCCTTAGACTGTTTCTTCGTTCTCTTCCTGCAGCCGATCTTTCATCGAGAGTTTTAACCATTTCAATAACATCCTTAGAAGCCAGTTCCAGAAGAGCCTTTTTCTCTCCTCTTTCCGGACGCAGGATTCTGACTTTTCTCTTCGAAATATCTGTCAGATATTCCTCAAGAAGCTCTCTGTCCTCAGGCATTTCCTTCAATATTATTTCTCTCGGCACAAAAGCCGCTGAAGAATAGTACTGCTTCATAAAGGCTGATACGGCTTCTTTTCTGTCATCTGTTTCGTATACATCACCATCAAGATCGAATACTTCTCTTCCAACAAGCTTCCCTTCCCTTACGGAAAACAATATGACATGCATTGTTTCTCCGGACTTTGCGGGAATCAAAATATCTCCCTCATCATCATGATGGAGCACCACTCTCTGGGTCTCTGATAATGTTTTAACAGCTTCAAGACAGTCTCTGTACACGACTGCGTCTTCGTATCTCATTTCGTCAGAAGCCCTTTTCATTTTTTCCCGGAGTTCTCTCGTCACTTCACCTGTATTACCATTGAGAAAGTCAACTGCACCTTTCAGGCTGTCTCTGTATTCTTCTGCGGATATTTCTCCGGTACATATGCCCCGGCACTGGTCAATGTGGTAGTTCAGACATGGTCTGAATCCCTCCGGAAATGATGATGCCGAGCACCGTTTTAGAGAAAAGGCGGAGTTAAGAAGGTCTATAATCCTGTTGACCGCACCTGCATCGCTGTAAGGTCCGTAATACTTTCCTCCGTCTCTTGCTACATTTCTGGTTTTAATAATTCTGGGAAACTCATCACCGGTCACTTTAATATAAGGATAGGTTTTGTCATCTCTCAGTAGAATGTTATAACGAGGCCTGTGCTTTTTTATCAGGTTGCATTCCAGAATAAGTGCTTCCATTTCACTGGCAACCGTTATATATTCAAACTCGGCGATATTGTCCACCATGCTTCTGACCTTCGGTGCCATATCCTTCCTGCTTCTGAAATACTGGCTGACACGGTTCTTCAGATTTATCGCTTTACCTACATATATTATATTGCCTAATGCGTCTTTATGCATATAAACTCCCGGACATGCCGGGAGTTTTTTTAGATTTTCTTTAATATCGAACATTTCTGCCGCCTCTTCTATCATCTGTATTCCCGAAAGGGTTTCTCTCCCTTTCTCGTCCTCTGCTTCTGACAGCTCTTTCTCTCTTTGCTCTTCTTCTCTGTTTTCTGCGTCTTATTCTCATCTTTCTCGTCAGAGCAAAAATCAGAAACGCAGTTATTACAAGTGCAGACACAAGCAAAAATACGGGTATCTCTTCATTTGATATGCCTATTGCCGACAGTATCCATCCTTCGGAAACATCTTCAAGGGCGAACAGCTCCTCCGCTCTCATAATATTTCCGTCTTCATTTTTACATACAAGCTCTCCGAGAATTTCTCCCTTTTCTACAGGAGCAATCACTTCATCTTCGTATATTTTCACTTCTGTTGTCAGCGTTTCCTCAGGCTTACTCTTCTTGAGGACAGTCACATCAAGATCTTCTTTTATTCCCAGATCAACCTGAGCCAGATTTCCTTTCTTTACGTCAAGCTCATATATGTATTCTGATGCCTTTGCTGCAGTATATGTCTTGTAGTTGGCAAATCCGTAGTCCCAGAGCCTGGCCGTATCCCTGAATCTTTCCTCCGGTGCCGATGCATTAAGTGAAACGGCAATGAGCTCTGTGTTGCCCCTTCTGGCACTTCCGGCGAAGCAGTATCCCGCGACACTGGTTATTCCTGTTTTTATTCCGTTACATCCCTTGTAGTACAGTTTTACTTTTTTGTTACCGTCATCAATCTTCACCTTCCTGTCATACAGGCAGGCATTTGTATTACGCACAACTCTTGTTTTACCAGATGTCTTCTCTGTAACTTCGTATTTCTTTGTTTTGACAATCTTTCTGAAGGTACTGTTTTTCATACCTTCCGATGCTATCATCGCCAGATCGTAGGCAGTTGTACGGTGGTGTTCCTGTCCTGCATTGTTAAGGCCGTTGGGATTCGTAAAATTAGTATCTTTCCCGCCGCACGCCTTTGCCTTATCATTCATCATCGTGCAAAAGCCGCTGATATCTCCTCCTGCGATTAACGCCAGAGCCTCTGCCACGTCGTTATTTGAAGGTAGCATCATCGCATACAAAAGATCCCTTACCGTATACTTTTCTCCTGCTTTGATTCCATACACGTGTCCCACTGTTTCATAGGAATACTCCGGTATCGTCACAACCTTATCCAGCTCCATAGTATCGATAATAACCAGAGCGTTCAGCATCTTCGTTATGCTGGCCGGATCTCTCTTCTCCTCGGCATTTTTCTCATAAAGAATCTGACCGCTTCCGGCATCCATGAGAATTGCTGATGTTCCGCTTATTTTCTCAGGCTTTTCCTTCGTGGCTCCGAAGGAAACAACAGGCATCATCAGTGCTGCGACAACAGCTGTACATATTATTTTTCTGAACATATTTCTTTCCGTTTTCATAGTGTAAATTATACTATGAACACTTGTTTAACTTCAACAGTTCTTAAATAAAAAACAATACCCGGAAGCACTTGACACTTTGTACCGGTGTGAGCGATAATAAAACAAGTGTACATATTTAAAAATAAATTAAAAATTAATGTGGTTTTTCTTAACAGGAGGGACAATAATATGAAGCATGGAAGAACTTTTAACTTTTCTGCAGGTCCTGCAATGATGCCGGAACCTGTTCTTGAGGAAATCGCTCAGGAAGTCCTCAATTACCGTGAAAGCGGAATGTCAGTAATGGAAATGAGCCATCGTTCAAAGGTTTTCACAGCTATCTATGAAGAAGCTGTTGCTGACCTGAGAAAGCTGATGAACATTCCGGACAACTATAAAGTTCTCTTTGTTCAGGGTGGAGGAACAGTTCAGTTTGCCATGGTTCCAATGAACCTTATGAAGAATGGCGTAGCATGTTATGTTGACACCGGTTCATGGTCGGGCAAAGCAATTAAAGAAGCCAAGAAGTACGGCGAAGTTAAGGTTGTAGCTTCTTCAGAAGACAAGAACTACTCATACGTACCTGACTGCAGCGATCTGGATATTCCGGATAACGCGGACTATGTTTACATCTGCGAGAATGAAACAATAAACGGAACAACATTTAACAAGCTTCCTAACACTAAGGGACACATTCTCGTTTCCGACCAGTCATCAATGTTCCTGTCAAAGCCATGCAACGTTGAAGACTACGGTCTCATCTGGGCAGGAGTACAGAAGAATGTAGGCCCTGCAGGAATGGCAGTTGTAATAATACGCGAAGATCTTATTACAGATGATGTTCCTGATTTCACACCTACATATCTCAAGTACAAGACACACGCAGATAAAGATTCTATGTACAACACACCTAACTGCTGGGACATCTACTGCTGCGGCAAGGTATTCAAGTATCTGCTGAGCCTCGGCGGACTTGAAGCTGTTCAGAAGCTCAACGAAGAAAAGGCAGCTGTACTTTATGATTTCCTCGACAGCAGCGAATACTTCAAGGGTTCTGTTGTCAAAGAAGACCGTTCACTGATGAATGTTCCGTTCGTATCACCTTCAGCTGACGAAGACGCAGCAGTTGTTGCGGCAACTAAGGAAGCCGGATTTGATAATCTCAAAGGACACAGAAGTGTCGGCGGTCTCCGTGCATCGATTTACAATGCAATGCCTAAGGAAGGCGTTGAAGCCCTCGTAAAATTCCTCAAGGATTACGAAGCATCAAAATAAAACAAGTATATAATAAATATACGGAAAGGTAATATCTGCAATGTATAAAATTGGTACTTTTAATAAAATTTCTCCGGTAGGTCTTAACAAGCTTACTGACAATTTCACTCTGATCGACGATCAGAATGTTGCTGAGGGTATTATCCTCAGAAGCTATGATATGCATGAAATGGATTTCTCCGACGATCTTCTTGCTATAGGCAGAGCCGGCGCAGGAACAAACAATGTTCCTGTTGACAGATGCACAGAAAAGGGAATCTGCGTATTTAACGCACCCGGCGCCAATGCAAATGCCGTAAAAGAACTGGTAATCTGCGGAATGATTTTAGCTGCAAGAAATGTTACTGCAGGCTACTCATGGGCTAAAACTCTCGTCGGAAGCGAAGGCGTAGGCAAGCAGATTGAAAAAGGAAAAGGTCAGTTTGCCGGTATTGAAATCATGGGTAAGACTCTCGGTGTAATCGGACTGGGTGCAATCGGTGTCCTCGTTGCCAATGCAGCTGTTGCTCTTGGCATGAAGGTTGTCGGATATGACGCTTTCCTCAGCGATAAGGCTAAAGAAAGCCTTGATGCATCAGTTGAAATCGTTTCTGATCTTTCGGAACTTTATCCTGTATGTGATTTCATCTCAATACACGTTCCTGCTAACGACTCAACAAAGGGAATGATCAATAAGGAAGCTTTCGATCAGATGAAGGACGGAGTAATTTTCCTTAACTTCTCACGTGACAAGCTTATGAACGATGACGATCTTCTGGCTGCACTTGCAAGCGGTAAAGTTGAGACATATGTTACAGACTTTGCTGATGATGCAGTTCTCAATGCAGATCAGGATGATATCATTATTCTTCCGCATCTCGGTGCTTCTTCAGCAGAAGCCGAGGAAAACTGTGCTTCAATGGCAGTAACTCAGGTAATGGATTACCTTGAAAACGGCAATATCAAGAATTCCGTAAACATGCCGAACGTTTCACTCGGAAAGCGTACAGGAGCAAGAGTTTCCGTATTCTGCAAAGAAGGCGCTGCTTCAGATGTTCTCGAACGTCTTGTTGAATTCGGAGCAACAAATATGCAGTCAGCAACAAGAAACGGATATGCGTATATTCTGGCAGATGTATCCGTTCCTGAATTCGAACTGCATATTGCAGGCGTAATCAGAACCCGTTACATTAAGTAATCGAAATTAACGAACCAAAAGGGCTGTGTACCGACATTGTTCAACGCCGATACACAGCCCTCTTTTCGTTTATTTACCACGTCTCTCCAAAGGATGAGGCCGCCTTTTGGCTGTATACTCACTGACATCTATCCGAATCATTGCTACTGCCGAAAGTTCCCTCTCCGTAAAATCAAAATCTCTTCCGGTCTGAGTTTTCATCAGCACCTTCATCGCGTGGATTTTATCATCTCCGTCAGTAATGAAGCTAACCTTTCCTCTTCCTATTACTGATGAATAAACCATGCCGTTCTGACAAGGCTTCTCACCTTCAAACGGAGCTACATCGCATTCCAGCTCAAAACAGCATACGGGACTTTTCTTCATTACATCTATTTTATAACCTTTAACTGCACTGTGAAGGTAAAGTGTCAGCTTTCCGTTCTCCATTTCAAATCCGTAATTCATAGGGACAATATAGGGCAACCCCTCATCAATCAGCCCCAGATGCAATATTTTCGCTTTTTCTATTATTCCTTTTATTTCGCCTTTATCTTTGATTTCAAGCTCTCTTCTGTTCAATTTTCTCCACCTCCGTGTCTGCCTTAGTGAATACCGTTTTTTTCGCACATTTTCTCAATCGGACACTTGTCACATTTAGGGTTTCTTGCTGTGCAACAGTTCCTCCCGTGAAATATCAAACTGTGATGCGCTTCAGACCACCTGTCACCCGGGAGAATCTCCATCAGCTGTCGTTCTGTATCGAGAACAGCATTTTGTCCTGCTGATTTTGCAGAAAAACCGCCCTCGCAAGAAACAAGTCCGATTCGCCTGGCAACTCTGAAAACATGTGTATCAACAGCAATTCTCTGTTGTCCGAAACCGACTGCCAGAACTACGTTTGCCGTTTTTCTTCCTACCCCCGGAAGCTTAACAAGTTCGTCGTAGCTGTCCGGAACATTTCCCCCGTAGTTTTCACAAAGAGCCTTAGCCAGATTAACAACTGACCGGGATTTCGTTTTATACATTCCAATTGTTTTTATTATTTCCGTTATGTCTTCGGCTTTTGCACCGGCAAGACTCTCTGCATCGGGATACTTCGCAAAAAGCTTGGGACTTACCTTGTTGACACTCACGTCTGTTGTCTGTGCACTGAGTACGACACACACAATCAGCTCGAATACATTTTTATGAACAAGCGCGCATTCGGCATCGGGATATTCTCTGCCCAAAAGGTCAAGTATTTCTTTAGAATCAGTCTTCAAAATTCCACCTCCGTTACTTCATATTATACCGACAATCTTTCTGTTTACAAGAAAAAAACAGCACAAATATACTGTTTTTGTTTACTATCTTGCTATCATTTCGGGCATTTTTATTCATGATTTGTAATCAATCAATAGATTCACTCATCTTTGTCCTTCCTCAACTAAAGCCTGGTATTTCATTGTTTTTCACCATTTGAACAAAAAAATTCAAAATATAATGATTAATAACTGTTAATATTCTTGTACTTTAAAAAAAACATTTGTGTTCTTAATTTGCTGAACCCCTTTTTTTTCAACGGATTAGAAGTTTTTTCCTTTTCAAAATTCCCTTTTCTCCGTTAAAAACGAAAATAAAACTAGTTACAATGTCTTTTTTTTGTTGTATAATTTCCTTGTTATAATTTGTATCTAATTTTTAAATGGAGGTGTTTTATGGCAACGTATTCACAAGTTGAACGTAATGGCCTGTTTGAACTCACCGACGAAGCTAGACAGGAACTGGCCAATTCTTCATACTACAATGAAGACCTGGCTCCTTCTACAGTCGCTGAAAGAAAATGGACTACTTACAACATCACGATGCTTTGGGTTGGTATGTCAATCTGTATACCATCACTTTCACTGGCATCAGGCTGTATTGCATACGGTATTTCACCGTGGCTGTCGGTACTCAACGTAGCACTTGGTAACCTTATCATCCTGGTACCTATTCAGCTGAACTCAAACGTAGGTACTAAGTATGGTATCCCGTTCCCTCTTTTCGCAAGACTTACTTTCGGTTCGATAGGCGCACAGATTCCTGCACTTCTGAGAGCACTCACTGCTTGCGGATGGACTTCAGTACAGGCATGGGTAGGCGGCGGTGCTGTAGGCGCTATCATCGGTATCTTTGCTAAGCCTTTCGCAGATCCTGACTGGACAATGAGTCTTCCATCATGGGGCGGAATGACTACTGTTCCTATCGGAACATTCGTAGGATATGTAATCTTCATTCTCTTCGTAGGCTGGGTAGCTTACAATGGAATGGACAGAATCAAGCTTATCCAGAACCTTGGCGGTCCTCTCCTTATTGCAATTATGATTGCACTCCTTATCTGGGCTTACGCTATCGTTAAGGATCAGATGGGATTCTGGGATGTAATGAATCAGCCAAGTGACCCTGCAATGATCGAAGCTTCAGGCGGATGGGCATATTGCTATCTGTTCGCTCTCATGGGCAACATTGCATTCTGGGCTACAATGGCACTTAACATTCCTGACTTCTCAAGATATGCGAGAGGTCAGAAAGACCAGTTCTGGGGACAGATGCTTGGTATGCCTCTTCCAATGGCATTCTGCGCATTCGTTGGTGCTTACTATTCACAGGCATCAAAGATTGCTTACGGCGAAGCAATCTTCGACCCAACTCAGGTTCTCTACCACATCGACAACGCTATCGTAGTATTCATCGCAGCTCTCGGAACAGTTGCTGCTACAGTTACTACTTGCGTAGCTGCTAACGTAGTTGCTCCTGCAAACGGAATTTCAAACATCAACCCTAAGAAGATCAGCTACAAGACAGGTGTTGTTGTGACTATCCTTATTGCATTCTTCATTCTCCAGGCTTGGTGGATTTATGGTTCCGGTTCGGCATACTTCACTTGGATGAACGCTTACGGAACAATTCTTTCACCTATCGCTGCTATCTTCATCGCAGACTACTGGATTGTTAAGAGGCAGAGAGTTGATATCATCTCCCTGTTCAAGGGTAAAGAAGGAAGATACTGGTATTCAGGCGGTTTCAACATGGCTGCAGTTATCGCATGGGTAGTTGCATTCATCCTGCCGCTGATGCTTTACTTCGGAGCATCCGGTGCATTCTTCACATTCATCAACTCAATCAACTATATTTGGTCATTCGTAATCGCATTCATTGTATATCTGATTCTCATGAAGGTTCCTTCATTCAAGAAGAATTCAGATGTAAGCGAAGAAGAACACGAAGCATTTACTCAGAGAGCATAATCGCTATCCGGTAAATAAAGAAAAGTAAAACATAATAACTACGCAGGAGCCTTTGAGACCCAAAGGCTCTTGCATTATCCGGAGCTTCACCGGTTTCGGAATAAATGAGAGAATCTCTCGCATTTTTGAAAAAGGAGGTAACAACTAATGGATTTATTAATTAAGGGCGGAAAAGTCGTTACAGCGAAAAGCACATTTAAGGCAGATGTTGCAGTAAAGAACGGCAAAATCTCAGCAATCGGACTTAACCTTAAGCCTGAAAAGAACACAGAAGTCGTTGACGCAAAGGGCAAATATATCCTTCCGGGCGCACTTGACGGTCATACACATATGGCAATGCCTTTCGGCGGCACTATATCAACAGATGACTATTTCACAGGTACAAGAGCTGCTGCCTGCGGCGGAACTACAACGATTTTCAATTTCGAAACTCAGGCTCCCGGCCAGCCTATGAACGAGCTCGTTGAACAGAAGCTGGAACTGGCAGAAAGCCAGGGTCCTGCAATCGACTACTCACTTCACGTTGGTGTAGGCGATGTTACAACTAAGGAAATGCTCATGACAATGGATAAAGTTGTAGATATGGGTATTGCCTCCTTCAAAGTATTCATGGTTTATGATTTCGGTGTTGATGACGGTCAGTTCTACAGCACACTTACACATGCAGCTGAAATCGGTGCTCTCGTAGGAGTTCACGCAGAAAACAACAACGTAAACAAATTCCTGGTAAACAAGTATCTCGAAGAAGGTAAGGTTTCACCTTGGTATCACTATATGTCAAAGTATGAAGCTGTTGCAGGCGAAGCTGATGAAAGAGCTATCAACCTTGCCAAGATGGCAGGAACTTCACTCTACATCGTTCACCTGGATAACGCTCAGGGTGTTAACGCTGTTGCAAGAGCCAGAGCTGAAGGTTACCCTATCTTCGCAGAAACATGTCCTCAGTATCTGTACTTCACGAAGGACGTATACAAGAACGGCAGACCTGAAGTTGGCCTCAGACCACAGGATTTCGTATGCTCACCTCCAATGAAGGGCAAAGAATCTCAGAATGCTCTCTGGGAAGGAATCAAGACAGGCGTTGTATCAACACTTGCTACAGACCACTGTCCGTTCCTGAAGTCAGAAAAAGACTGGGGGCAGATTCAGAAAGACGGAAAGACTCCTGGCAACTTCACTACTATTCCTAACGGCTGCGCAGGCGTTGAAAATATGTATCCGTTCATCCTGTCTGAAGCTAACAAGGGTAAGATTACTTTCAACAAGGCTGTTGAAATCGCAGCAACTAACCCGGCTAAGCTCTTCGGAGTTGATTACTGCAAGGGAGCTATCGAAGTTGGTCTCGATGCTGATATCGTTATCTACGATCCTAAGAAAAACTTCGTTATTAAGAATGACGAAAACCAGCACGGTGCACTTGACCACACTGTATGGGAAGGTGTTGAATGCAAAGGATATCCATGTGCTGTATACAGCCACGGCAAACTTGTATTTGACGGCAAAGACTTTGTCGGCAAGCAGGGTGCAGGTCAGTTCGTTAAGCAGAAGAAGCTTAAGTTCAAGGGACCTGAACTCTAAACCCGAATACAGACACAGAAACAATAAAAAAACCGCAATCGCAAAGATTGCGGTTTTTCTCTCTAATTCAATCAGTCAAGTACCAGTGACGGTGCTGTATAAACTCTTGATTTCATCTCTGCATCAAGCTCATAGAGGCTCTTGGCATCGCTTCCGAAAAGCTCAAATTTCTTAACATTATCATCTGCGTTATCTTCTTCTTCTGCCTGTTCTTTAACAAACCAGTCGAGGAACTGCATAGTTCTGAAATCATGTTCTTCGTATGCAGCTGCATAAATGTCGTTAATAAGTGATGTAACAAGTCTTTCGTGTTCTGCTCCCATATTAAGCGGATCGATAAATTCCTTGTATTCCTTATCAGGCTTGTCAATAGCCTCGAGAGTAACTGCAACACCGTTCTGCTGGAGATACTTTATGAAAAGCATCGCATGGTCTCTTTCTTCCTGAGCCTGAATATTATACCAGTTTGAATAGCCGTCAAGACCCTCATCCTTGTAATAGTTTGAAAAATCAAGATAAAGATATGCTGAATAAAACTCAGCGTTAACCTGCTTGTTAAGCAGTTCTGCTACTTTCTGTGATAACATTTAACTAACCTCCTTTTTACACTACTGACATTCTAACAAATTCAGACTAATTCTGTCAACATAATACATTGCCACCCGGTTCTATCTGATTTTGACTGTTCTGACTTTGCTCCAGCCTGAGTAGTAATTATTGCCGCTTACAGTCTTGTAAGTTCTTATCTGTATATAGTACTTACTCTTAGCTTTAAGCTTAGTGATTTTTTTGTATTTATGTTTGTAACCCTTCACAGTTTTCATCTTGGCATCTGTCATCTCCGATGATCTGCTGTATCTGATCTGATATCCTGTAATCCTCGATGATGCCATCTTCGCAGACTGTCTCTTCCACTTCAGTGTGACTGTCCTTTTACCTCTGAACATCTTCGAGATTGAAGTTCCCTTTGGATTGATTTTGAAGGTCTTTGTGACAGTTCCTTCATATTTTCCCTTTCCTGAAATCTGAACTGTCGCTGTACCTAC
>JAQXIX010000036.1 GCA_029008005.1 Bacillota bacterium | reverse complement strand
CCTCTGATTTAAATCCCTCTTGCCAGCAGTCCTCTCATCCACCCGCTTCGAATGCATATTAATGCAAAACCAATGAATCTATGCGCATATTGACTGGAACAAAGTCCTCTCTCAACGGCTGCCGCGGCAGAAATTACGGCGCCGTTTCAGTAACATAGTGTAAATAATATCTGCAGAGGAAATTATTACACCGGCTCATAAAATCGTCGGTAGCCTACACCCTTTGTGGACTTTCACCACTGACTGACGGCTTACTCGTCATACTATATAAGAGGACTGCCATACTTCGCAGGAATTCCAATGGGTGAACGCAGGAACGCCACAATCTTGGCTGCACCAAAGACTCTTGATGAGGTTTATCTTAAGAACATAAAACCACTCTAATTAACTAGTAGAGGACCGGCATCTTTATTTGTTAAGTCTGCCTTTGCACACTAGAATTTTCCCGAGGATCCGCCATGGAATTCTCCCGAAGAACTAATGTGTGTTGAACTTCCGGAGTCGTCATCATCTTTGACAATAAGCACTCTGTCTACATTTCTGTACAGGAATTTATCGCTTTTGTTCGTCAGTTTAACCCCGCCTATGTACTCTCTGGCTCCTGCCTTTTTCATGACACTCTTGAGACTGCGCTTCTCTTTTCTGGTCATCATCAGAGCTATAATCATTCCGGCTATCAGGCATGGAATAATCAAGAGGACATAGAGAATTCCGCTTGATTTGCCCGGAAGATTGTGAGTATCATATGGCTCATCGGTTATGGCCTTCTCAAGGAAAACATCACACTGATCCGTAAATATATTGAAGGCTTCTTCATAGTTTCCTTCTCCCAGAGGTGTCAGAACCTTGTCCATGATGTATTCCTGACCCGCATCGGTAAAAGCATTTATGCAAAAGGCGTGGGTCGTTATTGCCCAGTCACGGCTTTCCATGCTTATTACAAGCATCACTCCATCGGCATTTACGCCCAGTCCGTAGCCGTTATAGTCAAAATAGTCATCAGCGAATTCCGTCGCTGTCTTATTCCCCAGAGATTCCACGGTGACGATGGCAACGTCGCACTGCCACTTCTCGCTTACGGTATCAAGCTTCTCAACAAGTGTGCTCTCCTCAGTATCTGTAAGAAGGTCCGCTTCATCCACCAATCTGGAAGGATGCTCCTCCCCGGCAGTCTCGGCAGCTACTGCAGGTGCCGCCATCATCAGGCAGAAGACCAGGGAAAGGATAACTGCAAATATCTTTTTTCTCATTTCTCCGCCTCCTTACACTAAAAACTTAATCAGCATGCATCCGCCGTAAAGCAAAGCCGTCCATACGAGCGCTGACACTCCGAAATACTTGCAAAGCCCCATGTTATCCACCGGCAGATCACCTGCAAACTTACCTGTCTGACCGTTCATGGCAAAGGTGTATGCCGTGCCCTTATATGTGGCGCTCAGCAGCCAAACCGGATAGAGGGCATATTTCGCCTTGCCGCCCTTTATCGATATGCTGCTGCTTCTGCTGTCTACACTGCTGTAGCCTTTGACAGTATTGCCGAGAGCCTCCTCAACGCTGTATTTTATTCTCTCATTTGCTCGTGCTTCGCTGGCTTTGTCGTCAACATCGTACTTGTCAGCCAGATATCCTGCCAGGTACGCTGTCTCAAAATCCACTGCATCCTTAAAATGGAACGGTTCAATGGATTCCATCAAATCATCAGCCAGCTTCTCTGAACCGTCTACGGGAATATTCTTAAAAGTCACATTTCCCGAACGAGTCACATTGTATCGCTCGGTTTCCGTACATTCGTAATCGCCTTCAATCCAGCTTTTTTTCTTCTCGGCATCGAAGCTCATCTCACCGTCGGCATCACCGTCAAAGAGCCAGAAAGGAACATATACGCCCTTTATTTCTTCTATATGTTTCTCGCTTTTGAAGGTTTTCGGGACGTACTTCCTCTCGGTTACGAACTTCTCGAAGTTGCTCATGGCCTGTTTCTTATCTAACTTGAAAGGAATCACGTAGTCCGGCTTGAGATCCCCTGAAAACTGGCCTTTCATTACCACCTTGTTGCCGCAGTAAGGACAGGTGGTTGAGCCCAGATTCTCGTCACCTATTATTTCACCGGCGCAGGACTCACACACGTATACACGCATGCTTTCAGTTTCGCCTTCCTGCCACTGACCGCCGGCCGCTTCCCAGCTCACATTGTCTTCCTGGTTCCTACTTTCTTTGGAATTCAGTTCCTTTATGGCCTCTACATCAAATTCCGAATCGCAGTAAGGGCACTTCATTTTCTGAGTGCCCGGGTTGAACTCAACCGAGCCTCCGCAGGCCGGGCATTTGAATTGTTCCAATCCTGACATTATTTTTCTCCCTTATACTCAAAAGTAACGACGATCGTCCTACTTCACATCCTTGTCATCAAATATATCTCCGCATTCCGGACAGAACTTAGGAGGTTTCTCCGGATCCTCCGGCTCCCAGCCGCACTTGTCACACTTGTAGAGCTTGGCTCCTGCAGGCTTGGCCGCACCGCACTCGCTGCAGAATTTTCCTTTATTCAAAGCTCCGCAGCTGCAGGTCCATCCCATCTTATCTGCCGGTCTCGGGCTTCCGCACTCCGTGCAGAATTTTCCTTCTGCCATATTGCCGCACTGACACTTCCATGCATCAGGCGAAACCGCCGGCTGCTTAGGCTGTCCCTGCTGTCCCATGGCATAGAGATTCTGCGGATTCATTCCGCCTCCTGCCTGGTTTGCCATACCCAGTCCCATGAATCCCATCATGGCTCCGCCTTCGTTTGAAGCTGCCGCTTCCATTGCACTTGCCTGAGCTTCGACGAGAGTTGCCGCTGCCATTGTCGGATCCTTCATTACTGCTGCCTTCTGGAGCTGCTTAATAATCCTCTCGTCTTCCTCGGAAGCTTTCACCGTGTTTACTCCGAAGGAAACAACCTGCAATCCTCTGAGCTCCGCCCATTTCTGCGAAAGCGCATCGTTCAGTGCCTCACCCAGTTCTGCAGTATGTCCCGGAATGGCACTGTATCTTATGCCCATCTCCGATATTTTCGCAAAGGCCGGCTGCAGTGCCGTAAGCAATTCTGTCTTAAGCTGGCTGTCGATTTTGCTTTTCTCGTAATTTTCATCTACATTTCCGCAGACATTTGTATAGAAAAGCATCGGATTAACGATTCTGTATGAATACTCGCCGTTACACCTGATGGAAATATCGATATCCAGTCCTACATTGCTGTCAACTACTCTGAAAGGAATCGGATTAACAGTTCCATACTTGTTTCCGACTATTTCTTTCGTGTTGAAGTAGTATATTCTCTGATCTCTTCCTGCTCCTCCTCCGAACTTGAATCTGTCCCAGGCATCCTTGGCTGCGCCCTTGAGATTCTTCTTCAGATCTCCCGCGAAAATTGACGGTGTGGCTTTGCTGTCATATGTAAATACCCCCGGTTCAGCGCAGAGTTCCACAACCCGACCCTGCTCAACAATCATCATGCACTGTCCGTCCGCTACGGCAATCCCAGAGCCGTCGGATATAATATTGCTTTCGCCTTTGCTGTTTGATGATCTTCCCGATACTCGCTTCTGGCCTTTTACAACCAGAACATCAGCGTCTATTGCGTCACAGTAGAAATAGTCCTTCCACTGATCGGCCAGTGTACCGCCTATTGCGCCTGCCGCTGCTTTAATAAGTCCCATCTTTTTTCTCCTTTATCAAGTTATAATGTTTATTAAATTATATTGTCTGATTGCTGTTTCCTGAATTAGCCCATAGGGTAATCTTTATAGAAAAAAGGGTGATTTTTCGGGTACCCCCGAGTTATTCCGTTAAACAGCAAAAAAATGCCTTTTCTTATTTCTAAGAAAAGGTGTTTTTAATCATCTTCAAACAGGCTGATAAGTTCTTTTCTGCTGCCTACTTCCATCTTAGAAAAGATGTTGGCCGTATGCTTCTTAACTGTATGTTCGGTAATTCCCAGTTCCTCGGCTATTTCTTTTCTTTTTTTGTCCTCAAGCAAAAGCATCGCTACTTCCTGTTCACGCGCTGTCAGCAGCTTCATTCGAGGTGACGCCTCGCTGCAGGATAATGCTTCGTCCTGTGCTTTTGCATTATCCTCATCGTTATCACTCATTATGCTTTGCATAAACATAAGCAGCATTTCCGTAACCACATAAGATATTGAAAGGAACTCGAAGTGTTCGCTGAGAAACTGCTCACTGAGCCATATGCCTATGTTTCCCAACACCGCAGCTGCGAAAAATGCCGCATACCTCCCAACTCCTGATTTTTTCTTTATTACTGCATACAGAATTACAACTATCATTGCCAGGAAGTACAGAAATACATAGGCATAGTACGCACTGTGCATCGGACCGTATTCTTTAGCCAGTCCTGAAGTACCGTTTATTATTACAAGTTCAACATCCCTGTAGTATATGTCTGTAATCCCGCCGCTGGCAGCTATCAGGAACACCACCCCGCTAATTGACGCGAGAAGTCCCGTAACCGGCTTCGATGCCTTCACTCCGCAAATATCCATTATTATTAGGAGCATGAACAACATCATGAAAACGGCTCCCAGATATGTCACTCGGTTTGCCATCAGTGCTCCCTGCAGGGTGTCGGAAACAGACAGGGCAAAGTATCCCAGGTTACAAATAAAAACGAAAACCGAAAGCATGATAATCTTGATATATCTTTTCCCGACGATGTAACCGCATATTACCAGTATAAATGATACGAAACAAACGATTCCGTATATTATCGGTATCCCTGCAGTCTTATCATCCGACATGATTATTTTTCCCTCTGTGGCGAATACCGGCTGCAGGCACAGCAAAAATAAAGCACAACAAAAAATCATTATGCTCAGACCCTTTATATGTCCTGTTTTATTTCTGCCGATTTTCACCTTCATTTCCTCCGATTATAAAAACGAGTCCATGCTAATTATACTTCTAAACGCGTTATTAGGCAAGAATCAAACAGGCGGGCTGAAAATGTCTCTGTTGATTATCTTGTAGGACATTCACACATCCCAAATATTATCGAGCCCGTTACAAAATATGACTTGAATGATGATGAGATTAATATTATCAGATCATACAGAAACCTCAGTTCTGATGAAAAATACAGTATATATCTTATCTTAAAAAATTATCTGAAACAAAAATAGCAAGCATATTACGTTTTGTCTTTTGACGCACCAAACATGCTGATTTTTTGATGCCGTTCATTAAGTATCTGCTCTATAGTTTGAGCTTACTTTTATTTAATCGGTACAAAGAATTTGCTCATGTCGAATCCCTCTATTTCAAGCAGCCGTATCTTCTTATCCATTCCTCCTGTATATCCTGTGAGATTGCCCTTTGCGCCCACAACTCTGTGACATGGGACGATTATCGATATCGGATTATGCCCTACTGCTCCGCCAACAGCCTGGGCCGACATGCGGGTCATTCCTCGCTTTGCCGCTATCTGTTCTGCTATCCATCCGTATGTGGTGGTCTCGCCGTATGGGATTTCAAGCAGGATTTCCCAGACTTCTTTGCGGAAATCAGTTCCTTCCATATGTATGGGCGGCAGGAAGCCCGGGTCTCTGCCCTCAAAGTATATATCCAGCCATTCGGCGGTTTTAATCAGTGCGGGACAGTCTGAAACGGTGTCCCTTTTAGCCGCTTCTTGTTCCTGTGCGGGGATCCGCTGTCCCTCCAGCCAAAGGCCGGTAAGCCCCTGCTCGTTTGCTGTCAGAACCAAATCCCCCAGAGG
>JAQXIX010000035.1 GCA_029008005.1 Bacillota bacterium | reverse complement strand
ATATCGCAAGGTGCTCCACCTTCAATCTGCTGAACAAGATCTCCCGATCCTGCATAGCTTGGAACTATCTTGCACTCTGAATCCTTCTCGTACTCTGCAATAATCTCATCAAGAGAATCAGTCAGGCTGGCAGCTGCCAGTACAGTAACTTCAGGCATCTCCGCCGTTTCTTCTGTTTCGCTTCCGCAGCCGGACAGAAGCATCATTGAAAATGCAAGAACCAGTATTACCGCTACTGCAAATATTTTTTTCATATAAACCTCCTGTATTATAAGCAATATTTTCTCCAATTATATCCTTTTTGTATCAAACAATATGTTATTATAACAACATATTGTTCAACCAAATGTTGTATAATGTATGAAAAGGAGAAATACAGCAAAAAATGATTGATAATTTTGGACGTTCTATCGACTATCTCAGAATCTCCGTTACGGATTTATGCAATCTTCGCTGTCGCTACTGCATGCCTGAAGAAGGCGTTCCCAAACAGTCTCATGAAAGCATCATGACATTTGAAGAAATTGTTTCCGCAGCAGCGGCCGCAGCAGCCACAGGAATAAGAAAAATACGGATAACAGGCGGTGAGCCCCTTGTAAGAAGAGGGATTGTTTCTCTGTGCAAAGAAATTTCTTCAATCGAAGGTATAGATGAACTGTGCATGACAACAAACGGAACTCTTCTGGTGAAATACGCGTCACAGCTTAAAGAGGCGGGAGTCAGCAGACTTAACATCAGCCTTGACACTCTTGTTCCCGAAAAATTCAGATACATAACACGTCTCGGGAATCTTGAAGATGCACTTGAAGGAATTGATGCTGCCTATGATGAAGGATTTGACAGCATTAAAATAAACAATGTACTCACGGGAGGATTTAACGATGATGAGATTGAAGAATTCGTTAACATGACTCGTGACAGAAACATTGAGGTCAGATTCATTGAACTGATGCCAATAGGCGGAGGAATCGATTTTGATCCCGATAAATTCATCAGCTGCGAACATGTCCTCGAAAGAGTACCGCAGCTTGAATCAATGGGATTCAGTGACGGTGTCGCCAATCTTTACAAGCTGCCTGAAGCTGAAGGACGCGTTGGTCTCATCCGACCTATAAGTCACAAATTCTGTGACAGGTGCAATAAAATTCGTCTTACTTCGGACGGAATGCTGAAACCTTGTCTCCATTCCGACAGAGAAATACCTCTTAAAGGCAAAAGCTTCAGCGAGATGGAGGCTCTTATACGAACAGCAATACTGGAAAAACCTCAAGTAAGCTGTACGCTGGATTCCGAAAATCCAAGTATGGCAGGCAGGGACATGAATATGATAGGAGGCTGATTATGGCAGATTTTACACATTTTAATGAATCCGGACGAGGTCGTATGGTTGATGTCGGCGGTAAAGCTGTAACTGAGCGTTCTGCCACTGCTGCCGGCAGAGTTCTTGTAAACAGCGAAACCTTCCGACTTATCAGGGACGGAGGAATGAAGAAAGGCGACGTTCTTGGGACCGCTCAGATCGCAGGAATAATGGCAGCAAAAAAAACATCGGAGATTATTCCCATGTGCCACCCTCTCATGCTTACAGGCGTGGATATGGATTTCAGCATGAACGAAAAAAATCTTTCGGTAGAAATAAAAGCAACAGTCAAGTGCCGCGGTGTCACCGGAGTGGAAATGGAAGCTCTTAATGCAGTTTCGGCTGCAGCACTTACGGTTTATGACATGTGCAAGGCAGTTCAGAAGGATATGGTAATCGATCACATTTGCCTGCTGCGTAAATCCGGCGGCAAAAGCGGAGATATTAATCAGGAGGAATTATGGAATACAAAGCAGCTGTAATAACAATGAGCGATAAAGGATCACAGGGTCTCAGAGAAGATACTGCGGGAGATGCAATCGTAAGAATTCTTGAAGAAAACGGATGGTCTGTAGAATACAGAACAATGATTCCCGACGACATGGATATGATAAAGCAGGAACTTATAAAATGCTGCGATAACCTTAATGTTTCACTTGTTGCAACAACCGGAGGCACAGGTTTTTCTCGCAGAGATGTAACTCCGGAAGCAACACTTCAGGTGATAGACAGAGAAGTTCGCGGCATCCCTGAAGCAATGAGAGCCGAAAGTCTCAAGATTACTCCTATGGGAATGCTGTCAAGAGCTGCTGCAGGTCTTAGAGGCAATACTCTTATTGTCAACCTTCCCGGAAGCAGAAAGGCTGCATCAGAGTGTCTGGAAGCCGTCATTAAGCCGATTAAACACGGCATCGATGTTCTTCTGGGAGAAGCCGGTGACTGCGCTGCGATTCACCTGCCCCACGGCACAGTGAAAGCAATATGCATAAGTGAAAAAAAAGGAGAACAGAAACACGATATCGGAGAGGCCCTTCTCGTTGAAAATCACGGCATCCAAGGTGATGCTCATGCAGGAAACTGGCACAGACAGGTCAGCCTTCTTGCTGCCGAAAGTGTAGCTAAAGTACAAAAGGCATTAAACTTCACGCTGAAAGCCGGCGATTTCGCCGAGAACATCCTTACAGAGAGAATAATTCTCCATACGCTGCCGGTCGGTACGAAACTTCTCATAGGCGAAGCTGAGGCGCGTGTTACACAGATAGGTAAGGAATGTCATCACGGATGTGCCATAAGAGAGCTTGCCGGTGATTGCGTCATGCCTCGTGAAGGAATCTTCGTTGAAATCCTTAAGGGAGGCAAAGTAAAAACCGGTGACAGCGTTCAGGTTACCGAGTATCCATCATAATATACGCAAAAAAACGGAGCTGCCACACAACATGGTATGGCAGCTTTTTTATTCTTTCGATCAAGTCTTATCTGTTCTTGAACTCCGGTGCTCTCTTTTCAAGAAATGCGGAAGTTCCTTCTTTCATATCTTTTGAATCAAATGTAATTCCGAATGAATTAATTTCAAACTGTGATGCAGACTTCATATCCACATCATAACCGTTATTGATGCAGTGCTTTGAAAGTGCTACGGCGATTGGCGCCTTCGCCATTATCTTTCCTGCTATTTTCTCGCACTCAGTCATAAGTTCTTCAGGCTCAACAACTTTCTCTACGAGTCCTATCTCACGTGCATACGCAGCATCGATTACATCTGCTGTATAAATCAGCATCTTAGCCATGCCCTTGCCAACCAGTCTTGAAAGTCTCTGTGTTCCTCCGAATCCAGGAATAAGTCCCAGACCTACCTCAGGCTGTCCAAACTTGGCTTTTGTTGAAGCGATTCTTATATCACATGCCATTGACAGCTCGCATCCTCCGCCAAGTGCGAAACCGTTAACCGCCGCTATAACCGGTTTCTCGATATTATCGATATAGTTCATCAGACCATGTCCGTCTGCTGCGAAGTTTCTGGCTTCCACTGCATTAAGCTTTGACATCTCGGCAATATCAGCGCCGGCAACAAATGATCTTCCCTCTCCTGTGAGAATAACCACCTTAGCGTTATCATCTGCTGCAATCTCCTTGAATACACTGTGAAGCTCACTTATTACTTTAGAGTTAAGTGCATTAAGCGCTTCAGGTCTGTTTACAGTAACGTATGCAATTCCGTTTTTCACTTCATATTTTACAGTTTCGTACATGTCCTTATGTCCTTTCTTAAAACTCAATCCGTTTACCTTATTCTAAATTGCATATCTCGTATTTGTCAATCAATTGTCAATCTCTTATTTGCCGAATTGTTCAGCGCCGTCAGTCATTATGTCAGATATCGGCAGACTCTGCGGACATTTCTTCTCACATTCTCCGCAATGGAGACAATCCGAAGCATGGAACCCGTCTCCTATCCACGTTGAATACTCCATCTTTGTGCTCGGATTCTTATCAAAAGCATACCAGGCATTTAAGTAATCGATGATTTTAGGGATTTCCAGCTTCTTCGGACATGGCATACAATATCCGCATCCGGTACACTGATATTTGATTTTGCTGTTATACTCTGCCGCAACTCTGTCAATTACTATTAGTTCATCCTCATTAAGCACATCGACATCATCCTTCGAAAAGAGTGCGATATTTTCATCAAGCTGCTCATAAGAGTTCATTCCACTGAGAACAAGCGATACTCCCGGCTGTGCGGCAACCCATCTGAAGGCCCATTCCGCAGGTGTTCTGTCTGCTGTTACAGTCCCTGATTCTACTGCATCATCCCATATTGCCTGTACAGATTCCGGAACGCGATCTGTAACACGACCTCCCTTAAGAGGTTCCATTACAATAACGTCTATTCCTTTGCTTCTGGCATATTCAAGGCCCTTTAATGTGGCCTGTTCGTCTTTATCAAGGTAATTAAGCTGAATCTGGCAGAATTCCCAGTCATATGCGTCAATTACTTCTTTAAAAAGCTCGTAATCTCCGTGGAAGGAAAAACCGATATGTTTTATTCTTCCTTCTTCCTTCTGTTTCTCAAGATACGGGAGAACATTATATTTCTGTGTCTTTCTCCAGTTGGCCGGAATAATATTATGGATTAGATACATATCGATGCAGTCCACACCAAGTCTTCTTAACTGCTTCGTAAAGTACCGGTCAACGTCCTCCTCTGACCTCACAAGCCAGATCGGCATCTTGTCGGCAATAATAACCTTCTCGCGGTATCCGTCCTTAAGTGCTTCTCCGACGATACGCTCACTCATGCCGCCATGATAAGTAAACCCCGTATCAATATAGTTTATTCCATGGTCTACGGCATATCTGATTAAATCGACACCTTGCTGACTGTCAACTCTTCCGTCTTCATCCTCAGGCAGTCTCATTACTCCCATTCCGAGAAAAGAATTTTCTCTGTCCTGTGTTCTAAATTTCCTGTACTGCATTTCATATCTCCTTATTTAAGTCTGTTGTACAAAATCTTTCCCGATTCATTTCGCGGTATTTCATCTATCCGGTTAAAAGTAACAAACTTACCGCGTATTCCGAACTTTTCCGCAAATATCTTCCTGATAAGATCAGTCTGCTCCATAACAGCCTCTTCGGCAATCCATATATGTACACCTGTGTCATCTGTGCCTGTACATACGATATTATCCGTTTCCATTTCTTCCTGAAGGAATTCCTGAAGTCCGTCAAGTCCTATACGTTTGCCCTGAAGCTTAATAAACCGTTTCTTTCTGCCTGTAATGAAAAAGTATCCGTCACTGTCTGCATAAGCCATATCTCCTGTTTCAAGACGTCCTCTGTTGTCATCACCGACCGTGAGATCTTCTCTGCTTGTTGCATATCCCATGGAAACGTTATCGCCGTAATAAATAAGCTCGTCATCTGTTATTTCTATTTTTCCTCCCGGTATAGGAATACCGATGCTTCCGATTTTTTCAAGGCATCTTTCAGGAGGTATGTAACTCATCCTGGCAGTCGCTTCCGTCTGACCGTACATAACGAAAAACCTTCTGCCTGTCTGACGGGCCCATGTGCCGACACGTTCCTGCAAATCCGGTTTCAAATGACCACCGGCCTGTGTCATTGTCTTAAGATACGGCAATGACATCTTATCCATCTCCAGTCTCCTGAATAGGATTTCATATGAATAAGGAACACCGGCCATCGATGTTACCTGAAGGTCATTGACTGCTTCCCAGAAACGCTCACTGAAAAAAGTCAAATCAGTAAGCACTACACTTGCTCCTACAGCTGCATGACTGTGAATTACCGACAATCCGTATGTATATTCCATCGGCAGAGTCGTTATAGCTCTTTCATTTTTATCTATCGAAAGATATTCGACTATGGAATCACAGTTTGCCTGAATATTTCTGTAGCTTAAACGGACAAGCTTGCGAGCCCCCGTACTCCCCGATGTTGAAAGCAAAAGCCCCAGCTCCTCATTTATCGGTTCATGCTCATTGACTCTTTCCGGACTATATCCGCCGCCTATTACAAATTCAGGCCTGTAGGTATCTCTCATCTCGTTAATCAGCTGCTTGTCAACGCTGTTTCCCAGCAGAATTACAGGACATCTTTTTCTCAAGAGTGCCATATAAATACAATAGCTCTCCACATTGTTTGAACACAGCAAGAGAACAAGACTTCCGGCAAGGATGTTCTCTGTCATTCTGTCTCCCATGTCCCATATCTGTTCATATGTAAATGCTTTGCCTTCATCGTCAAGACAGGCAATATTGCCTGAAAACTCTATATTTTTATCAAAAAAATACATATCTGTCACTCTGATAAAAGATCAATAATATCCTTTCTGTCCCATATTGTATCAAAATTCAGAGCCTCTCCAACCGATACAGCTCTGTCAACACCTGCACAATCCGCCTCTCTTACCTTTTCAAGGAACTCTTCTTCGTTAATGCCACAGCAAACAACAGTCTGAATTTTATCGTTGAGATAAGGATATATCTCTGAAATATCCTTCAGCATGCTTTCATAGAAGATTCCGAATTTACCCTCCAGCTCCTCAAGTCTGCATTCCACATTTTCAAAAGGAACCACATACAGTCTGTTGCCGTAGCACTGCGCAGTTTTTAAGCCTTTGCATGAGGCAATTGTTCTGCAAAGAGTTCTGTACTTTTCTGTGGCAATCCATGGCTGAAGATTATAATTTCCTGCTTCGGCCGCCAGTGCGTCCCACCATTTTTTCACGGCACCGCCATCCCTTGCCTTTAGCCAGAATACAGTCCGCGGGCTTGAGCAGGCGTTCTGATCGGCTCCGTATGTATCGTTATAAAACAGATGCACCAGCTGTCTCAGTTCAACTTCATTCAGCGAATCGATATATTCTGCATCCATAACTGCAATCGAGTATTTGTCAGGGAATGTAATATCCCTGCATTTCTCAGATGAAGGAACTGCGCACACTTCCGCAACTGTGCTGTCGCCGCCCCATACAACTCTTGCCGATGCTTTTGCGGAGATTTCTTCCAGATACCTGCTGCCTCTCGGAAATCTCACAAATGCATTTCTCTTTCTTACGGATTCGTGCTCCTGTTTTTCGAGAACAGCATTAATCTCACTCAACAGCATTTCAGTTATATCCGAAGTTCTCCCCGAAAGGCGTACGACATTGCTGTTTCCCGCCATAAGAGAGGTTATCCATGAATATGCAAACATTGTAGGCATATTTGAAGGGGCAATATGCAGGACAAGACCTGAACCTCTGCTCTTTCGCCTTTGCCTCTCTTTAATCTGATTCAGATGACCTTCCCTGCACCAGAATCCCAGCGCGTATATCTCCGGCATTCTGCGGCATCCGGGTTTCTTCGTGAGAGCATCGGATAAATCTTTAAGGAAGCTCATCACCTTTTCGTCGAAATTGTCAACTGACTGTATTTCCGGAGGATAAAGACCTCCGATAACCGAAAAGTCTTTTTTCTCCTCTTCAGTTCCCTTCTCGAAGGTATCACTGCATCCTCTAACTTCAGCCTTTTTTATTCTGCCGCCTATCTGAAAATATCTGCCTTTTCTTCTGCACGGGCAGTTGTCTTCGCCTAATATTCTTCCGTAATCCTCTGTCAGCAGTCTGTGTCCGGGATATGATTCCGGCAAAAGCGAATCGAGAGCAATGAGCCCCCATTCCCCGATGCCGCATTCACTGAAATCCTCGGGATTCAAAATATGTATGTCAGAATAGGAACTGGCATGGAGCCTTCCTTCTTCACATTCCATGAAAATACTTCCTGTCTGCTCTGCCATACCGTAATAATTGCTTACTTTCTCTATACCCCAGGTTTTTCTCAATCCATCTTTGAACACTTCATCGGAAACACTTATATTCTGCAGCTTTTTCCAGCCGCCTCCGTGAATAAGAGTGCAGTTTCCGAGTTTACAGTCTGTCCCCGATTCGAGGAACGGCCTGCAGAAATACTCCCATATCATATATGTGAATCCAAAAGCAAAGGACGGCCCGTCACCTGCTTCCTCAATAAATGCCTTTATGGAATCAAAATCCGGTTTCATGTCATTGTCCAGGGCATAAAAACGTTTCGAGGACATCATTGAAAAACCCATGATTCCCGCACCTCTGGCGGAATATTTCTTCCTGTCGCGAAGCACATCAGGAGAATCGATAATAAGCATAGGTATTCTCCTGCTGCCGATAAAATCACCGGTAATCATACAGAGGGCGCTTTGCTGCGCCATGGATGTCTCTCCATCGAGAAATATCTTTGATACCTGCTGCCCCGATGTTCCCGAAGATGTTATTTTTCTTATTATTTTATCTTCCGGAACACTGCAGAGTTCCAGATCCTTAAACAGCGTAACAGGAATATAAGGTGCTTCCTCTCCCAGACCTGAACATATTCTGTCATATTCAGGGCACCCTTTCCTGTGAGCTTCCGACATGCGCAATATCTCGTCACTGAAAAAATCATTCTTTTCTTCCTGTGAGAAAGAAAAAGGCTTTCTTTCCAGATATTCCTTTCTCTCCATTACGTTTCCTCCCCTTTGACATAATCTCCTTCATGTCCGGGATATATATGTACTCCTTCCGGAATCGACTCCAGAACCGGACATGCTGTTTTCTCGTAATCCTCTGTATTGCCGCCCTTTAACCGGGTAATTACTTCTCTGCCCTGAATCAGATAATCCCCGGTAAATGCCGATTCACCGTCAAGGGTTATCATTACACTGCCCTGAGAATGACCGGGTATTCTAATGAATGAAAAGGTATGACCTCTCCATGTGAACTCATACTGATCGTCAAATGTTATTTCAGCTTTTTGGCATACGAAGGGTTCAATTGTCTCTTCAGGTACGCATCCTGTTCTGAAATACTCCAGAATACCGGAAATATTAGAAAGGTTCCCTTTAACCGTCTGAATATTATTACTGCACGCTGTGCTGGCAATTACAGGAATTCCATATGCATTTCTCAAGTCCTCCAGACCCATTATATGATCGAAATGCTCATGAGTAAGAATAATATATTCAGGCGTAAGTGTTCTTGTTTCCAGCTGATTTGAAACAATCTCGCTTTCTGCGGGATCAATTACAACAGCCCTGTCACCTTCCTGTACAATGTAACAGTTTCCGTCTGTCCTTTCGGAAAATACTCTTATTATCACTGCTATATTTCAACTCCGTATTCAGCGAGAATGGTCTTTCCCTTCTCATATGAAGTAAGACGCAGTACATCTTTAGTATCAAGGTGGATGCCGAAGGCTGCTTCAAGATCCGCTATCAGATCCATATGACCTACAGAATCCCATTCAAAAATCCCCTGATACTCTAAAGTAGGGAGATCGTCTTTCGAAATTTTGAAATTCATAAGATATGCTTCATTGTACTTTTCAAGATTAGTCATTTTCATTTCCTTTCTCATCTTCTACTGTAAAAAATCGCTTTAACATAAGCTGACTGCACCGGGCTTCGGCAACGAGCACTCCGTCCTGATTGTGACAGGTTCCGTATAGTTTACCGATATAGTATCTGCGTTCCTCAATCACCTCAACAAGCTCGACAGCGGCAGTGATTTCCTCCCCGGCATAAACAGGATTAAGAAATTTAATATCTTCATCCTGAAGAACAGTTCCGTGTCCCGGAAGCTGCGTACCCATTACCGATGAAATCAGGCTGCCCACAAGAACTCCGTGTACTACAGGTCTTCTGAACAATCCTCTGGCGGAAAGTTCCGGATCAAGATGCATGCCGTTATCATCAAGAGTAAGCTCTGCAAAAGCCTTAATATCGTCTTCTGTAAATTTTTTTGTGAGGGATGCTTTATCACCCACACGAACTGTTTTTTTACACATAATACTGTTATCCATGTAACCATTATAGCATAAAAAGAGTGTGCCGTGACATGTTCACAGCACACTCCATGTTGTATTTTCAACTATTATTCTGTCGGATTTGCCGGTTTTGGCAGACGCTGTGCAATAACATTCATAAGACTGTCAGTGCACTTGAGAGGATCTGCGAACTTATCTGCTCCGACGGAAACAAGCTTAGGTTCTACAGGCATAAGAACTCCGCCGAGAACCTCACCGATTTCTCCGTACTTGTAGGCAGGTACATAGTCATCCATCTCTCTGCTGATATCGTCTGTATCTTCCCACGGACATTCAACTTCGAATATTTCCATGATTTCAGCCGCAACTTCCCAGTTGGAAAGTTCAACGTCCTCATCAATGGCCGCTTCAACAAGCTGAAGTCTTCTTTCTGTATTTGTGTATGTTCCGTAAGTAGATGCGAAACCTGTTCCCGGTATAACAACATCTGCCTTTGCTGCCAGATCTGTCATGTGAGTGTCACATACAGCGAGGAATTCGAGGTTTTCTCTGTCAACATCAAATTCTTCTCCGAATACGAATAATGCCTTGAGGTTTTCAAGTTCTTCCGCACCGGCTGTAATACCCATATCAACAAGTCCCTGTGAGTTGTTCTTCGCCTTAATCTGAAGGATTCCGTCACGAGGTGAACCGATATGTCCGCTGAGAACTGCAATATCACCGATCAGTGTTGCCGCTTCAACGCTGATGAAGTTCTGATTGAAGACGATCATAGCTTTCTTGGCTCCCAGGTACATATCTGCTATTTCCTTGGCTTCGTCGCTTACGGTTACAGATTCAAGTCCTGCTGCGAATTCATCATATCCTTCAGCCTTTACTGCCTTGCCGCTGTCGATTATTGCCTTTGCAACTTCTTTCAGGAATCCCAGGTCTTCTGCATAAACTTCCTTGCTTACGCCTGAAATGTGCTGCGGATAACCTGCCGGGTTGATAAGCACTGTCTTCACTCCGGCTTCGGCTGCCTGCTTCATCTTGATTGCTATTACAGGATTATCTGAAGCATTGTATCCGATTGCAAGAATCAGGTTAGTGCTGAGAAGTTCATCAATTGTGTTCGGTGAAGCATCATGTCCGATTACATCCCTGATACCGCTTGCTCTGTTGTTTGCCGAGAATACCTTGGCACCAATTGCTTCTGCCATTGACTTGATAGCATATGCTTCTTCATTAGTGTATCTGTCAGAAATCGCAACACCTATGTGATTGTGACAGTACTTAGCCGCTGTTGACTGCATCTTCTTGGCGATAAGTGTCAGTGCTTCGTGATAATCTGCCTCTCTGAAGGAGTCACCATTCTTGATAAGCGGTGCATCAAGCTTATCTTCAAGCATTGAACAGTCAAATCCCCACTTGCCCTTTCCGCAGAGGAGGCCTTTGTTAACAACACCCTCTTTGTCAGGATTTGCCTTGATGAGCATATCTCCGTAGCTTTCGAGAATCATGCTGCATCCTACTGAGCAGTATGAACATGTAGTTTCTGTTTCAACTGTAGGAAGCGGAACTTCCTTAACCATTGTTGTTCTCTCCTGAAGAGCGCCTACAGGACATACGCTTACGCACTGTCCGCATGAAACGCATCCTGACTTAGCCAGCGGCTTCTCGAGATTAGGCTTTACAACTGTGTCGAAACCTCTGTTTACCAGACCAAGAGCGCCAACGCCCATTACTTCGTCACATACTCTCACGCAAAGTCCGCAGAGTATGCACTTGTTCGGATCTCTTACAATGAACGGATGGTCATCTTCGAATTCCACTTTATTCTTGTCGCCTGCGAATCTGTCAGGTTCAACATCATACTGGTGAGCCAGATCGATGAGCTTGCACTCGAAGTAATCGTGACATCCGCATTCAAGACATCTTGAAGCTTCCTTCTCTGCGTCTTCTGCAGTATAAGCTTCAGGAATCACTTCGCTGAAGTTGTCTTTTCTCTCTTCCGGTGAGAGTTGAGGCAGTTCAGGTCTGCATTCTCTTTCCCTGTCTTCAAATGTCTTTTCGTTTATATCATCTCTTGTTACGAAATAAGGCTTTTTGTATCTGATTGTTTCTCCGTCCAGATATGCATCGATAACTTCACTTGCCTTCTTGGCATCTGCAATTGCTTCAACGGCAATGCTGATCTTGTCATTACCGCAGTCTCCGCCTGCGAATACGCCCGGAATTGAAGTCATGAATGTTTCCTTATCGTATGCGATTGCGCCCTTTCCTGTCTTATCACAGTCAAATATTGACGCATCTACTGCCTGGCCGATTGCCAGAATCACTGTATCAAGTTCAAGAGTTTCTGTCTTTCCTTCAATAGGAACAGGACGTCTTCTTCCTGATTCGTCTGCTTCTCCGAGTTCCATACACTGAAGAACAACTTCCTTAACGTGTCCGTTTTCGTCCTTTATGATTTCAAGAGGATTTGTCAGGTTCTTGAAGATTACTCCTTCTTCCTCAGCCTCTTCGATTTCTATCATATCTGCAGGCATTTCGTCCTTGGTTCTTCTGTAGATGTTGTAAACCTCTTCAGCACCCAGTCTTACTGCAGTTCTGCAGGCATCCATAGCAGTATTTCCGCCGCCTACTATGGCAACCTTTTTACCTAGACTGATTTCTTCGTTTCTTACTACCTTTCTCAGGAAGTCGATTCCTCCGATTACGCCTTCAGCGTCTTCTCCCGGACATCCTACACCTGTTGAAATCCATGCCCCGATTCCCAGAAGTACAGCATCAAAATCTTCGTATACTGTATCGAACGGAATATCCACACCAATCATTGTATCGGTAATGAGTTCAACTCCCATCATTTCGATAGTTCTGATTTCATCATCCAGCACTGTCTTAGGAAGTCTGTATTCAGGAATTCCGTATCTCAGCATTCCTCCTGCCTTAGGCATTGATTCGAAGACAGTTACTTCATGTCCCATCTGTCTGAGGAAGTATGCTGCCGAAAGACCCATAGGGCCGGCACCTATTACAGCTACTCTCTTACCTGTTTCTTCTTCTATTTCAGGGATGAATCTGTCTTCTCCCAGGAAAAGATCTTCGTCTGCGGCGAATCTCTTAAGCTGCTGGATTGATACAGGTTCATCTATGAGACCTCTTCTGCATGCTGTTTCACAAGGATGAGGGCAAACTCTTCCCAGCGATGCCGGAAGCGGAATCTTATCCTTGATAAGCTCGTTGGCAGCTTCGTATTCACCGTTGGCGATAAGGCCTACGTATCCCTGACAATCTGTCTGTGCAGGACATTCCAGTACGCACGGAGGTCTGCAGTCACCTGTGTGGTTTGAAAGCAGAAGTTCCAGATTTGTCTTTCTTGATTCAATAACTCTTTCTGTATTTGTATTTACTACCATTCCCGGTGCAATTACTGTTGCACATGCTTTACACAGTTTAGGATTGCCTTCAACTTCGCACATACAGATTCCGCAGGAACCGTAAATCTTTGTTCTTTCGTCGTAACAGAGAGTAGGAATGAAAATGTCATTCTCTCTTGCCACTTCGAGTATTGTCTGGCCCGGAAGTCCTGTTACTTCCTTGCCGTTAATATTTAATCTGAATTTATCCATGGCTTGTTCCTCCTCCCTAGTTCTTCTCTATTGCATTAAACTTGCAGTGATCCATGCACTTGCCGCACTTGATGCACTTATCCTGGTCAATAACATGAACTTCCTTGACATTTCCGGATATTGCATCTACAGGGCAGTTTCTTGCACAGAGGGTACATCCCTTACATGCGTCTGTAATATCAAACCTGATAAGAGCCTTGCAGGAATGAGCTGTACACTTCTTGTTGTAAATATGATCCTCATATTCGTTTCTGAAGTATCTTATTGTCGTAAGAACAGGGTTAGGTGCTGTCTGTCCGAGACCGCAGAGGGATCCTTCCTTGATTTTAACAGCAAGTTCTTCAAGCTTTTCGATATCTCCGTCTTCTCCCTTGCCTTCTGTGATTCTTTCGAGGATTTCAAGCATTCTCTTCGTACCGATTCTGCAGTAGTTGCACTTTCCGCAGGACTCGTCTCTTGTGAAGTTCAGGAAGTATCTTGCCATGTCTACCATACAGGTATCTTCGTCCATTACTATCATACCGCCGGAACCTACTATGGCACCTGTCTTGTTAATATCCTCATATGTTACAGGTGTATCGATAAGGCTTGCCGGAATACATCCGCCTGACGGACCTCCCATCTGTACTGCCTTGAATTCTCTGTCGTTCTTAATTCCTCCGCCGATTCCGTAAAGAACTTCTCTAAGAGTCATTCCCATAGGTACTTCCACAAGTCCGCCCTTCTTGATTTTACCTGCCAGAGCGAATACCTTAGTACCTGCGGATTTCTCTGTTCCGAATTCAGCAAATGCTGCTCCGCCGTTGTAAATAATCCACGGTACATTTGCGAGTGTCTCTACGTTATTTATATCTGTAGGCTGCTGCCAGTAGCCCTTTGCTGCAGGGAACGGAGGCTTAAGTCTAGGCATGCCTCTTTCACCTTCCAGTGATGCGATAAGTGCAGTTTCTTCTCCGCATACAAAAGCACCGGCTCCTGCCTTGATTCTAATATCGAAATCATATCCGCTTCCGAAGATGTTCTTGCCGAGGAATCCTTTTTCTCTTGCCTGCTCCATAGCAATTTCAAGTCTCTTGATTGCCAGAGGGTATTCGGCACGGCAGTAGATTACGCCTTCGGTTGCCTTCATGGCATATCCGCCGATAATCATTCCTTCCAGAAGTGAATGCGGGTCTCCTTCCAGGACTGATCTGTCCATAAATGCGCCCGGGTCTCCTTCGTCGGCATTACATACAAGATACTTCTCGCTGCCATTGTTCTGCAGTGCTGCATTCCACTTGAACCATGTCGGGAATCCCGCACCGCCTCTTCCTCTGAGTCCTGATATCTTTATTTCTTCTATTACCTCTTCAGGTGTCATTGACTTCAGCACCTTCTCGATTGCCTTGTATCCGTCAACCGCCAGGTAATCTTCAATATCTTCCGGATTTATTACACCACAGTTTCTGAGAACTACTCTCTGCTGCTTTGCAACGAATTCTTCGTCTTCCGCACTGATTGTCTGTTCTTCCACAGGTTTGCCGCCTGCCAGATGTTCTTCTACAATCTTAGTTGCCTTATCAGGCTGAACCTTCACGTATCTTGTCATATCTCCATTGTCTTCGTATACGTCAACAATAGGCTCAAGATAGCAGGTTCCTACACATCCCGTTACTGTTACAGGAATGTCAAGATTTCTCTCTTTTATGAGTTTTTCAAATTCTGCCGCTGTCTTTCTGGCGCCGGTAGCAACTCCGCAGCTGCCCTGTCCAACTACAACTCTCATCCTTCTCACCTCCTATGCCTTTGCCCTTATTTCATCAAGAACTTCTTTTACGGAGTCCTTTGTTAAGTTTCCGTAGGTTTCGTCTCCGTCTACACTCTTCACCATCATTACCGGTGCCAGCGAGCAGCATCCGAGGCAGGCAACGTTGTTAAGTGTAAACAGTCCGTCTTCTGTAGTTTCGCCATCCTGAATATTAAGATGCTCACTTATTGCTTCTTCAATCATATCGGCTCCGTTAACGTGACATGCCGTTCCCTTGCAAAGCATAATAAGATATTTTCCGATTGGTTTAAGTCTAAACTGTGCATAGAATGTTGCAACACCATAGATTTTCGCAGGCATAATTCCCGTGCACTCTGAAATGTAATTAATTGCATCTACTGAAAGGTATCCGTAGATTTCCTGAGTCTTCTGCAATATTGTAATAAGACTTCCGGGTACTTTCGCATACTTTTCAAGTGTTGGTGCGAGCTCTGCAAACTGTGCAGCTTTATCGCAGCAGCAACCACAATCGCATACTTTTTCACTCATTTGATCAGTCCTCCTAAACTAAAAATTACCTAATTGTAATTACTCTATCAAACTACATACAAAAAGTCTACCTCACACGCTTCTGTATGCAGTATTTCGAAATCAAATTTTTAATGTCTATTTCCATTATTATAAGGCTAATAAGCATTATTGCCGCACCGAAATATGCTCTCGGCAAAAGCCTTTCACCGGCGAAAACAAAGGCAACGATTCCTGCAAATACAGGCTCAAGGGCGAATATTACACCTACATGAGTAGCCGATGTATACTGCTGCGCCACCGCCTGAACAACGAATGCTACACCTGTGCAGAATACAGCGAGGAAAACAACAGATAACCAGCATCCCGCAGACTGAGGCAGACACGGCTCCTCAAATATGAATGACAGAATAAGCATCCACACTCCTGTGAAACCAAGCTGATACACTCCCAGCTGAAACGCATCTACATCCTCATGGGCAACGGCATTCTCGGTTATAAGCAAATCGAAGCTGTATGCCACTCCGCACATGAGACACAGCAGATCTCCTATTGACATCTTCATATTGCTGTCAAGACTCATCAGTGCTATTCCCGCCGTACACATTACAATTACAACGGCCAGCTTCATGTCCGGTTTTACCTTCTTGACAATAAAGACAAGAATCGGCGTGAATACTGTCGATGTTGCACAGAAGAAGCCTGCATTTGACTGTGTCGTGTACATTACTCCGAATGTTGCTCCGATATATACGAATATAAGTGATATGGAAATAAATACGGAATATTTGATCGTTGTCATGCTGACATGTTTCACTTTGGGAAATGCCACAATAAATGCTACAGCGAAAGCTCCGAGGAATCTAAAGGAATTCAGTGTGAAGGGTCCCATTTCCTCCAGGCATATTGACATCATAAAATACGACACACCCCAGCAAAGCGTTACGAGTACAAGCATCATATCCGCTTCAAACTGTCCTATTTTAATTGTTCTCTTTTCTTTCGGCATTATCGCACCTACATTCTCCCAATAAAAAACTCCAGTGCCAGTTCTGCAGGCATCATCCCGCTTTTAACGTTCTCATCCACTTCATAGAGATTTGCCAGTATCCTCTTCAGATTCTCTCTCGAAAACCTTCCGGATGCCTCAAGTGCCTTCCTGACTTTGTATTCCTTAAGGCTGTTGTTCTTGTCTTTAATTTCCTTTATTACACGGAATACTTCACCGGCATTTTTGCCTTCCTCTCTGAGCTCCTTTGCCATAAGCATAATCTCCAGCTCATTTGCCAGCATAGACAGTATTCCGAATTCATTATACCCCGATTCCAGCAGATTGTGCAAAAGCCTCAGGGCCTCATCCTTCCTGTTCTTTCCGGCCGCCTCAACCATAGCGAAAATATTGTTCTCCGGATTGGAAACAATAGTTTTTCTCACATCTTCGGCTGTTATTTCTTCTCTGTCTCCGACGTATGCCAGCAGCTTCTTTATGTCATTATCAAGATCGAACAGTCTGTAATCTATCTTATCGTTTCCGTATCCGCTGATATCCCCTATCAGAGACGGAATGCCTCTCCTGTAGATTTTGCCCGATCTGCTGAGACGCTTATCGATGAATCCGTTTAAATCCGGACCGTCAAGAGATGTGAAATCATATACTTTTCCGCTGTTTTCCACAGCCTTGACAACAGGCGATTTTCTCAGCGCCATCCTGTCTCTGTATTCTTCCGGTTCATCTGCAGTCAGAATCAGCAGAGCTCCTTCGGGAATACTTTTAATATACTCAACCAGGCCTTTAGTCTGTTCTTCGGATTTTGCAAAAGCATCAGGCATTTTCCCCTTGCTGTCAAAGAAATAAGGTACACATACAACTTTTCGGCGGGACATCATGCTGATAGTTTCCACATTTGAAATTATATCGTCAAGAGTAAGGCTTCCGACCGAAAGTGTAACAAGGTCGAGACTCTTCGTTGCTTCATTTATAAACATACGGCTCAGCCTATTCTTGTAAAATTCAACGAGGTACTCTTCTCTCCCCATGAGAACTACGACACCGGGAATCTTACCGGCTTTTATGTCCTTCTCTATTCTTCTGAAAGCATGTTCTTCTTTTCCCATCAGTCCATATCCCTTTTCAGTTCTCTCTCGTACTTTTCCATTGTATGCATAAGCGTGTTGAGATCTTCTATTCTTCTCGCTACAGTATATGCGTTTTCTTCTTTGTACATGAAAATGGAATTAAGGACTTCTTTTATATCATTAAGAACACTATCCATCTCTTCGGAGTATTCCTCCGGTGATATCATTTCTCCCGCAGATTCTCTGTCCACATAATAAAAATACTCAATGCCGAACAGTTCTCTTATTTTTGCTGTCAGTACAGCCTCCTTCTCATATATTGAGGCTCTTGAAATCTTCCTGCCTTGTGACGCCGCGTCATGGATTTTCTCACGCTCTTCATCAAGAAACCCGTTAAACTCCTTGAATCTGCTGTTAAAAGCATTCGGTGCCATGTTCAGAACCTCCCTGTAGGAACGTATCTGCACACGTGTGTTCTTAAGTATATCCAAAAGCTTCAGAGTTACTGACTGCTTCATTATTTCAGGTGCTTGTGTCAGAAGGTCGTTTCTTATTGTGTCTGCCAGAACATCAATATTGGTTTCCTCTTTCGCACTGATTGGAATTATCCTTACTTCCTTTTCGTCGCAGCGCATTATATCCGATATCAGAGATGTGCAGTATTCCAGATACTCTCTTAAATCATCTCTGCCGATAGTGTCTGTCTTGTTAACTGTAAAGTAGAATTTTCCTGCATATTTTTTCACGCTTCTGAGAAAATCTATTTCTATCTGATTAACTGGACTGTCAACAGAAAGCATGAAAATCACTCCGTCACTTTCCCTTGCGAAATCATATGCCGATCTTGAGTTGCTCTCGTGGACGGAACCGACTCCCGGCGTATCAACGAGAATCATTCCATCCTTCAGGAAATCCGACTCTGTATGTAACTCTACTTCCGCAACACCCTTTTCGTTATCTCTGTTTTTCTGCTCGCTGATATAATCCTGAAGTTCAGAGATTGCTGTCTCCCTGGATAACCCGTTTTTAAAATAAACCTTCGAGCTTTCCTTGCCATACTCTATTCTTGTAACAGCTGCAGTAATCGGAACTATTCCTGTAGGCAGTAATTTCTTGCCGAGGATACTGTTTACCAGTGTAGTCTTGCCTCTCTTAAACTGCCCTATTACAGCGATGGTAACTTCATTATCCTGAAGTTTACGTGCCAGCCTTCCAACCTGTTCAGCCTGCAATCTGCAAAGCTCATACTCCTCAAAGGTCTTCTGTAATTTAAGCGTTGTATATAAAATATTCATTTTCACTCACCCCGCTACCTGAATATACTGATATCGCTTACCAGAAAATCAGGTTTTATATCATGTTCCTCAACCGGAATCTCATCTACAATCTGGAAGTCGTAACATACAGCGACTGTTGTACACATGCTGTTCGTAGCCAGATACTTATCGTAATATCCTCCGCCGTATCCTATACGGTCACGCTCCGGAGTAAATACTGCTCCCGGCATAATAACAAGAGTTTCACTGTTTGCTTCGAGAGTCTCCTCCGATACAGGCTCTTTGATATTATATGCTCCCGTTACAAGCTGTTCCTCGCTTTCATATGCTCTGAATTCCATCTCTTCTCCGCATACCTTCGGCAGCCACACTTTTTTACCGGCTGCCTTAGCTTCTTCGGCAAGAAGCATCACATCAACTTCATTATTTATCGGCATGTACAGGCATATATTCTCAGATACTTCGTAAGCAGGCAGTTCCATGATTTTTCTGCATATCACCTGTGATGCAAGGCTTACGGAGTCGCTGTCCAGTGATTTTCTCTCAGCCAGAACCTGTTTTCTTATTTCTTTTTTTGTAATCATTAATCCTTCTTTCTCCTTTTTTCTAAAATCATTCATACAGAGTTTATTATACTATAAAACAGGCTTTAACACTACAAATAAAACGATGGTTGCTGTTTCATAAAAAAAGAGCAACCCACAAAAAAATGTGATATGCTCTGTTTTTAAGTATACTGTTACTTATTGCTAATCGTCCCTAAAGTATGCCTTAACGTCCATTTGATGTCGGTATGAATTTAGCAACTTCCTCAGAAAGGGATCTGATATTTCTCGTCTGGATAATAACCTTACCTGTGCCGTAAAATTCATTCACAACACCTTCTCCCGACATAAATCCGAATGTGCCGGAAGCAATACGGATATTGTAATCAAGATTTATATCCCATGCCACCACATGTTCGTTGTCTATTACCAGCGGGCTGGAAGGATTTACGTCAAGTACGATCATATCCCCGAAAGCATTAATAAGAACTTGTCCGGTACCTTCAGTTTCCATAACAAAGAGTCCGCCCGTACCTCCGAAGAATGCTTTCCCCAGATCCTGGCTTCTTATGTTATATGAAACAGAATTATCGCATGCCAGGAATGCGCCTGTATTTAATCTGTACTGCCGGCTTCCGCCCACTTCAAGACAGTCTATTTTACCAGGCACGGCAGGCGCTATTCCCAGACGCGCTCCGTCTGTAAGTCCGGTCGCTTTAGTAATAAACATACTCTCGCCGCTTACCGCACTGCGTGCCAAGGCTCCCACAAGACCTCCGAGTCCGCTTTTCCTGCTGTTCGTTTCCCCCTTAAGGTCAACATTCTGCATGAATACCATTGCTCCGCGTTCGGCCTTGATTACTTCGCCTCTGCCGAGACTGATATCGATCATCGGTGTGTCCGAATCGCCAAGAATTCTGTAATTCATAATACCCTCCTGTTTTAATTCATCCTCTTTAATCTGCTCCTTATATTATGCCCCCACATTATATCACAAAATCATATTACAGAATGCCTGTCAGCCCAATAAAGTTCCATATCAGCTTAAGTCCGTAAAATACAATAATTGCACCGCATATAATATTAATCACTCTCAAAACCTTATCGCTTATTTTATCCGCAAAAAGGCTGACTATAGATGACATTCCCATCCACCATATGAATGATGCCATGCATACACCGATAATAAAAGCCATTCCCGACGGTCCCGGAAGAGCAGCTCTGAATGCACCGAGTAGCATAGTTCCGTCTATTATCGCCTGAGGATTAAACCACGTTACAACACATGCCTTCCATATTACACTTAAAATCGGCATCGAAACATCCTGGTTCCTGTCAAGGGTTCCTGAAGATCTTATGAGTCCTATGCCAATCCAGATTACAACAAGAGATCCTACACCCAGTATAATCAGCTGCAGCCACTTAAGAGCACTTATTGCTGCACCGACACCGAAGAAACATGCTGCCGCCAGTGTTACGTCGAAGAAACATACTATAAGGGCAGTAGCAATAACCCTCCTTTTCTTCTGTGTAAGCGCAGTATTTATTACAAACATGTTCTGAGTACCGATAGGCATCACGTAAGCAAAACCCAGAAGCAATCCCTGAAACAGATATGTCATTTCGCCTTCTCCTTTACTCTATTTTTTTTACCTGATATAATTATGTTACCATTAAGGCAAAGGTACATCAATAAGTCAAAAAATTTTTACCTTTATGCTAAAACGATACAGAAGGCAGAACAAGGAGTATTCCAATGATAGAAACACATTATGATTGTCCGTGTATGGAAAAATGCCCCCTTAATCAGGCAATGACCATAATAGGAGGCAAGTGGAAAGTTCAGATAATATGCGCACTGAACAACCGGGGACCCTTACGTTATAACCAGCTTCGCCGTAAACTTGACGGTATCTCCGGCGCAAGCCTGGCCAATGCACTCCATGAACTTGAAAAGGACGGGCTCATCAGGCGTAATGAATACCTGGAAGTACCCGTCCGAGTTGAATATTCCACTACTGAAATCTGCGACAGGCTCATGCCTGTACTCGAGCAGCTCAGTGACTGGGGTGAAGAACTACTTTAAGTTCTTCGCCAGATTTCTCACGAAGTCCTGAACATTGGTAACTATACCTTTGGCAGCCAGACTTCCTCTGTCACCCAGTTTGTTAACTGCGAATTCCGATGTGTCGACATTATAGAAATAAACCGGTCTTACGGTTCCGTCCTCGAGAACTCTGTAACTAGGTGTCATATTACCTGCTGCTATTGTATGCAGAACCGTTGCCATTCCAATAACTGTCGTTGATTTTCTCACGTGATTTCTGATGGCGTCCTGCCCTACATAAGTGTGTTCATACACTTCAGGAAGCGGTCCGTCATCTCTTATTGACCCGTTAAGGACAAAAGGCACATTGTTCTTAACACAGCTGTATATTATTCCGTTATCGATTCCTTCTCCTTCAATAAATGCAGGAATCGATCCGTATGTGTTTATCTTGTTAATTGTAACAAGGTGATTGTAATGACCGTTGAAATACGGCTTCTGAGTATTGATATCAACTCCCAGTGCAGACCCGAGATATGCCCCCTCAAGATCGTGAGTGGCCAGAGCGTTTCCTGCAAGAAGAGCACTTACATATCCTCTATCAACAAGTTGTGAAAACGCTTCTCTCGCACCTGCGTCAAAAGCACATGCCGGTCCCATGACCCATGTAATGTATCCGCCGTTATCTCTCTCATATTCCAGAAGCTCATATATATTGCTGTAATCATATGAATAGGCCGTCTCTCTGCTTCTGCTCTGTCTGAAAGCAAATGAATTCGTGTATCCATCATCTTCACCCGGGAAAGTGAAACCGTTGGAATGCACATATATTCCTTCTTCACATTCCTCAGTTCTTCCCAGTATACACATATCGCCCTTCTTCAGATTTCTGAATTCGCGTACATGAATTTTGCCGTCCTCCAAAACAGGAACACAATCCATTCTCGAATCTTCTGGCAAAATCCACTGACCATTTATCTTGAAATACTCCGGAAAGATTGACATCGCATGAAAGTATTCAGGGGCAGCCTTGTCTCTGGGAGCCGGTGCCGTCACAGCATCCGGTGCATTGACAAATCTGCTTTCCGTAAAATCAGGATGTGTGTATCTACCAAGTTCAAATGCCATATTCCGTCTCCTTATTCATCATTCATCAAATTATTCATCAAATGATGTATCAGTTGCTTTATCAAATATATCAAGAACTTCCTTCTCAGGCTGTTTATCAATAAGAGTTACGACAACAGCACAGATAAGCCCTGCGATAAATCCCGGGAAGAGTTCGTAAATACCGGTTCCGCTCAGGAAATTGTACCAGAGAATATCAACAAGTCCGCCGCCTACAACACCTGCAACAGCGCCCCTGTATGTAAGTCGTCTCCAGTAAAGCGACAGAATCATTACAGGTCCGAATGAGGATCCAAAGCCTGCCCATGCGTTTTCAACGAGATTCATAATTGCCTGAGCTCCGGCACCCTTGCTTGATGCCACGAAAAACGCAATGATTGTAACGATTACAACAACAATTCTTCCTACCCACAGCACTTCCTTATCACCTGCATTCTTGCGGAGAATCGGCTTGTATATATCAGATGTAAATGAACTTGAAGCAACCAGCAGCTGTGAATCCGCTGTAGACATTGAAGCCGCCATAATTGCAGCCAGAAGTATTCCTGCGATAAATGCAGGGAACAGTCTTCTTGCAAATTCCACAAACACCATCTTCTGCATGCCCTGAGTAAGAAGCTCTTCAGCTATAATCATTCTTCCGAAGTATGCTATTACCGTCGTTGCCAGAAGCGCCACAACTACCCATATAATTGCAACTGTCGCACTCTTCTTAATCATCGAAGGCTTTTCGATTGACATAAATCTTACGAGAATGTGCGGCATTCCGAAATATCCCAGACCCCATGCGAGACCTGATACTACATCCTGCCAGGATGCGTCAAAAATTCCTGCACCGAATGAACATTCTACCATTTCTCCCGATACTGCATCCTTATATGAATACACCTCAGAAAGTGCCGCTGTATCCAGGTTCTGCGTTGCCACTATGATAATAGGAACCGCCATAAGAGCAGCTACCATAAGAAGTCCCTGGAAAAAGTCTGTCCAGCATACTGCCTTGAATCCGCCAAGGAATGTACAAGCCAGCATAGCAAGTGCGAATATTATCATCGCCGTCTGCATGCTGAGAGCCGGGAATATTGTCGTGAATACTGTAGCTCCCGCTACAAATCCCGATGCAACGTATATTGTGAAACATACGAAGAAAATAATTGCACATATTATCTGCAGTGTATAACTCTTCGTAGCGAATCTGTTACTGAGATACTGAGGAACTGTAATCGCATCCCCTGCAACCTTCGAAAATCTTCTTAATCTGCTCGCATTGAAAATCCAGTTTGCAGCTGTTCCCAGTGCCAGCCCGATTCCAATCCACATCTGACCGAATCCAAATGCCAGGATACTGCCCGGAAGTCCCATAAGCAGCCACGCTGACATATCAGATGCCTGTGCGGACATTGCCGTTACCCAAGGTCCCATCTGTCGTCCGCCAAGGAAGTATTCCTTTTCGTTTCCCGAATTGCGGCTCTTTACGAAGAAGTAGACACCAACTCCGACAATCATAATAAAATACAAAATAAAAGCTAAAATTTCTCCGTTCATGTTTTTTCCTTCTCTCTGTCTTATACTTTTGATTACCTGAACCAGTATACCATCCAAAGTAACAGACCGCAATACAGAATCAAGTATAGACTAAAACATATAATATATTATTAAAAAAACGATAAATACATTGAAATTCCAATATATTTATCGGTTAATATTAATTAGACTAAAAACTATTCTAAATGATATACCAAACAAAATTTACACTTATTTTATACTTCTGCGAGCTCCTGTCGTATTTCCTGCATTTTTCTGTCGAGATCAGCAGTAATATCAGCACACAGCTTAAGCTCATTTACAAGTTTAGTGCTTTTGCTTTCAGGAATGTCCTTTTTGTATTTTATCTTATGTTCAAGACTGGCCCAGAAATCCATGGCAATTGTACGGAACTGGACTTCAACCTTCATGTCTCGCTTCTGCTTCTCCAGATAAATCGGAACTGAGACAATAAGATGCAGACTCCTGTAGCCGTTTTCCTTAGGATTAGCAATGTAATCCTTTTTTTCAATCAGAGTAATATCATCCTGTCCCAGGAAGCTGTCAACCAGCGAATATATATCATCCTGAAAAGAACAGATTATCCTTATCCCGGCAATATCATTGATATTCTCCATTATAGACTCCACACTGAAACCAACGCCGCACCGTTCAACCTTCTCCACAAGACTGTCCATTGACTTTAATCTTGTTTTTATCGTTTCTATAGGTGTGTGATCTCTCGATAAAGACAATTCCTCGTTCAGAACCTTGAATTTCGTCTCGACCTCCATCAGCGCACAGTGATAATACGTAAACATCGTCTCGACTTTTCTCGTGTTTTCTTTAAGAAAACCCCTGAATTTCTCTGACGATAGCCTTCCTACAAGAATCTCTCTCGTTTTTTCCGATATGTACTCCTGTATGTTTCCTTTTTGATTTGCCATATTAACCCCCTTAGAAATCCTCCAACAGTATACCACATAATAAGTCCTTTGTGTTGTCCCTTTCTCCATTGTGTGAGATAATCCATTCGGGAGGTATCACAATGAGCAAAAAAACAAAGAGAGATACAAAAGGAAAAATAATATCTGCTGCGTGGGATCTGTTTTACGAGCAGGGATACGAAGAAACTACAGTCGACGAAATCGTAGAAGCTTCCGGCACCAGCAAAGGCTCCTTCTACCATTATTTCGACAGCAAGGATTCTCTTCTCGGAACATTATCATATATGTTCGATAAAAAATATGAGGAACTGGAACCTCAACTGAACAACTTCGATTCAAATATGAATAAACTTCTGTTTCTCAATAAAGAGCTATTTGCCATGATTGAAAACAGCATTTCTCTTGATTTGCTGGCAAGGCTTTTCTCAACTCAGCTTATCACGAAAGGCGAGAAGCACCTCCTGGACAGGGATCGTGAATATTACAAGCTTTTGCGCAAAATATGCACAGCCGGTCAGGAATCAGGCGAATTCAGAGATGACCTTACCGTAAACGACCTCACCAAACTCTACGCCCTTACCGAACGGGCACTTATGTATGACTGGTGCCTTTGCAACGGCGAGTATTCTCTTAAGAGATACTCTGAAATCAACCTGCCGTATATGCTGTCCGGATTCGTATCGGCAAAATAAAATAAAGGATCTGCCTGTTAATTACAGGAGATCCTTTATTCCTTCGTGCACCCTGATGGCAACATCCGGGTCATTCATTGTATAGATATGAATTCCTTCCGTGCCGTTTTCTATCAGCTCACGGCACTGTCTCACGGCATATTCGATGCCTGCTTCGTAGAGCCCTTCTTTATCGTGTTCATATTTCGCAATCATTTCAGTGAATCTGTGAGGCAGACTTGCTCCCGACAGCTGTACTGTCTTTTCAATCTGACTGGCTTTCACTATAGGCATAATGCCTGCAGATACAGGAACGTTTATACCCACCGTCCTAAGATTGTCGATAAACCCATAAAAGCATCTGTTGTCAAAGAACAGCTGAGTAATAAGAACTCTGACGCCTGCTCCTATTTTATACTTAAGATTCTGTATATCCGCATCGCGGCTTGGACTTTCGTAATGCCCCTCCGGATAACATGCTCCCAGAATTTCCAGGTCATCACTGCACTTTCTCTGAATTTCTATTGCCAGCTCATTAGCATGAGTAAATTCCCTTTTTATATCTTCGCCCGGCACAATATCGCCTCTTAGAGCCATAACGTTCTCGATATCAGCATCTCTGAATCGCTCGATCATTACCTTCACGTCGTCTCTCGTGGAATTGATACATGTAAGATGCGCTACTGTTTCGATTCCGTACTTTTTCTTAATGTTAGCTGCGATATCACAGGTGGAGTTATCTGCAATATTACCGCCTGCCCCGTATGTAACACTAATAAAATCCGGGTCGGTCACTTTAAGCTTATCAACCGCACTGTATATCGAGTCCATATTTTTCTTTCTCTTCGGAGGAAACACCTCCAGAGAGAAAACAGGTCTGTTGTTGTTATTCTTCTGTCTAAATAATTCCGGTATTTTCATTTTATCTCCAATTCTAAGTTTCGCTGTGATATGATAATCCTCATAAGAGAGGTATCAGACAATGAATAATTTTAACAAATATTTTGATCACACACTACTTAAAGCCAATGCAACGGAAGCTGATATCGCAACACTTTGCAGAGAGGCGTGCGAAAACGATTTCGCGTCGGTATGTGTCAACGGATGTTTCGTGAAATTTGCATCCGAAAAAATAAAGATTCTCAACCGCAGCTTCGGTTCCACTGTCAGAGTGTGTGCCGTTACGGGCTTCCCTCTCGGTGCCTCATCAACAGCTGTCAAAGTCTTTGAGGCCGACAGAGCAATCACCGACGGAGCCTCTGAAATCGATGTTGTAATGAACATCGGAGATGCTATATCTTCAAACTGGGATTCCATCGAAAATGAACTTAAAACCATTGCCGAAATATGTCACGACGGCGGCGCAATCCTTAAAGTCATTCTGGAAACCTGCCTGCTGACAGATGAGGAAATAAGAGAAGCCTGCGCCCGCGCTACTATAGCAGGAGCCGACTTCGTGAAAACATCAACAGGATTCGCAACACCGGCCGAAGGAATTCCGTCAGGCGCAACTGCAAATCACGTCAGCATTATGAAAGAATCATCGGGAAGCAAAGTCCGCGTCAAGGCCTCAGGCGGAATCCGCACTCTTAAGAGTGCATTAAAGCTGATTGATGCAGGCGCAGACAGACTGGGCTGCAGCGCCTCTGTCAGCATTATGAACGAATATAGGGCAAAAGGCCTTTGATACATTCTTCCCTAACAGATTCTCGGGAGACCTTCTCCGTACAATACATCAAATCTTCTTGTGGCACCGAGTCGTGTTCTGATATACGTTCCGGTGCCTTCTGTTACCTTACCGATAACTGCCGCGTCGGCACCGTGAACAGTTGCTCTTACAGCTTCGAGCGCTTCTTCTGCCTGTTCTTCAGGTACGACGGCTATCATCTTACCTTCATTTCCCATATAAAGAGGATCAAGTCCCAGAATATCGGCAAATCCTCTCACTTCCGGGTTCACCGGAATACTGTCTTCGTCAAGTTCTATTCTGCACTTGGAACTTTCGGCTATTTCATTGAGTACAGTGCCGAGGCCGCCTCTCGTAACGTCTCTCATGGTTCTTACGTCTATTGCCTTTGCGAAAAGTCCGTCAACAATATCGTTTAATGCCGCACAATCGCTTTTAATATTGTTTTCTATTTCCATCCTGTGGCTTAGTATACATGCGTGATGATCTCCCAGGTTGCCTGAGCAGATAATCACATCTCCCGGACGGCAGTTACTGCTACTTACATCTCTGTCTTCCGGAATGATACCGATTCCTGTTGTGTTTATATACATACCGCCGTTGCCTTCAACAACTTTCGTATCGCCGGCAACTATTATCACTCCCGCGTCTTTAGCCTGGGCTGCCATAGATTCAACAACTCTGTCCAGAAGTTCTGTATCAAGCCCTTCCTCAAGAATAAATCCGCATGTAAGATATTTAGGCACGGCACCCATCATCAGAAGATCGTTTACAGTCCCGCACACACAGAGCTTGCCGATGTCGCCTCCCTTAAACTCAAGAGGTGTCACTACGAAGGAGTCTGTACTGCAGGCGATTCTGCCTGCCTGTCCCTCATTACCTGCAGGGATCTCCAGAACTGCCGCATCTTCCATCTTATCAAGCACACTGTTGGTGAAATGTCTGCCGAATATGTCGCTCATAAGCTGTGCCGAGCTTTTGCCGCCGCTTCCGTGAGCCATTGTTATTTTCATACTGAAGTCTCCTTAATCAAAACTTGTTTCTGTACCAGATTCCGCATGATCCTTCTGATGAGACCATACACGGTCCGAAAGGATTCATCGGATTGCATTTTTCCCCGAACATCGGGCACTGATCCGGATTGATTTTACCTACTATTACTGCTCCGCAGCAGCATTCCTTCGGGAGTTCCATATCTTCATAAAGTTCTCTGCTTCCCCCGTCGTAAACAGAGTACTCCTCTCTAAGGTAAAGCCCTGAGTTCTCAATTACACCCAGTCCTCTCCACATTGCCGGTCCCGCCTCAAACACCTTGTCAAGAACTGCAAGCGCATTAGGATTTCCGTCATCTTTAACTGCATTTCTGTACATGTTTTCTGTTCCGGCTTCACCTGCTTCAATCTGCCTGACAATCCTGTATATAGTCGCGAGAATGTGCTCTGCTTCAAATCCGGCAACAACAAAAGGCTTGCCGAATTGGGCAGCGAGAGAATCATAAACATGACTTCCCGTAATAACGCTCACATGACCCGGGCATATGAATCCGTCAATATCCTCCTGATTTTCACAGATCCATTTTATTGCGGGAATTGCCGTTTTAAGCGCTGTAACAAGCCTGATATTCTCTATTCCCTGTCTTGCCGCTTCCTCTATTACAAGACCGTATGCCGGTGCAGTTGTTTCGAAGCCTACAGCGGCAATTACGAAAATCCTGTCTGGTTCGGCCTTTGCTTTCTCGATTGCCTCGAAAGGAGAATACATGACTGTAATGGCCGCGCCTCCTGCCTTGTTTTCTGAAAGGCTGCCTCCGGTTCCGGGCACTTTCATCATATCGCCGAAGGTCAGAAGTTCATGACCCGGCTTGTGAGCATACTCCACGCACTTGTCTATGTAAGCTGTGGGAGTTACGCACACGGGACATCCGGGACCTGAAATCAGCTTGATACGCGGAGAAATAAGATCCCTTATTCCGTTTTTGAATATGGCGGCCGTATGAGTCCCGCAGACTTCCATCAGTTTCAGTTCTCTGCCGTCGTAGTTTTTTAGATACTCTATGATTTCACTGATATTCATTTATCTCACCTGTCAGTTATTCTCAAGCTCTTCAAGATCTGCGAAAAGATCAATTATTTCCTGAGCCGCATCTTTTTCCATTACTTCTATGGCACATCCGGCGTGAACAAGCACATACTGCCCTACTTCAGGCTTTACCAGCCCTATGTTCACTTTCACCGTATTGCCCTTAAAATCCACTGTTGCTGTGCTGCCGTCAATTTCCACAACACATCCGGGTACTGCTACGCACATCTCTTAATCCTCCTATGCATCATCTTCGGGAAGCTTGCAGATATCCACCCATCCCGAAGCCTTTGAATATTTCTCGATTTCGTCACATGTAAGCTCAATGGCGCTGTTGCTGCTTCCGCACGCAGGGAATACTGTCTCAAAACGTCTCATTGACTCATCACAGTACACATCCACATCGTCTCTTTCTATTGCAAAAGCACATACACCGCCGATGGCGTGACCTGTATATTCTATTACTTCTTCCGGCTTCAGCATTTTCGCCTTGAATCCGAACTGATCCTTGAATTTCCTGTTGTTGATTCTGCCGTCTCCTGCCATCTGAACAAGAATCGCGCCCTGTCCTTCCGGTTTAAGGAAAGACATGGTTTTACAGATTCTCGCACCTTCCACACCGACAGCTTCCGCCGCCAGATCCACTGTGGCACTGGATACGTCAAATTCCATTATTCTGTCCTCAATACCGAACTGCTTGAAATATTCCCTTACTTTATCAATAGCCATTTGTCACCTCACGCAAAATCCTCTATTTCATACACAATAGATTTTAACACATAATTGTTGCAATATACAAATTTTCTATTATATAATATTTAGGTAAAACAATAAGGAAGGACACTTTGAAATGCCAATAACTGAATTACTGGAAAGAAACGCCAGAGAATTTCCCTATGATATAAGCCTTGTGGAAATTAATCCGGAAGAAGCAAACAGCCGCCGTACATGGAAGGAATTCGAGCTTATTGAATCAAACCCTCATGAATACGGCAGGAAGGAAATGACCTGGAAGGAATTTGACGTTAAAGCAAACAGATTCGCCAACCTGCTTCTGACAAGAGGAATAAGAAAAGGCGATAAAATCGCTATACTCATGATGAACTGTCTTGACTGGCTTCCTGTATATTTCGGAATTCTCAAGACCGGGGCTTTGGCTGTTCCCCTTAATTTCAGATATACTGCCGACGAAATCAAATACTGCCTCGACAAGGCAGACTGCATCGGACTCGTTTTCGGTTCTGAATTTATCGGCCGTGTTGAAAGCATTTGTGATGTTATTCCGAATGTGAAGACACTTCTCTATGTTGGAGAAGACTGCCCTACTTTCGCAGACAGCTACGATCAGTATATTAAATACTGTTCCGAAAACGCTCCGGATATTCCGTTATCCGATGACGATTACGGTGCAATATACTTTTCGTCAGGTACGACAGGGTTTCCTAAAGCAATTCTCCATAAACACCGCAGCCTGACTCATTCGGCTAAATGCGAACAGAATCATCACCATCAGACAAAGAACGATGTATTCCTCTGCATACCGCCTCTTTATCATACAGGCGCGAAAATGCACTGGTTCGGAAGCCTTTTCTCGGGAAGTAAAGCCGTAATTCTCAAAGGCACTAAACCTGAATATATACTTAAGGCCGCTTCCGAGGAGAGATGCACAATCGTATGGCTCCTCGTACCGTGGGCACAGGATATTCTCGATGCAATCGAAAGCGGTAAGGTGAATCTTCATGATTACCACCTGGATCAGTGGCATCTTATGCATATAGGAGCCCAGCCTGTTCCACCTAGTCTCATAAAACGATGGAAGTCTGTTTTCCCTCATCATGATTATGATACTAACTACGGACTTTCCGAATCAATCGGTCCCGGATGCGTTCACCTCGGCATCGAAAACATTCACAAAGTCGGAGCCATAGGTAAAGCCGGTTACGGATGGGAAACAAGAATCGTAGATACTGACAGAAATGATGTTGAACCGGGTCAGGTCGGTGAGCTTGCAGTCAAGGGTCCGGGAGTCATGACCTGCTATTACAATGATCCTGAAGCAACTGAAGAAGTTCTCGGCGACGGCTGGCTCTTTACGGGAGACATGGCCGAAGAAGATGAAGACGGTTTCATCTACCTTGTAGACAGGAAAAAGGACGTAATAATCTCCGGAGGCGAAAACATCTACCCTGTTCAGATTGAAGATTTCCTCCGCAAGCACGATGACATTAACGACGTTGCCGTAATCGGTCTTCCTGATGTCAGACTCGGTGAAATAGCAGCTGCCATAATCCAGCTTAAAGAAGGTCACGAATGCAATGAAGAAGCTATAAACGAATACTGCATGTCTCTGCCGAGATATAAAAGACCGAGAAAAGTTATTTTCGCAGAAGTTCCGAGAAACCCGACAGGCAAAATCGAGAAACCTAAACTTCGCAAAATCTACAATGCCGAAGGAATCGTGGCAAAAGAAGTAGAAAAACAATAAGATATTTAATATGAAAAGGCTGCTTTGCAATTAGCAAAGCAGCCTTTTTGATGTCTCAATATAAATATTGCAAAACTCTCAGCTCCAGTAACCTCCGAACAAAACAAGCAGATATACTGTTGCGAGAATAACTGACATAATCATCATCGGCGCTCCCACCTTAAGGAAGTCAATAAATGTAATCGGATATCCTCTTCTGTTGGCAATACCTGTAAGTACAACGTTAGCCGATGCTCCGATAATAGTACCGTTTCCTCCGAAACATGCACCTATTGATACTGCCCACCAGAGCGGCCATACATCAATTCCCTCAGCCTGCATAGTCATAATAAGAGGTATCAGGGTAGCAACGAACGGAATATTGTCCAGAACCGACGAGCATATTGCCGACACCCATAGAATTACTATCATGAGAACAACATAATGTGTTCCGGTAGCTGAAATCATCGCATCGGCAAGCATTCTGATGAGCCCTACCTTCTCGAGCCCTCCGACCACAACGAAGAGAAATGCGAAGAAAACGATTGTAGGCCATTCAACATCATGAACTGTTTCCTCAACATCCTGTTTCCCGATGAGAATCATTATTCCGGCACAGGAAAGTGCTATTATGCTTGTCTTTAATTCCAGTGCATCGTGAAGAATGAATGCCAGTGCCACGAATAATATCATTACAATACTCTTAACGAACAGTGTCTTATCCTTTATTTCGGCGCTTTCATCCATCTGGCATACGAGTTCCATTTTCTCAGGGGATACGGAAAGTTTTTTACCGTAGAGAATTCTGAAACCCAGAACAGTAGCAATCATTACAATAACAACAATAGGTCCGTCATAGATTACGAACTGAAGGAAGCTTATATCAGCCGCACTTCCCAGCATAATGTTCGGCGGGTCTCCTATCAGGGTAGCCGTTCCTCCGACATTAGATGAAATAATCTGTGTCATAAGGTAAGGTATAGGATTCAGTTCAAGAGTCTTACAGATACTGAATGTCATAGGTCCTATAAGAAGAACTGTGGTCACATTATCAAGAAATGCAGATAAAACCGCTGTGATAATCATGAAATAAACCATAATCTTCCATGGATTTCCCTTGGCAATCTTCGCTGCTTTTACTGCCAGATACTCGAATATACCCGAGTTCTTGACAACCGCCACGAACATCATCATTCCCAGAAGAACACCAATGGTGTTAAAATCAATAAACCCCAGGGCTTCGCCCGGCTCAAGTATTCCCAAAAGAACAAGGAGCATTGCTCCGATAAGAGCACAGGCTGCACGATGAAGCTTTTCGGAAACGATGACAGCAATCACAGCTACAAAAATCACCAGCGCAATAATTTGTGTTGCAGTCATTTTTCTTTTCCTCCAAATTTCAAGTGTTTTCCTCTCATTATCAATATCCCCAATATATTCTACTCCTTTAAAAAATAAGAGCAAGACATTTAAATGTCTCGCTCTGTTTTTTTATGTTTTTTTACGACTAAACTATCCCCAGTATCCTCCGAAGAGAATAAGCAGATATCCTGTTGCCAGTAATACAGATACTCCCATCATCGGAGCTCCTATCTTCAGGAAGTCGATAAATGTAATCGGATAGCCTTTGCGTCCCGAAATACCGGTGAGAACAACGTTCGCCGACGCACCGATAATTGTTCCGTTTCCGCCGAAGCATGCACCAATCGATACTGCCCACCAGAGCGGCCAAACATCAATTCCTTCGGCTTCCATAGTCATAATGAGCGGAATCAGAGTAGCTACGAACGGGATATTGTCCAGAATTGCCGAACATATAGCCGAAACCCAGAGAATAACAATCATCAGGATTACATAATGTGTACCTGTTGCCGCAATCATTTCGTCTGCAAGCATTTCGATAAGTCCAACCTTCTCGAGTCCGCCTACTACAACGAAGAGAAATGCGAAGAACACAATTGTAGGCCATTCAACATCATGAACAGTTTCCTCAACATCCTGTTTTCCGATGAGAATCATTATTGCCGCACATGAAAGAGCAATAATGCTTGTCATGAGATGAAGTGCGTCATGGAGAATAAATGCCAGTGCCACGAAGAAAATCATTACAACACTCTTGATAAATAGCACTTTATCCTTGATTTCCTTACTCTCATCCATCTGACATATAAGCGCCATTTTTTCCGGAGAAACCATGAGCTTCTTTCCGTAAATAAACTTGAACAGGATAATAGTCACTACCATAGTGATAACAACGATAGGACCGTCATAAATCACGAACTGAAGGAAACTTATATCAGCTTTGCTTCCTATCATAATGTTAGGCGGATCTCCGATAAGCGTCGCAGTTCCACCAACATTGGAAGCGATAATCTGAGTCATAATAAACGGTACCGGATTAATGTCAAGTGCTTTGCATATGCTGAATGTCATAGGCCCGATAAGCAGAACGGTTGTCACGTTATCGAGGAATGCAGAAAGCACTGCAGTAATAATCATGAAATAAACCATGATTTTCCACGGATTACCTTTCGCAATCTTCGCAGATTTAACTGCAAGATATTCGAAAATCCCGGAATTCTTAATTACGGCAACAAACATCATCATACCCAGCAGAACGCCAATAGTGTTGAAGTCAATGAAACCCAGAGCTTCCACAGGCTCAAGAATTCCAAGCAGAACCAGCAACATTGCTCCAATAAGTGCACAAGCGGCACGATGAAGCTTTTCTGATACGATTACTGCAATTACCGCAACAAATATGGCTAGCGCAATAATTTGTGTTGTAGTCATATTTTGTCCTCCTACTTAATTGAAAATGCGTGTATACAGCATACATTTTCTCATGAAACATAAGTTATGTCAAGTAATCATCGTAGTCGTCGAAATCCTCCGGCCTTTTTATGTACTGAGTTTCTCTGTCAGCTCTTCTTCTGACCTCCTTCGATTCCCTTTTAGGAGTCCACTCATTGCGATATTCTCTCCTTCCGTAATTTTCATCACGGTATCCCAGATCATCATAGTCATACCCGACGTCGTAGTAATTTCCGCCCTGCTGCATATCTCTGCGTCGGCTCTCATAGAACATGCGCTCCTCACGAAGCCTCTGTTCCTCTCTGCGAAGCCGTTCTTCGGCCTCTTCGAGTTCTTCCCTTCTGCGCCTTCTCTTTCCTGCCTTAAGACAAATCATCAGAACTATAAACGCCACAATCATAACAATCGCCAGTATGCCCAGCATAATAACCTTATTTGTAAGTTCTTCTATCTGCTGTGCCTGATAATCGCTGAAGGCTTCCAGTTCAGCTATCTTCTGCTGAAAAAACTCTCTTATACTCTGTGTATAAGTACTGATCAGATACCCGATATCAAGTGTCGATTCGTTATCCATTTTACCCCTCCTAATCTTCGAATCTCAATTCCAAAGGCACCATGCTGCCGCCTGTAGCCCAGAAAACATGTGTCCCTTTAGCTGCTGAATCTTTGTATTTATCAGATAAAACAATATCTTTTATACCCGGGAATGCCGCACATGCCGACGGTTCAATATATATTTCCTCAAGTTCGAGAAGATTTTCGGCAAGAGGAATAAGCTGTGCGTCATCAACTGTATAAGCGCCCTCAAGCAAAGTCTCCATAACATTGCTTACCAGAGGTGACGGTCTTCCCACAGCAAGTCCGTCAGCATTTGTTTTACCGTCTATTCCTATGTCTCTGCATGATATTTCATCGTGCTTGCCCGTAACAAGTCCCAACATCATACACGGCGCATGTGTAGGTTCTGCAAAGAAACAGTGAATATTATCACCAAACATTTTTTTCAGGCCGTATGTCACTCCACCCGGTGCGCCGCCTACTCCGCAAGGCAGATAAACAAATACGGGATTTTCCTCAGAAGGCATTATTCCCTGCTCCTCGAACTGCTTCTTAATTCTCTCTGAAGCTACGGCATATCCGCAGAAAAGATCCTTCGAGCTTTCGTCATCAACAAAGTGGCATTTCGGATTATCTGCCGCTGTCTTCCTTCCTTCTGCTACGGCTTTCTGATAGTCATCGGGATATTCGACGACTGTAACGCCTTTGCTTCTGAGCATATCTTTTTTCCACTGTCGAGCATCTGCCGACATATGAACAGTAACATCGAAGCCCAGCTCCGCACTGATTATTCCTATTGAAAGACCCAGATTTCCCGTGGATCCAACCGCAACCTTGTATCCCGAAAAGAGTTTTCTGAATTCCTCTCCTGCCATTACACTGTAATCATCGCCTTCTCTGAGAAGACCTTCTTCAAGTGCAATCTTTTCCGCAAGCTTGAGGATTTCGTATATTCCACCCCTTGCCTTGACGGATCCCGATACTGCCAGGTGACTGTCACATTTGAGGAACACTTTTCCCGGAACGGAAATTCCGTATCTGTTTTCCAGATACTTCTTCATTTCAGGTATCTCTCTGAGAGGTGATTCGATTATTCCTCCTGTTTCCACTGTTTCCGGGAATGCTTTCATAATATACGGAGCAAAGCGCTTAAGTCTGTCAGATGCCTCTCTGACCATTTCTTCTGTAATTTCAGTATCATCATAAATACCGGTATAGCCGTCATTCACCCAGAATACTTCCTTATATTCTTTCATCTGTTCCACGTGTTTATCTTTTGCAAATTCTTTCATTCCGCTACACCTCTGACTATTTTTCTTTCTTTGGTTTGATTCCTTTTTTAGATATAAGATAATACGGAAGTGCTACACAGACTGCGCCTCCCACTATGTTACCTGCTGCCGCAAGGAATATATTGTACAGACAGCCGCCGATTGTTACTGCCGTTTCCGGCTGAATCAGCAACGCTGTCGTAAGCAATGTCATATTCGCTATGCTGTGCTCGAATCCTGTAGTTACAAAGGCAAACAGGCACCATACTATCATTATCAGCTTGCCCGACTCGCTCTTACATCTGAAGCCGCACCAAACAGCCAGACATACAAGCATGTTACAGAGAACAGCTCTGCAGAACAGTTCAGCCGGTGCCAGAGAAACTTTAGCAACCGCACTGTTAATCATAAATTCCGCAACATTTCCCGCTGCCAGTCCTGTTTTACTGTATATAAGCGAAAGTATAACTGCTCCTATCCAGTTCCCGATAAAGCATACAATCCATAAATACACCATCTGGGAGACTTTAACTCTGCCCTCAATAACTCCCGCCATCATTACCATATTATTTCCTGTGAACAGCTCAGCTCCGGCCATTACTACGAGGCTCAGTGCGACACCGAAGGATACGCCCATTATAATTTTCGTATAGACTGCGCCCTCAAGATATCCGCCGATTGAAAAGGCCAGCAGAATTCCGAACCCTATGAAAAAACCTGCCATAACGGATGCTGTCAGATAACCGGGCATATTATTCTTCAAAAACCCCAGCTTGCCTTCTGAAACGTCACACATTACCCGATATTCGTCACTGAACATTAATTATTTCCTCCTGTTTCCTGTTATTCATCCATTAATCCGCCCATTATGAGCCTGTCCACCATCTTATAATCACCCATCAGCCAGAGAATATCGCCCTTTCTTATTATGGTATCGATATCCGGACTGACAATCGGCAGATTTCCTCTTTCTATTCCGATTATTGTTCCTCTGTATTTATTCCTTATTCTGCTGTTTTTAATGCTTTTGCGAATATAAGGAGAATCTCCTTTTATTTCAATCGGAACGCACAGCAGCTGGTCTTTCTCAGGCACAGAGTGAAATACCTGTGAATATATGTAGTCTTTGAGAATCATATCCTCGGAATCGGTATATCTGATACAGTCATCATCTTCCAGAAGTATCGTGCATGAATCCACTTCATCCCAGGTTCCGAGCATCTGCATAATATCACCTGACTGAACGACGAAGTCCGCCGGCGGCAGATTGATGAATTCTCCGTTTCTTATTATACGTATAATCGTAACAACAAATGTTTTTCTCGCCGTAAACTCATATATGGTTTCGTTGTAATCTGCATCTGTTATCTCAAACTCGATTACATAAAGTGACTCGTCCAGCCACCTGTAATTCTCGCTCATTTTCCTTTCGTGCTTCTGTTTATCGAGAATGTTCTGAGCGAAATTAGCCGTGAAGCGCCGTTCCATATCCATCGTTACCCCGTTAAGCAGATTAGACTTGACTACAGGAATAATCAGTGCCAGGGAAAGGATGAACATTATTATGAAAGGAACCGCGAACAGTTTTTTTATAACAAGTGCCACGAAGCAGGCCGCAATAAGTATCCTGAGAGCCTTAAGCGTAAGCAAAGGCAAATGATTGGATCTGTGCTTCACCCACAGTTTAACGAAATTGGCATTTCTTGTCTTGTGCATATAGTTGGCAAAAGGCATCATTACAATAATCATTATTACTGCTGAAACTATCTTTCCCGCAAATTCCGAATCGATAAAACTGCAGATAGCCGAAGTCATGTACTCGGTTCCTACCCAGTAAACCATAAACATCATGAGTGAGCAGAGCAGTGTTCTGACAGCTACACTTTTAATATACACATTCCAGTCCTTATCGAGTGTTATTTTGCTTTGGCTTTCCGATGTGTTTTTCCTGATAGCAGTCTGCACTTCCTTAGGCAGCTTCTTCTCAAGAAGAGAATAAACCTTATCCCCGCTCTTTACCATTACAGGTGTTGCGAAAGATGTAATTACAGATACGCATACTATGATCGGGTAGAGAAAATCACTTATAACACCGAGATTCATTCCAAGGGTGGCGATAATAAACGAAAATTCTCCAATCTGAACCATGCTGAACCCTCCGCGAACTGCGATTTTCAGTGACTGGCCCGAAAGCAGAATCCCGAAAGTGGAAAAAACCATCTGCCCCAGGATTACGGTAATGCTGATAATTATTATCGGAACAATGTATTTAACAAGCAGCACCGGATCTATAAGCATGCCGACCGATACGAAAAACACTGCTCCGAAAAGATCCTTGACGGGACCCACAAGGTGTTCGATACGCTCTACGTATTTCGTGCTGGCGAGAATCGATCCGGCAAGAAATGCCCCGAGAGCCGATGAAAATCCTATGACATTGGCAATTAAAACCATTACGAGGCAAAAAGCTATAGACAGTATCACGAGAATCTCATTAGTCACCAGACGACCGATTTTCTTCATAATACTCGGAACAAGATATATTCCGGCAATAAGCCATGCAGCCAGATATACTACCATCAGTCCCAGATTTCCTGCAAGCTCAAGTCCTGACACGTTCTGCCCCACCGAAATCGCCGGAAGTATTATCAGCATGAAAATACCTGCAATATCTTCAAGAACCAGTGCACCCAGTATCAGCTGCGCGAATTTTTCTTTTTTAAGATTATACTCCTCATAAGTTTTGAGTATAATCATCGTCGATGAAATGGATATCATTCCGCCCAGGAAAATACAGTCGAACTTTCCCCAGCCCAGGAAATATCCGACTCCTGTTCCGACGAGAATCATTGCCGCCATTACAATGGCAACGACAGTGAACGCACTTCCTCCCACCTTCGCCAGCTTTATGAAGCTGAATTCCAGTCCTAGGCCGAACATAAGAAATATAACGCCTATATCAGCCCAGGTGACAATATCCTCACTTGCGATTACCGTAGGTATATATATAAAATTAGGGCTTATCAAAAAACCCGCAATAAGATAGCCCAGTACTACAGGCTGTTTCAGTTTCCTGAAAATCAGCGTCACAATACCGGCTACCGTAAGTATAAGTGCTAAATCTGTAATAAGTGTTTCCGGATGCATAGCGCCTCCCTTCCACCATCTATTATACTACATAGCCGCCGGTTTTGTAATCACATCTGCCAGCTTTCTTATGTCATTGCCAAACTCTCCGTCTAATAACACTTCCTTGATTTCACCTTTTACAATACTGAGATTCCGGCTGATGTACAGATTTTCTTTCTCATCTTTTTCATTGCATTTGTTTACGACACGAATCATCTTATCGTTGCTTCCGTCATGGGTCATACACATGACATGATTCATATACTGCCCCTCTCTGGCCGTCACGTCTTTTTCTTCTGTAACACATATTATTTTCTCAGCCAGCCGGCCCGCCGCCAGAGCAGCCTCTGTAACACACGTGCCCAGATCTATTGTCAGAACATCATATCTGCCGCTGTCTGCAATTGACGCAATCAGACACTGCATGTCTTTCTCCTTCAGACCCGGCAGCGGATTCATTCCTCTCGCAGGTGCAAAAGCTTCTACCCCATAGAGATCTCTGACAATGTAGCTGTCGAGAAAAGGAATTTCATTTCCCTTTTCGGCAGGCAGAATCCCATTGTCTTTTTCCTTAAGAAGCCTGTACAGATACTCGGCTGTAGTCCTGCAGCCCTCCACCTCAGGAAAATACAAACCAGTAGATTCTATTGTCTCGAGGCTGATATACATAACCTTCTTACCTCTGAATCTCTGCATTTCCTGCGCAAAGGCGAGAGCCGCAGTAGTGCATCCGCACCCGCCCTGCCATGATGAGAAACCGTATATTCCTATTGAATCCTTTCGGATATTCACGGCTCTTCTTCCTGTAAGCATCATGTATATATCGAAAACAGCCGCAACTGTAGCCTGAGCCGAACTGTATTTATATATTGCGAACTTCCTGTTTCTTCTGTCCTTTCTTGTCTCGGATATTTTATCAGTCATCCATACTATATTGTCTCCGTAAACGCTTCCGGCCTCTCTGTCAGCCCACAGAACAACATCGTATTTTTTGTAATACACTTCTTTTCCCTTATACTCCACCCATTCTTTAACAAAATCCCTGCTGTCGGCTATTCTGATTGCGAAATCCCTGTAAACATTAATCATTCCTGCTCCAAGAGCCTTTGCATATTCCATATCAGATGATACTATTGCTACCGATATCGTTTCCATAATTATCCCCCTTCCAATATTTTCCATTGTATGGAATTATTGTACATTGAGCATCATTTTTTGTCAATGAATCATTCCGCAATATATGGTATACTTGTCCCATGAACAATATTAGATTTAATGATAAAAAAGACGGAATAATAATACTGGATCAGACGCTGCTTCCGGGAGAAGAAAAATATATCGAGCTTAAGAAACCTGAAGAATTTTTTGAAGCCATTAAAACTCTACAGGTGCGAGGCGCTCCTGCCATCGGGATTTTTGCAGCCTTTGCTATGGCAGTAAAAGCCGGATCGGAAGCCGAACCTCAATCTGTCAGAAGCTGCTGCGGTTCCTCACTGAAGTCCGACGAAACCTTTATGCGGACTATGATCGATTTCGGAGAATATCTGAAATCCTCCAGGCCGACTGCCGTTAATCTGGCATGGGCGGTCGATCGCGTGATACATGCCGCACGCGTTGAAATGCACCGTGTAAGACAAAGTAATCCGGGCGTACTCAATGTGAATGCCGGACACGGTGCACTGGCCGGAGCCATTATGAATGAAGCCCTTTTAATATGCGAAGAAGATATCCGCATGTGCCGGAATATTTCGGAATTCGGTCTTTCGCTTCTTAAATACGGTGATGGAATTCTAACTCACTGCAATGCCGGTCCTCTGGCTACATCCGAATACGGTACAGCTCTCGGGCCGCTCATTCTCGGAGCAGAAAAAGGATATAACTTCAGAGTCTACTCCGATGAAACACGCCCTCTTCTTCAGGGTGCCCGCCTCACAACCTATGAACTTATGAAAGCCGGTGTGGATGTGACGCTTATCTGTGACAACATGGCATCGTATGTTATGAGCAAAGGCCTTGTAAACGCATGTTTCGTCGGTTGTGACAGAATCGCCGCCAACGGAGATACAGCTAATAAAATAGGTACTTCCGGTGTAGCTGTTCTCGCTAAACATTACGGAATTCCTTTCTACGTTCTCGGTCCCACTTCGACTGTTGACTTAAACTGTCCTTCGGGAGCCGACATTCCGATTGAAGAGAGAAACCCTGAGGAAATACGCGAGAAATTCTACGAAAAACCTATGGCTCCGGAAGGCGTTAAATGCATGAATCCGGCCTTCGATGTAACCGATAATAATCTTATTACAGCGATAATAACAGAAAAAGGAATACTCAGACCGCCATATGAAGACAGTCTGAAGGAAGCACTTAAATAATCTTGAATAAATAAATTTGGAATTAGGAGATATAATATATGTTTTCATGGCTATTCAATACACTTGCCGGTAAAATCCTCTGTACCTTTGCCGTATCAATGGTGCCGATAATAGAATTAAGAGGAGCTCTGCCCATAGGCGTGGGCATGGGCCTCGACCCATGGCTTTCTCTTGTTGTCAGCATCGCAGGCAATATGGTTCCGGTTCCCTTTATCATTCTTTTCATAAGAAAGATATTCGACTGGATGAAAAAATTCCCTAAGTTTGCCAAAATAGCCGAAAAATTAGAAGGCAAAGCATTTAAACATGAAGAAAAAATCAAAAAATACGAGCTTATAGGTCTCTTCTTCCTGGTAGCCATTCCTCTTCCCGGAACAGGCGCATGGACAGGCTCTCTCGTAGCTGCAATTTTTGATATCAGAATCAAAAAAGCCTTCCCTGTAATTTTCGCAGGTGTAGTTACAGCCGGTCTCGTAGTGTTCTTCATAACTTACGGAGTCGTTCTTATTATATAAAAGCCCTGACAACCAGTCTTTCACTAGTCGTCAGAGCCTTTCATCATTTCAAATCCATGTTCATATTTTATTCATTAACCATACCATTTTTTTACTCGTCCATGTTTAAACACAACGTAAGTGCCGTCATCCCAGAACCAATAACTGTATCCTCCCGACGCGCTTCTTGTACTGTCCGGACTTCCCCAGGTCGTATAGTACTTAACCTGTTTTTTTGTCATTCCTTTTCGAGGATTTTCACTTGTCATTACATATTCATAATCAAGATATATTTTTTTTCCTCTATGATATAAGTAAACATAAATTTTAGAATTCTTCCTCGGTTTTTTTATTTTTATACTGACAACAGGATTTTCAGATTTCCATAAAGTTTTTTTATACGTTTTCTTTCCGATTTTTACTTTGATTACATCCCCATTGCACACCTTTCCTGCAAGATAAATCTTAATCTTTTTGGAATTCTTATATGCCATTGTATAGTATAAACGTCCATCAAATTCTTTATATAGACATTCCGGGCAATAGTACATCCAATATACTTTCTCACTATCACAATCGTAATCATCCCCATATACTTTATGCCATTCCATTGTATGTTTTTCTTTTACTGATGTAGATTCATTACAATAATAACAATACTCACTTTTTTCATGATAATACGAATCAATTTCCCAACACTCTGTGCTCATACCTTCATGTGTACAATGTGACTCATACTCGTAACCTTGTGGAACAACTTCAGACGCCCCAGACTTGTAATCTTGTGGAACAACTTCGCTCGGCTCCTGTTCATCAATGTTTTCTAATGCAAATACACTGTTAGGAATCAATAATACTAAAACCAACGCAAACGCAATAAATCTTTTTTTCATTGTTTCTACCTCATTGCCTTGAAAAAACACTCAGATCCTGATAATCAATATTCAAATGACTGTTACCCTAATCGCTTAGAGTAACAGTCATTTTTTAATTCATATAACCTTATCTGTTATTAATTGCTGCCTGAGCTGCTGCCAGTCTGGCAATAGGAACTCTGAACGGTGAGCAGGATACATACTGAAGTCCGACTCTGTGGCAGAAATCGATTGATTTAGGATCTCCACCGTGTTCTCCGCAGATTCCCAGCTTAATGTTAGGTCTAGTTGCCTTACCAAGTTCAACAGCCATCTTCACCAGCTTGCCGATACCTGTCTGATCAATGCTCTGGAACGGATCGTCTTCGAATATACCCTTTTCCTTGTATTCCTTAATGATGTTGCCTGTGTCATCTCTTGAGAATCCGAATCCCATCTGAGTAAGGTCATTAGTACCGAATGAGAAGAATTCAGCTTCTTCGGCAATTTCATCTGCTGTCAGAGCAGCTCTAGGAATCTCGATCATTGTACCTACCATATAATCAAGCTTCACGCCTTCACGTTCAAATACTGCGTCAATTGTCTCAACTACAGTCTTCTTAACGTCAGCCAGTTCCTTCTTGCTTCCAACAAGCGGAATCATTATTTCAGGAACGATGTCATATCCCTTTTCTTTCTTAACTTCGATAGCAGCAATAATAATAGCTTCTGTCTGCATCTTAGCTATTTCAGGATATGTAACTGCCAGTCTGCATCCTCTATGTCCCAGCATAGGGTTGAACTCGTGAAGTTCTTCAGCTTTCTTGGCAAGCTTTTCGTACGGCTTACCGATCTGTGCTGCCAGTTCATGGAGTTCTTCGTCAGTGTGCGGAATAAACTCATGGAGAGGTGGGTCAAGAAGTCTGATTGTAACAGGTCTTTCTTCCATCGCTTCATAGATTCCCTTGAAGTCGCCCTTCTGATATGGCAACAGGAATCCGAGTGCTTCTTCTCTTTCTTCTACAGTATCTGCCATAATCATTCTTCTGATTGCAGGAATTCTCTCTTCTTCGAAGAACATGTGCTCTGTTCTGCAAAGTCCAATACCTTCTGCACCGAATTCTACAGCCTGGTGAGCGTCTCTTGGATTATCTGCGTTTGTTCTTACCTTAAGCGTTCTGATTTCATCAGCCCACTTCATGATTGTTCCGAAGTCTCCCGAAAGTTCAGGAGGTACTGTCTTAACTTCACCCTTGAGGACATCACCTGTTGTTCCGTTCAGTGAAATGTAATCGCCTTCAACAAATGTATCATCACCGATTACAAGCTTCTTGCCTGCTTCGTCAACCTTGATTTCCGAACATCCCGATACGCAGCACTTACCCATTCCTCTGGCTACTACTGCCGCATGTGATGTCATTCCGCCTCTTGCTGTGAGGATACCTTCTGCCGCAACCATTCCGGCCAGGTCTTCCGGTGAAGTTTCAAGTCTTACGAGAATTACCTTTTCTCCGTTTGCTGCTGCCGCTTCTGCATCTGCAGCATTGAAGTATATCTTACCGCATGCAGCTCCCGGTGATGCAGGAAGACCCTTTGTCATCTTCTCTGCGCTCTTGAGTTCGTCGTCATCAAACATCGGGTGAAGAAGCTGGTCGATCATTGCAGGTTCTATTCTCATTACTGCAGTTTCCTTGTCGATAAGACCTTCTGCCTGCATGTCAACAGCAATCTTAACAGCTGATGTAGCTGTTCTCTTGCCGTTTCTTGTCTGGAGCATGAAGAGCTTGCCTCTTTCAACTGTAAACTCCATGTCCTGCATATCTGTGTAGTGGTTTTCGAGAACTGAAGCAATCTTCATGAAGTCATCATATACCTGAGGGAATGCTTCTGCCATTTCAGCTATAGGCTGCGGTGTTCTGATTCCGGCTACTACGTCTTCTCCCTGTGCATTTACAAGGAATTCTCCGAATATTGCCTTTTCTCCGTTTACCGGTGATCTTGTGAATGCAACACCTGTTCCTGATGTGTCACCCATGTTGCCGAATACCATTGACTGAACGTTTACTGCTGTTCCGATGTGATCTGGAATATCGTTCAGCTGTCTGTAAAGAATAGCTCTCTCTGTGTTCCATGATCTGAATACTGCCTTTACTGCTTCCATAAGCTGTTCTTTTGGATCCTGCGGGAAGTCTTTTCCGATTTCCTTCTTGTACAGTTCCTTGTATCCGACAATTATCTCTTTCAGATCGTCAACATCAAGATCTACGTCAAATTCAACGCCTTTCGCTTCTTTCTTTCCATCGAATATTTCATCATACTTGCTCTTTGAAATGCCCATTACAACATCTCCGAACATCTGCATGAATCTTCTGTAGCTGTCATATGCGAATCTAGGATTTTCAGTAAGTGCCGAAAGGCCTTCTACTGTTTCGTCATTAAGTCCCAGATTAAGAATTGTGTCCATCATTCCCGGCATTGAAATCTTAGCACCTGAACGAACTGATACGAGAAGTGGATTTGACGCATCGCCGAATTTCTTCTCTGTAACATTTTCCAGATCTGACAGTTTAGCATAGATATCATCAACGATATCCTGACCGATTGTCTGACCTTCTTCATAGTACCTTGTGCAGGCTTCTGTTGTTACTGTGAAGCCGAACGGTACAGGAAGTCCGATCTTTGTCATTTCTGCCAAGTTTGCTCCCTTGCCGCCCAGAAGATCTCTCATGTCCTTTGAGCCTTCATTGAACGAATAAACGAATTTTTTCATTTTTCTCTCCTTTTAACTTTATTATCTATCAGAAAACAAGCCTTTCTTCAACGTAGCTTCTGATTTCGCTAACCGGTATTCTTACCTGTTCCATTGTATCTCTGTCTCTTACTGTAACACATCCGTCTTCGGAAGTATCGAAGTCAACGCAAATACAGAACGGTGTTCCGATTTCGTCTTCTCTTCTGTAACGTTTGCCGATTGAGCCTGCCGCGTCGTAATCAACTCTGAAGTATTTCTGCAGTTCTTCATAAACAGGAATTGCAGTCTCTTCAAGCTTCTTGCTGAGAGGAAGTACTGCTGCCTTAAACGGTGCAAGTGCAGGATGCAGTCTGAGCACCTTACGGATATCTTCTTTACCCTTGGAATCTGTAAGGACTTCTTCATCATACGCATCTGCCAGGAATGCCAGAAGCATTCTCTCAACTCCGACTGAAGGTTCGATACAGTACGGAACGTATTTCTCGTTTGTTTCAGGATCAAGGTAACTCATATCCTGTCCCGAGTGGTTCTGATGTGCCATAAGGTCAAAATCAGTTCTGGATGCTATGCCCCAGAGTTCACCCCATCCAAACGGGAAAAGAAATTCAATGTCTGTTGTTGCATTACTATAGTGTGACAGTTCCTCAGGATCGTGATCTCTAAGCTTAATATGCTCTTCTTTGATTCCGAGAGATCTGAGGAAGTTGTAACAATAATCCTTCCAGTATGCGAACCATTCAAGCTCTGTTCCGGGCTTGCAGAAGAATTCCAGTTCCATCTGCTCAAACTCTCTTGTTCTGAATATAAAGTTTCCCGGAGTAATTTCATTTCTGAAGGATTTACCAACCTGAGCAATACCGAAAGGAATTTTCTTTCTGGCAGTTCTCTGCACATTCTTAAAGTTAACGAAAATACCCTGAGCAGTTTCCGGTCTGAGATAAATCTGTGATGCCGATCCCTCGGTAACTCCCTGGAATGTTTTGAACATAAGGTTAAACTGTCTTATTCCCGTGAAATCCGACTTCCCGCATTCAGGACAGACAATTCCTTTCTCTGCTATGTATGCTTCGAGCTTCTCGTTAGACCATCCGTCAACCTGTACGTCAGTAATTCCCTGCTCTTTCAGATATTCTTCAATAAGCTGGTCGGCTCTGAACCTGGCCTTGCATGCTTTGCAGTCAATAAGAGGATCTGAAAACCCTCCTACGTGACCTGATGCCACCCATGTTTCCGGATTCATAAGAATAGCGGCATCAAGACCTACATTATATCTTGATTCCTGGACGAATTTTCTCCTCCATGCTTCCTTAACATTGTTCTTCAGCTCTACTCCCAAAGGACCGTAATCCCACGTATTGGCAAGACCACCGTATATTTCCGATCCCGGGAATATGAATCCGCGATTCTTGGCCAGAGCCGTAATTTTCTCCATTGTTACTTCCGTCATTTTACTCTTTTACTTCCTCCTCCGTTTCTTCAACTTCCACTTCAACTTCTACTTTTTCGTTTTCTTCTTCAACTATTTCTTCAGCCACTTCGCTTACATCAAATTCTCCCATGTCCGGGCGAACCTTCTCTGCAACTTCTCCGGCCTTTGTTTTAATCGCTTCGGCAGTATCGCTTACCGCTTCTTTTGCTTTTTCGACTATTTCAATGTCAGCGGCTTTATCCTTTATCTCCTCAACCTTGTATCTTGCCTTATCGGCAATGTCGCTTTCCTTGGCTTTGTTGATATATTCCTTGCCTTTGTTTACGGCCTTTTCGATTACTTCACTGTCCTTGGCCTTTTCGTAATATTCCTTGCTTTTGCTTTTAATCACTTCGGCAGTATCATTTCCTTTTTCTACTGCTGTCTGTAATGTATCCGATACTGCGTCGCTGACATCTATAATAGTTCCGTCTGTTCTTACAACCTCAACGGTGCACTTGAATCCAAAAGCAGCAACAATAGCTACAACTGATGCAAGCGGTGCAATACATATTCCCACAATTCCGGCATTAACCGGTACATTTATTATTATTTCCGAATCGCGCTTAACCTGAATTCTCGCTACATTCCCCTTCTTAATTAGTTCTTTGAGACTTGCGAAAAGCGCCTGTCCTTTTTCTCCGAATCCCCTACCTTTGGAACCAGCATTAACTGTTTCTTCAATCGCGATGATTGCATCAACAACACTGCCGTCCGCATCTTCGAGAGCCTTCTTTGCTTCTGCGTATGTTACTCCCGTTCTGTCCTTGACCAGTTCAATCTTTTCTAATGTGATTTCCATGTGTCTACCTCCTTTTAAGTTTATATGAGCTTCTCGCTCTTAATGTTAGAAGTGTTCAAATGATATTCCGAATATTCTCTGATTATCTTCTCAAGTTCCAATCCGGTTTTCTCATTAAGTGCCACATTTTCCAAATTTTTCAGCGAATTATTCGCAAAATATTTCAATATACTGATTATATCAAATTTAGTGCAGTGAATCAATGAATTGATTTCTTTTACACACTGTTTGCAAAGAACCCCTCCGCTTTCGGTGCAGAAGTTTATTCCTGCCTTTGTGTCCTCTTCCGAAATATCTTTACCGCATGACGAACATCTGTCGAGAGAAGGGAAAACTCCTGTCTCTGCGAAGACCTTTGTCTGATACGCCAGCACGAGAGTTCCTATTCCTCTGTTTCTTTTCTCGAGAGCATCGAAGAAATCAAGAAGCAGCCTGAACATTCCCGGAGCAGGCATTTCCTCAGGCAGTACTTTTTCGGTATATTCCAGTACATATGCGCCTCTCATGTACTTATCGACATCTTCGCCTATGGAATAGTGGCTTCTCACTACTTCGGCGAAATCGATGTTATACATGTCCCTGTTTTTAAATAGCCTGTATTTTCCCAGAGTAAAAGGCTGCAATGCCAGAGTATTTCTGTTCCGGCCCTTGTCTCCCAGAGAAGTCCCCGCACTTATTTTACCGAAATCGGAAGTAAAAAGATGAACAATTCTCCTGCCGTATGAAGTTTTTATCTGTTTAAGAACAATTCCCTCTGTTTCTGTTCTCATTATTCCTTGTATCCGAAATTACTCAGTGCAATATCACTGTCTCTCCAGTTTTCTCTGACTTTTACCCATGTTTCAAGGAACACTCTGGTTCCCACCAGACCTTCGATTTCTTCTCTGGCGCTCTTGCCTATTCCCTTGAGCTTGCGACCGCCTTTGCCGATTATCATCCCCTTGTGCGATTTTTTCTCGCAGTAAATAACTGCTGATATTCTCGTCAGATTTTCTTCCTCAATATACTGTTCGATTTCAACTGCGACTCCATGAGGAACTTCATCTCTAAGATAGAGCAGAATTTTCTCCCTTATGATTTCGCTTACAATGAATCTGAGAGGATCTTCCGTTACCATATCTTCAGGGAAATACATCGGACCCTCATCCATAAACCCTGCACATGTTGAAATTACACGATCAATATTTATTCCTTCTGTCGCCGATGTTCCCAGTATTTCTCTGAACATGCCTGTTTCCTCATATTCGGAATATAAACTGCTGAATTCATCGGGACTCATTTTATCTATTTTATTTATAACGAGTATGACAGGCGTATCAACTTCCTTTAACATTTCAAGTATATACCTGTCTCCCGGGCCTTTGCGCATGGAGCCGTCCACGATAAAAATAATCAGATCCACCTCGCTGAATGTACCTGTGGCCATCTCGGTCATATATTCTCCAAGCTTGTTTTTAGGCTTGTGAATTCCCGGTGTGTCCACGAATATCATCTGAAGATCTCCCTCAGTGTATATGCCTCTTATTGCATTACGTGTTGTCTGAGGTTTATCCGTTGTTATTGCTATTTTCTCTCCAAGAACTGCGTTCATGAGAGTCGACTTGCCGACATTCGGTCTGCCGACGATTGCTATAAACCCTGATTTCATCTCGTTATTTTCATTTCCTCCATTATTTCTTCCTCAATGCCGCGCATGACCTTCCTGTCGCTTTCCTCTTCATGGTCATATCCAAGCAGATGAAGAATACTGTGTGTAAAGAGATATACCGCCTCTCTTTCTCTAGAGTGGCCGAATTCCGCTGCCTGACTTTCCACCTTATCCATACATATTACCACATCTCCCAGAAGATACGGCATTTCATCATCTATATCCTCAAAACTCTCATACATAGGGAAGGACAACACATCTGTCGGCCTGTCCACACCTCTGTATTCCCTGTTAAGTACGTGTATCTCATCAAGATTCACAAATGACAGACTGATTTCCGCATTTTCATGTGAAAGTTCTTCTCTGTCAAGGCACATTTCCGCCGCTCTTTCGAAAGCATTCAGCAGTTCTTCCGGAGTATTTCCCTCATCGCTTACGTAAATATTCATTACTCTTCCTCCGTATCCGGGTGACCGGCATAATACTCGTCATATGCGCTTATAATCTTCTTGACGAGTCTGTGACGCACAACATCAACATCCTTAAAATCGCAGAAACCGATTTCCGATACGTTTCTCAAAACCCTGCGAGCCTCAATCAGTCCTGATTTTTTCCCTCTCGGCAGGTCAATCTGTGTAACGTCTCCTGTCACAACGACTCTCGAACCGAAGCCCATTCTGGTCAGGAACATCTTCATCTGTTCAGGTGTTGTATTCTGAGCTTCATCAAGAATAATAAAGGAATTATCGAGAGTACGTCCTCTCATATACGCCAGAGGTACAACCTCTATGGTTTCCTTTTCTTTAAGGCGAAGTGCGCTCTCTCTGCCGAGCACATCATACAGTGCATCATACAAAGGCCTCAGATACGGGTCAACCTTCTCCTGCAGATCTCCCGGAAGAAATCCCAGTCTCTCTCCCGCCTCAACGGCAGGCCGTGCCAGAATAATCTTTTTGACATCGTGATTTTTAAGAGCATTGACTGCCATTGCCACGGCTATATAAGTTTTACCTGTTCCGGCAGGTCCTATTCCGAATACTATATCCTTGTTTCTTATTGTTTCGACATATTTTCTCTGTCCAAGCGTCTTAGCCTTAAGGGGTCTGCCTTCATGAGTGAAGCAGATAATATCTCTTCCTCCCGACACTTCTGTTTCCGCCTTGTAGGAAACTCCCTGCTCTTTCAGATCAGTTATGTATCCGATTTTCTGTTCGTCCAATTTGTCTCCTCTTCCGAGCACGTACATCATTTCGCCGATAACGGATTTCGCTTCTACGGCTCTGTCACCTTTAACCACAAGCCCGTTTTCTCTCTGAATAATATCAACATCAAGTGTTTCTTCGACGCGACGGAGATTTTTGTCCATAGTGCCAAAAAGCTCCTGTCTGTCTATTTCCGGGCTTACATCCACTTCTATCAGTTTCTTACTGCTCATTATTTTTAATAATTATCCTTTCAGCAACTCGTATTCCGTCAACTGCCGCTGACATTATCCCTCCTGCATATCCGGGGCCTTCTCCCGCAGGATACAGTCCTTCCACAGAAGCTTCGAGCTTATCGTTTCTCAATATCCTTACAGGTGATGAGCTCCTGCTCTCAACTGCCGTCAGTATACTGTCTTCTCTGTCAAAGCCCTTAAGCTTTCTTCCCAGATATGGCATGGCCTCTTCAATAGCCTCCGACGCGAAGCCGGGAAGACTGTTTCTCACCGGATCCGTATCCGGATTTTTGCAAAATCCTCCGTACGTGGATTTTGCTTTATTATCACGAGCCAGATGCTCATATTTTTTCTGAAATTCCATTCCGGCGAGAGGATCATCATCGGAGAAATCAGATGTTCTGACATCAACAAGAAGACCGCTGTTAGCTCTTTCTCCGTCTCGTGCGCTGTTGCTCATGCCGTTTGTAACGTAACCCGATTCCTCTGTGGACGCATCGATTACATATCCCCCCGGACACATACAGAAAGTATAGACACCTCTTCCGTTTCTGCATCTGTGATTGAGCTTGTAATCTGCCGCTCCGAGATAATCTGCCAGAGATGCATCTCCGTACTGAGCCTCGTTTATCATCTCCTGAGGGTGTTCTATCCTGACTCCGATTGAAAAAGGCTTCTGCTCCATCGCAATATTTCTATCCTTCAGCATTCTGAAGGTATCGCGAGCGCTGTGTCCCACAGCCAGTATCAGATTATCTGTTTCGATACTGCTTCTTTCACCGGATTCCGTGTCAGTCACGATAATTTCCCGGAGCCTACCCTCCTTAACGACAATATCGTCAAGTCTTGTTTCGAAGCGAATCTCTCCGCCAAGGTTTTCAATGTGCTTTCTGAGGTTTACAACGACTTTTCTCAGCTTATCCGTTCCTATATGCGGCTTGCTCTTATAGAGTATCTTTTCATCGGCTCCTGCTTTGACAAATTCCGAAAAGACCTTAGCTTTTCTCACGTCCTTCGTTCCTGTCGTAAGCTTGCCGTCAGAAAAAGTTCCCGCTCCTCCTTCGCCGAACTGTACGTTGGACTCAGGATTCAGCCTGCCTCCCTTCCAGTAGCTTTCCACATCAGTCACTCTCTCATTGACTTTTTTCCCGCGTTCTATTACCAGCGGCTTCATTCCCGCTTCAGCTAGAATCAGTGCCGCGAAAATTCCGCAGGGACCGAAGCCTGCAATAACAGGTCTTCTCACATTCTCTCTGCTTATAAGCTTAACCGGTACATATTCTCTCACAGAACCGTACGGAAGCGGCAAATCATCGGCCTCTCCCGATTTACCCATACACGAAAAATCCACTGTATATACAACCCAAACGTCTGGTTTCCTGCGGGCATCTACCGATTCTCTGACTATCCTGAGATTCTCTGCATGATATTCCTCTGTAATGCCTTTTTTCCTCAGTTCAGTTCTCAGCTTCTTTTCTACTGCCCGCTGCAGGCCGCTCATTCCCGAAGGCCCCGATACAGATTCACGGGGATCCAGCTTGATCTGTTCGAATCTATAAACCATACTTCAGCAACCTCCTGTTTATGGCTTTTGCTGCTTTAATGCCTGTCTCCCATGCGTTCTGAAGGTTAAACCCGCCGCACGGTCCCTGAATATCCAGTATCTCTCCTGCGAAATACAGCCCCGGAATCAGCTTCGACTCCATAGTATTCGAATCGATTTCATCCGTGGAAACGCCGCCCCCTGTACACTGTGCATCCTTCCATCCGCGTACGCCTGTTACATCAAAAACAATATTTTTAATGTCAGCTCCATTAATCCGATCTGACAGTTTCTTTGTCACAATGCCGAACCAGTCCCGTCTGTATCTCAATTCATCTTCCGAGAAATCCGGCGCAAAATCCGCAGAAATCGAATATCTTTTCACTGCATCTCTGAAATCTTCTCCATTCTCCGCTCTTACGAAAGGTGTCAGATTGAAAATGCAGATTCCCGAAAGTCCGTATTCGGTGAACTGTACTTCACCCGTCTGATATGCACCTTCTACCGGTTTGCCGTCCTTTAGGAGTTTAACTGCCGCCTTGGCACGTACGCCTTTGACTTCCGAAAAATCGAAACCTTCTCTGTCACAGCAGATTCCGGCCAGAATCGGATACAATCTGTTCACTTTATGTCCGAATCCCGATGCAAATGCATAACCGTCACCGGTGCTTCCGTACTGAGGAGCGGCTTTGCCGCCCGGCGATATTATCACGCAATCCGCTTCTATTGCCTGCTTACCGTCTCCGTGGCATTTCACCAGGAATCCTGTATCTCCGTCTTTATTGCTGCATTCAACCGATGCAGCCTGACTCTCAAAATAAAAATCAGTATTTTCCCCAATTCCGGAAGTCAGAATATCCACTACATCCGATGCTTTTTCCGAATAGGGATAATACCTTCCCTCACTGTCTCTGCAGAATTTCATTCCGAGACATGCAAAAAAATCCATGGTCAGCTGTTTCTCTTCGCAGGCTTCATTAGTCAGGTTACACCGTCCTCCGCCTGTCGCGAGAATTTTACGCCCAGGGATTCTGTTCTTTTCAACAACGCAAACGCTTATTCCGTCATCAAGGGAAGCTGCTGCCGCTAATCCGGCAGCGCCCCCTCCGATTATGCACACATTATACCTCATTTGTTTTTTCTGCCGGCAGAACCAAGATCTTCGACAGCCACTGTTTCAATGAATTCGTTTTTACTGTCTTCGACCACCTTTGATATGATTCTCTCCTTAACTGCCTCCGGCTTCTCATCGACCTCATCGTCAATTGCTATTCCGGGGTACATTTTCACTTTTCTTCTGTATATTTTAACGTCAAAATCAGCCTTCTTGTGAGGCATGTTGATGCCGAGTTCAAGAGAATTGGCTCCCTGAACAACAAGAAAACCACCGAGCATTATCATAAGCGGTATCCATGAAAGGAACGGATTAATGAAACCTACGACTCCCGCTACGGAAGTTATAACACCTGTAACGAAGGCTGCTCTGAAATTGTGTTTCTTTTCGTCCTTGTCTTTGTTAATATGAGTTGAAGCTTCAAGTCTTAGAATTCCGGAAACAAGTGTCCACATTCCGAACACCATCGGAATAGCAGTATCCACAACAAGCTGGTTGAATATTACAAGGATTCCGAGAATCAGAGTCAATATCGAATCTGTAAACACCCATCCGTTGTTGTCACCTCTGTTGTACGTTCCTCGTCCCACGAAATACGATACCATATGAATAAAGCCGCATATTACCATTACGGCACCTACAACAAAGGCCATAGTAAGGAACGTCTGTCCCGTATTAATAAAGCAGAACACTCCTGTACCGATCATGAGCAATCCACTGAAAATAATAAGTCCACGCATATCTAATCCAAACCTTTCTTAATCAGCATATATCATCAAAGTCCCTTGTCTGGAACCCGTCATTGCTGATTTCCTGTTCTTTTTTATTGTCTGCAAGCTTGATAATCAACGCCATTGCACCTGCGAACACTATCATAATCCGCAGCAGCGAGTTAATGTTTTTTATTACCTTACACATTTCATTTCCCTTTTCGTTTCAAATAACATGTATTAGATTATAACACAAAAAATACCCCAATGAAACATGTTCACGGGGTATATTTTGTTATCTGATGACTATGGTTACTTGTCCAGATACCTGTCTATTGATTCTGCGGCAACTTTGCCGGCACCCATTGCCTTGATAACTGTAGCAGCACCTGTTACAGCGTCTCCTCCTGCGAAGATGCCTTCACGATTTGTGGCAGCAGCTTCATCAGTTCCGATTCCGCCCTTCTTGTTTGCTTCCAGTTTGTCTGTAGTATCAAGAATGAGTGTGTTGAGTTTAGTTCCGATTGACATTATTACCATGTCTACAGGAATCTCGAAGTTTGATCCTTCGATTTCAATAGGTCTTCTTCTTCCTGAAGCATCAGGTTCACCAAGTTCCATTTCGACACATTCGATAGCTCTTACATTTCCTTCTTCATCTCCGAGAATCTGAACCGGATTGTTGAGGAGCTTGAATATTATTCCTTCTTCAATGGCATGGTGAACTTCTTCAGCTCTGGCAGGAAGTTCTTCCATACTTCTTCTGTATATTACATATACTTCGCTTGCTCCCATTCTCTTAGCGCATCTCGCAGCATCCATAGCTACATTACCGCCTCCGACGATGGCAATTTTATCGCCGTGCATAATAGGAGTATCGTACTCAGGAAGATATGCCTTCATGAGGTTGATTCTTGTAAGATATTCGTTTGCCGAGCATACGCCGATATAGTTTTCACCCGGGATGCTCATAAATGACGGCAGACCTGCTCCTGTTCCGATAAATACAGATTCGAAGCCTTCTTCTTTCATAAGTTCGTCAACTGTAATGGCTCTTCCCACAACAGCATCAGTCACAAACTTAACGCCCTTTGCTTCCAGCTTGGAAACTTCTGCTGCAACGATTTCCTTAGGAAGTCTGAACTGCGGAATTCCGTAAACCAGTACGCCGCCTGTCTTATGAAGTGCTTCGTAAACTGTCACTTCATATCCTTTGTTTACCAGATCTCCGGCACATGCCAGGCCTGCAGGACCTGCTCCGATTACTGCTACTTTGTGACCGTTTGAATCAACCGGCTTTATTTCTTCGTCGCCGAAGTTTGCAGCGTGCCAGTCAGCAACGAATCTTTCCAGTCTTCCTATTGCAACTGATTCACCTTTAGCGCAGCGAACGCATTTACCCTGACACTGGTTTTCCTGAGGGCATACTCTTCCGCATATTGCAGGAAGCGATGAATCCTCTGAAATAATGCGATAGGCTTCTTCGAATTCACCGATTGCAACCTGTGCGATGAAATCAGGAATCTTAATGTTTACGGGACATCCTGAAACGCAAGGCTTTTTGCGGCAGTTGAGACATCTCATAGCCTCTCTTACTGCCATTTCTTCAGTATATCCTTCTGCAACTTCCAGGAAGTTTTTATTACGAACATCAGGTGCCTGTTCCGGCATCGGGTTCTGACTGTTTACCAAATTAATCATTGTAGCGAACACCTCCTGTTAATCTGCATACGTGAGCTCTGTCTTCAGCCTCCTGTTCCTTGTAGTAGTTTGATCTCTTAATAAGATCATCCCAGTCAACAAGTGAGCCATCAAACTCAGGGCCGTCAACACATACGAACTTATCTTCTCCACCGATCTTGCATCTGCAGCCGCCGCACATTCCTGTACCGTCAATCATGTAAGCTGTCAGTGATGCAATTGAATGGATGCCATAGTCTGATGCCATCTTGCATGTGAACTTCATCATCATAGGAGGTCCAACCGCTACGATTTCATCATATTCTCTTCCCGACTCAATCAGTTCCTTGAGCTTATCTGTTGTGAAACCGTTCTCGCCGTCTGTACCATCGTCTGTCATCATGTAAAGGTTGTCCACTCCGGCTCTGAACTCATCTTCCAGAATTACCAGATCCTTGCTCTTGTATCCGCAGATCATATCCACTTCAACGCCGTGATCGTGCATTCCGCAAGCCAGAGGATATGCCAGAGCATTACCGGTACCTCCGCCTACTACGCAGACTCTCTTGAGTCCGTCCATTTCAGTCGGCTTGCCGAGAGGTCCCACAACATCCTGCAGATAATCGCCTTCCTGCAGCTGTGACATAAGCATAGTTGTTCTGCCTACAGCGGCAAAGATCAGGTCGATTGTACCTGCTTCCGAGTCATGTCCTGCCATTGTCAGCGGAATTCTTTCACCGTATTCGTCTGTAATGAGGATTACAAACTGTCCGGGCTTAGCCTTACGAGCTACGAGAGGAGCCTCGATAACAAGCCAGAACATATTATCGTTTAACTGTCTTCTTTTAACTACTTTAAACATCTAATTCGCTCCTTTCCCTTAGTTCTTATCAAGACTCTTTTTCTGTTCCACGAGTTTTCTGTATCTGTCTGCCGCAAAGGCTTCAGCCTCTGTAAACAGTTTTTCTGCTCTTTCAGGATCCTTGAGCTTCAGTGAGTTGTATCTTACTTCGCCCATGAGGAAGTCCTGATATCCTTCTGTAGGAGGAGCACTGTCAACAGACAGAGGATTCTTCTTCTCAGCAACAGCTGCAGGATTGTATCTGAGAAGGTTCCAGTAACCTGCTCTTACAGCATCCTTCATTTCGAGCATTGCCTTGTTCATACCCTTCTTAACTCCGTGGTTGATACATGGAGCGTAGCAGATAATCAGTGACGGGCCGTCATATGCTTCAGCTTCTCTTATTGCCTTGAGAGTCTGAGCAGGGTTGGCTCCCATAGCCACCTGTGCAACATATACATATCCGTAAGCAATAGCAATCTGAGCCAGATTCTTCTTAGTTACTGCCTTACCTGCTGCAGCGAACTGTGCAACTGCTCCGATCGGAGTAGCCTTTGATGACTGTCCGCCTGTATTTGAATATACTTCCGTATCGAATACGAGTACATTTACGTTTTCTCCCGATGCCAGTACGTGGTCAAGTCCGCCGTAACCGATATCGTATGCCCATCCGTCACCGCCGAAGATCCACATTGACGGCTTAGGAAGCATGTCTTTGTTTTCTACAACGTATGCAGCATCTGCATCTGCACTGCCTTCACATACCTTAACAAGCTCTTCGCCCATTTTACCTGCGCAGTCGGCACATTCCATATTTTCAAGCCATGCTGCTGCTGCATCTGCGAATTCAGGCTTTTCTGCAAGTCTTTCAACTGCATGCTGCATTTCTGTTCTTCTCGCCTTCATGGCAACTGCCATTCCGAGACCGAACTCAGCGTTATCTTCAAAGAGTGAGTTAGCCCATGCAGGACCCTTACCTTCCGGATTAACGGTGTATGGTGATGATGGTGCGCTCAGACCCCAGATTGATGAACATCCTGTTGCGTTGGCAATGAACATTCTGTCACCGAAGAGCTGAGTAACCAGTTTAGCGTAAGGTGTTTCTCCGCATCCCGGACAAGCTCCCGAGAACTCGAGGAGCGGCTGGAGGAACTGTGACTTCTTAACTGATTCGTCGCTGCCCAGTCCCGGCTTGCTGCCGACAACATGGAAGAGATGATCGAAGTCAGCCTGTGCTGCATCCTGATTTGATTCTCCGTCAACCATTTCGAGTGCCTTCTGTCTCGCAGGACATACTTCCGCACAGGATCCGCAGCCTGTACAGTCAAGTGCACTTACGCCGATTGCGAAGAATTTGCTTTCGTCATCCTTGAACGGAACTGCAATGCCGTTATATGCCTTTGCTTCCTCTTCATCAAGAACAAACGGTCTGATAACTGCATGAGGACAGACATATGAGCACCAGTTACACTGCATACACTTCGATGCATCCCATGAAGGAATGTCAACTGCGATTCCTCTCTTTTCGTAAGCAGCTGTTCCTGACGGAACCATTCCGTTTTCGAGACCGATAAATGCTGATACAGGAACATCGTCTCCGTACATTCCGTTTGTCGGTTTAAGCACGTTGTTGATGTAATCTGTGTGAAGCTTATCTCTTCCTTCTGCGAGAGTCTTAGGAATATCACCTTCTGCATCTGCCCATGAAGCAGGAACTTCAACCTTGTGAACGCTTTCGATACCTGCGTCAACTGCTGCGCAGTTCATGTCTACGATATTCTGGCCTTTGCGTCCGTAAGTCTTCTCGATGGCTGCCTTCATGTATTTTCTCGCATCCTCGATAGGAAGAATGTTCGCGAGCTTGAAGAATGCTGCCTGAAGAACTGAATTTGTTCTGTTTCTGAGTCCCAGCTCTCTGGCAATTGTAACTGCATCACATGTGTAGAAGTTTATATCGTTCTGAGCGATGTATCTCTTAACATTGCCCGGAAGCTTCTCATCAAGTTCCTCATCCTTCCAAGGACAGTTGAGCAGGAATGTTCCGCCCTTCTTGATGTCTTCTACCATGTAGTATCTGTAAAGATATGTATCCTTGTGGCATGCTACGAAGTCAGCCTGTTTTACGTAGTAAGTCGATCTGATCGGCTCGTCTCCGAATCTCAGGTGTGAAATTGTAACACCGCCGGATTTCTTTGAGTCATACTGGAAGTACGCCTGAGCGTATTTGTCTGTATTGTCTCCGATGATCTTAACGCTGTTCTTGTTGGCACCTACAGTACCGTCTGCACCCAGACCCCAGAACTTGCAGGCCACAACGCTCTTAGGAGCAACGTCAGGGTTCTCGCTTCCCTTGATCGAAAGATTTGTTACATCGTCTTCAATTGACAGTGTAAACTCTTCCTTCGGTGAATCTGACCAGAGGTTTTCGTATACTGCGAGAATATCTCCCGGCTGTACGTCCTTGGAACCGAGGCCGTATCTTCCTCTTGCAACGAATCTTTCTTCGAATTCAGTTCCCTTAAGAGCAGCCACTACATCAAGATACAGCGGTTCTCCCAGTGAACCAGGTTCCTTTGTTCTGTCAAGAACTGCGATTTTCTTAACAGTTGACGGAATTTCAGCAACGAAATGCTTTGCCGAGAACGGTCTGTAAAGTCTTACTGAAAGAACTCCGACTTTCTTGCCTTTGCCGTTAAGGTAATCGCATACTTCTTCGGCACAGTCACATACGGAACCCATAGCGATAATAACTTCTTCGGCATCAGGTGCACCGTAGAACTCATAAGGCTTATATGGAGTTTCTCTTTCAACTCTCTCGTTTACTCTGTTCATGCAGTCGATGATTACATCAACCTGTTCTTCGTAATTTTTATTACATGCTTCTCTGTGCTGGAAGAATGTTTCAGGCTGTTCAGCCGATCCTATTGCATGAGGATGGTTAGGGTTCAGAGCATTTGCCTTGAATCTCTTAACTGCATCCATGTCGAGCATTTCCTTAAGCACATCGTAATCCCATGTATAAATTTTCTGCTGTTCGTGTGATGTTCTGAAACCGTCGAAGAAGTGAAGTACCGGAACCTTGCCTTCGATTGCCGAAAGGTGAGCTACTGCCGAAAGATCCATTACTTCCTGCGGCGATCTCGATGCCAGCATAGCGAATCCTGTCTGTCTGCATGCCATAACGTCGGAATGATCTCCGAAAATGTTAAGAGCATGAGTTGAAATCGCTCTTGCTGCCACGTGGATAACTGTAGGAGTTTCCTCTGCGGCCAGCTTGTACATATTAGGAATCATCAGAAGCAGTCCCTGTGATGCTGTGAATGTCGATGTCAGAGCACCTGCCGTAACAGCTCCGTGAACTGCACCTGCAGCTCCGCCTTCCGATTCCATTTCAACTACTTTTACTTCTTCTCCGAATATATTCTTCCTGTTCACCGATGCCCATGCATCCACATTTTCAGCCATTACAGATGATGGTGTGATAGGATAGATTGCTGCAACTTCTGAGAAGGCATATGCAACATGTGCAGCAGCTGTGTTGCCGTCCATTGTTTTTCTTGCTCTCACTTTTCTATCTCCTTTCATCTTTCTCTGCTTTAAGTGCTTCTCTCTGAATGTAGTTATATTCAGGAACAGGTCTTTCCTTAATCAGTCCTCTTGTGCAGACATATGAGCATACGCCGCAGTTCAGACACTTTTCATGGTCGATGTACGGATGTCCTTCAATCATTTCGATTGCATCGTTAGGGCAGTTATCGGCACAGTCTCCGCATCCGATACAACCCATTCCGCAAACTTCCATTCTTCTTTCGGACTCTGCTTCCGATTCACATGCAGCCTGCTTAACTCCAATATACGGAACCATTTCGATTTTATTTCTCGGACAGGCTCTCATGCAGTCTCCGCAGCCTACGCACTTGTCAGGATCAACTGATGCGATTCCGTACTGATTTGTAACAGCGTCATATCTGCATGCCTTGACACAGTCACCGAATCCCACGCAGCTGTATTCACATACATCCATTGCATCCAGATCCAGTTTAGCGTTCACAACATCCGAACAGCTTTCGAATCCGGCTTTCTTCAGTTTGATATTTCCCCATGAACCGCCTGTGCACTTAACGAAAGCAACTTCTTCTTTAGCCTTTGTCAGATCATGGAGCGTATCAACAATAATCTTCTTTCTGCATTTAACGGTACATGTTACGCAACCTTCACACTTGCTGTAATCAATAGCTGCATATCTGCCGTCCACCTTGTCTCCCATAACCATTGTGATGGCATCCTTAGGACATGCGAGAGCACAGTCTCCGCATCCGATACATCCGTATCCGCATACGTTCAGTGTGTTCTTTTCATCAGCCTTTGATGAACAAGGAATGAAGTTTGTTGCATCCTTAGGAATCATTTCGATGATTTCCTGAATACATCCGCTCAGACATGCTTCGCAGCCTGAACACTTTTCTCTGTCAATAATCACGTTGCCGTCTTCCAGTTTCATGGCATCGAATTTACATCTTTCGATACATGTTCCGATTCCCATGCATCCGTATGCACATTCGCCCTTAGCGAAGCCTGCTGCCTTGGCGGCATCGCAGCTTTCACAACCTGCAAAACGTTCTTTTCCTGCTGCGCTTCCGGCACATTTGATAAAAGCAACCTTCGCTTCTACCTCAACCGGTTTCACACCCATGATTTCAGCGATTCCCGCTACTGCTGCCGAATCTGCAGCCGGACAGAGTGTGATGCTTCCGCCTTCAGCGATTGCTTCAGCACATGCTGAGCATGAAGGATGTCCGCATCCACCGAACCCACCACAGTCAACGCCAGGCAGAAGCGCTAAAATCCGCTTTGCTGTTTCCTGAACCATAGTCATTCTTTTACCTCCATAATATGAAAAATGATTTGTATTTTGTATACAATAATGGACATTTTTAAATCAAATGGCACTTTGTTATTTATTTAACACTTCTCAAAACACCATTTGATAATCCTAATTGTAACACATTCGCAACAGCGGTCAACTTCTTTTTTCAATAAAATTTTGTACTTTTTTTTAACCAAAAACATCTTGCCTGAAGAAAGACAAGATGTTTTCGTTATTTTTTTAACACATCATAAATGCTTTTTCTGTTTTCAAAGTCTTTTTCAATGCACATAAAACAGGCGGATCTGCTGCCTTTGCAGAATTCACAGGCACTGATACTCTCCCTGTATCCTTCCCGATACACCAAAAACAAACCTGCGCATGATTTCTCCGGAATCAGCATTCCTCCCTCTCCTGCTTTCATGCCTACAGAAGCAAAATCCACAAGGCCTGAAATCTTCTCCATTTCGTTCATTTTCATCCCGAAAAAACCGGGGCCGAAGCTTCGACTCGTGTTTACCCTCTTCGAAAGTTCTTCTTTCGTCATGATTCTTACTGCATCGGTAACGGCTGTTGCCCACATTTCTTCATACAGCTGATAACATATACCGCCCGTCACCGAGCCTGTATAACCGGAAGTGGCACAATAGAAATGGACTCCGGTTACTTCATTGGTGGATATTTTCCCGAAAGCATCGCAGGTTACTTCATTACCTTCTACGTGAAGACTTTTTCCCGAAAAGGAAAATTCGTCATAATACGCTGCTGCTGCCGCCGGATAAAAATTCTCTCTTATTTCTTCCAGACACGTATAAGCATCTTCGTAGCGGCCTTCCGTCTTATCATCGAAGATTCTGCATGCGAGACTGATGCATCTGTCCCTGTCAATCGGTATTATTCTCGTTTCCCTCATGAGTACTCCTTAAGTGCGAGACTTTGTATGTACGTATTCTGAAACTCCGGATTGTCTGCAAGTTCAATGTGTTCCGTGGCCTTTGCGATACTCTCGGCGCGGGCAAGCTCTTTATCCGAAAGGAGCGCCATAGCTGCCCCCTCCGAAGCTGTATTTCCGACCGGCTTTATTTTGTCCATGTCAACTGCAGGCAAAAGACCGATTTTAACTGAATTTCCTATATCAATATAATTTCCGAAGGCACCTGCCACAAATACGTTATCCAGATCCTCGACTGTTTTACCGGCTTCCTTTAATAAAATCTTTACTGACGATTCGATTGCGCCCTTGGCATACTGAAGCTCGCGGATATCTTTCTGCGTAAGAGAAATTTTCTCGCCGGTTTCTCTTATGAGAATAACAAACTCCCGCTCCCCGTCTTCGCTCGAAGCATTCATTCTGCCGCTTTCTTCCAGAATCCCTGCCTCGACCATGGATGCTGCCGCGTCTATAAGCCCCGACCCGCATATTCCTCTGGCGGGGCTGCCGCCTACAGTTCTGAAAAACAACTCCCCGTCTTTTATTCCGACAGTTTCGACAGCACCTTTTTCTGCTCTCATCCCGCAGGAAATCGATGCCCCTTCAAAAGCCGGTCCCGCTGCCGAAGAACATGCACAGAGCCTGCCGTCATGGGATAAGACCAGCTCCCCGTTTGTTCCGATATCAATCATCAGATTCAACCCCTGCATTTCTTCCATTCGGCACGCGAGAACTCCTGCAGTAATATCACCGCCAACGTGACCTCCGATACCCGGCATCAGGATTACTTCACCGTATCGGCTGATTTCTAACATCGCCTCTTCCCCGGTCATCTTCAGTGTTCCCTCATATGCACTGTTAAATGGCGCACATGACAGAGACTTTACCGGAAATCCGGCGAAAATATGAGACATCGTCGTGTTTCCGCACAAAACGCATCTTACGATTTCATCAGGGTCTGCATCGGCGCCGGCGCAAAGTCTTCTGATTATCAAATTGAGACATTCTGCCAGAGCTTCTCTCAGCTTCTGCTGATTTTCTTCTGACTTTATGCAAAAGCTTATTCGAGAAATAACATCTCCGCCGGCAAAACTCTGAGGGTTTGCCTCAGTATCGGTACCCAGAAGTTCTGCCTTCTCCATATCCCACAGCATTCCTGCCACAGTAGTCGTTCCTATATCAAAAGCAACTCCAAGCCCTTTTCTGCCGTCTGTTTCAAATTTTTTACCTGTATCGGCAATTGCCGCCTTCCTTTTAACCTGTTCTTCTCCGATTCCAAAGCCCCGGCATCTGCCGCAAATTCGGCAGTTTCCTGTACATTTAATCATATTATTCGCCTTTCTTAATAAAATTATATCATGAATTTCACATAAAGCCGATGACAATTTGATAAAAATAGTATAGTATAATTTCTCAAAACCGTTTAATTAATAAAATTTGGAGGTGTATTTAATTGTCTGACCCCTTAAGTTTACTGTTGGTCGCATTTTTTCTTTTTATGAACGGATTCTTCGTTGTAGCTGAATTTGCCCTTGTCAGGGTCCGAAAATCACAGCTGCAGATTTCTGCAGACGAAGGATTAAGCGGTGCAGAATCCGCTATCAAAGTGGCAGAAAACGTCAATGCCTATCTTTCCGCATGTCAGCTGGGAATTACAATTGCTTCACTGGCACTGGGATGGCTCGGCGAACCTGCCGTTTCCCATCTGCTTCACCCGCTCTTTGACTTGATGGGCCTTTCACCGGCCACTTCATCGGCAGTTTCAGTTGCTGTCGGCTTCATTGTAATTACTGCCCTTCACATTGTAATCGGAGAACTGATTCCTAAATCTCTTGCGATTTTTTCAACCGAGAAATACGCTAGGCTTACGGCCTTTGCTCTTATTTGTTTCTACCGTCTGACAGCACCGGCAATGTGGCTGTTTAACAGCACCACGAATCTCGTTATGAAATTGCTGGGGCACGATGTTCATAATGAACACGAGGCATACACCAGTGACGAAATAAGACTTCTTATAGATGAAAGTACCGAAAGCGGACTCATTGACCCGGAACAAAATGAGATAGTAGATAACGTCTTCGAGCTTTACAGCCGCGATGTTGCATCGATTATGACACCGCGTACGGTTGTCGTATGTCTGGACAGGGAACTGTCGGCAGAAGAAAATATGAAAATCGTCAGAGATAATAAATTTACCAGGTACCCGGTATGCACCGGAGACAAGGACCATATTGACGGTTTTATCCATATCAAAGACATATTTTTCAATGAATCAAAAGGCTCATATGAAAATATCGACACTATTAACGGTCTGCCGCTCAGACCCCTTGCAGCCGTGCCGGAAACACTTCCTGTCATCAAGCTGCTCGAAATAATGCGTGAAAAAGAAACGAAAATCATCATGGTTGTCGACGAATACGGCGGCACCATGGGAATCGTTACGATTTCAGATATCATGGATCACCTTATGGGCACCATGGACGACGAACACATCAAAAACAGAAAAAACCGGATCATTGCATCCGGCGAAAATTCATCAATTATACACGGTTCACTCTCCATTGACAATCTAGAAGAAATCATAGGCTTCATACCTGACGAAGCCGACGACTGTGACACAGCCGCCGGCCTTATTCTGAACGTATTCGGTGCCATCCCTCAGGAAGGAGAATCCGTAAGCATTGCAGATAATGACAGACAGATTACCTTCACCGTTTTATCCATGAACGGCCTTACAATCGAGGAAATAGAAGTGAAAATCACCTCTTGTCAAATGTAAGCCACACACCGGAAAAACCTAATCTGATGGTGTCATCATCAAGGATTTTATACCTCAGACGGCACTCGCTGTTAACAATCCAGCATGAAGGCGGGTCGAAATCGGCCTTATCACAGGTAAGCTCAAGGATTCCTATCTTACCTGTGTCATCGCCTTTCATCGTACCGGACATTCCCGGATTTCCGGCAGCTTCATCGTACAGACTGAACTCGCCGCTTTCTTCTATTCTCAATGCATAGAAGCTTGTATCCGTAACTTGATCCGATGCCATTTCCTGACACTTCCACTCTCCTATCAGCTTCTCCGGTACAGGCGGTCCTCCGCATGCCGTGAGTCCCAATATCGCTACTGTTACAACTGCTATCGCAGCCAATACTGTTATAATACTTCTTGTCATTTCAGCCCCTTCGTTTTCCTGATTATATCAAAATTAAAATCGCTTCAGAATATTTTCGCATCCTTCTGTAACATCTCTCCATGTTGCTTCGAAATCTCCCGTGTACCACGGATCCGCCACGTCTCCCGGTCTGTCGGTGAAATCAAGAAGTTTATGGATTTTGCCCTCCGGATCGCTTCCGAAAACTTTTCTCATGTTTCCCATGTTCCTCTCGTCCATGCAGATCAGCATGTCATACATGTCATAGTCTTCTCTGACGATTCTTCTGGCAGTTTTACCGCTGCAGTCTATTCCGTGCTCCCGCAAAATCTTCCGCGCAGGGGGATACACCGGGTTGCCCAGCTCTTCGCTGCTGGTTGCTGCTGATTCAATAAAAAAATCCTCTGTTCTTCCTGCCTTTGCGGCCATGTCCTTCATAACGAACTCCGCCATCGGACTGCGACATATATTGCCGTGGCAGATGAATAGTATTTTAATCATAGATTTCAATCTCCTTAAAATGCCGTAAAATGCCTAGATTTGCGGGGTTTCTTGGCTGTTATTCATGTCGTTTGTTAGTGTGTCGTAGAGGCAGATTATAGCAAATTTTAGCGAGTTATTACCACCTCTTAGTAGTCAAATGGGGGAAGTGACTACTAAGGAATTAAATTGCATAATCTGCGTAATGAGACATCATACTTGCTGCACTAAGTAAAAATGATTTTGAAGATGCATCAAATTCACATTCACCTAAAACTTCGTGGTACTTGTTTCCTGTATAATCTGTAGCAAAAATAGCTCTATATAAAACTTTCGATTTTTTCATCATAACTGATTAATGTTTTACCTTCAACCTGCTCGAAAGATTCATCTCTATTTAACATTCGATGCAATACATATTCTATCATATCTTCAAATGCAAATAAATCTTTCAACGGTTTATCATTTTTCCCATTTACAAAATCATCGTACAGACTAATATCAACAATCCTTAATCCTATTACTAGTGGCACTATGTACATTCATTTTTTACTATTATAGCGACATATTAACAAAATTTCCACCATTCAAAAACGCCCCAGCCGTAGATGAAGCGCCCATAACTATTTTAGATTACTTTGATCAGGTCCATTGCTGCCCGATTGCCATAAATGGCATCGATAACTTCGTATTCGGCAAAAATTATACATATCAGAGTTATTTTTTACGTATACGGCAAATTAGAGCCCGAAATTGACATATACGCCCGGGAAAAATCCTATATGGCAAAATTCTAATAAAATCCTCCTATTTCGAACGAAAACTGCCATATAGAAAACAATTGTTTTTCTATATGGCAGTTTTTCCCTAAATCAGCCGTGAAATATTTATATATGGCAGCCAATATAACCTGGCAGGCCTTTTCGCCTTTCGTCCAAATAATGCCGTGGTAAATGAATAGTACTTTTATCTTACTCATTTTATCTCCTTATATCTTCTCAAAGCCTTACGAAATAAGGCTTTCATGAGTTATTTGTGCATGTTTTTGGGTTACAAACCGTTTTTTATCCGGTTCTTTCTTTGCATCGTCATAGCCGGTATGCGTGTAAATATTCAGCGTCGTGGAATGATTTTATCAACTTATAAATTTTTCCCAAGTTCATATACTTTTTTCATTATATCCACATGATCCTCAGCTGTATTTGCTGCATCAATTCCACCGCCACCGATCATACCTTTTAAGGAAGCCTTTTCAAAGCAATCTACCCAGCCTTGCAGCCCATTATAGGCTTTCTCAAATGCGCTTTCCTCATTCTCTGCCGCAGTTGCAATCATATAAATATCTCTGAATAAATAATCTGCCGAATACAAAGGATTCAACCTATCAAGAAGTGTTTTCATCTGGCCACACATCTCATAATAATAAATTGGGGTTGCATATACAATAACTTCCGCATTCTTTACCTTTGCCATAATATCTGCAACATCATCCTTCAGTACGCACATCCCAGTCCTCTGACAGGATAGACAACCGATACAATATTTTATATCTTTTCCTTTCAAAGAAAGAAGTTCCACATCATGCCCCGCTTCTTTTGCTCCCTTGGCACACTCATTTGCAAGTATATCAGAATTGCTCCCTGCTCGAAGACTTGTCGATATAATCAATACTTTTTTTACCATAATTAACCAACTCCGTTTTCTTCAAAAAATTTCTGGATTTTATCAAATGGGATTACATCCAGATTATCGTAAAGATCTGTATGAACAGCCCCTGGAATTGTTAGCAGCTCTTTATTGGATGTGTACTTGCTGTCCTTAATCATATTTTCATAAGCATCTTTTCCAAAATAATAGCTGTGTGCTTTTTCTCCGTGAACAATGAGGACTGCACTTCTGATTTCATTACTGTACTTTAATATTGGC
>JAQXIX010000034.1 GCA_029008005.1 Bacillota bacterium | reverse complement strand
TTGTCGGTTCGATTCCGGCTGGGGGTGCCATATTATCGCAATTAAAAAGCAGAGACCGGAGCCGAAAGGTACGGTCTCTGCTTTTTTCTACATTTCTCATACGCAAATGATTTCTTTCGGACGCCGTATGATTAAGTGAATGATACATCTGCTGGAAATATTTGTCAACAAATGCATCGTGTCATTACAATAAAAAACACATCCTTTGGATGTGTTTTTATGGTGCGGATAAGAGGATTCGAACCTCCACGATATTGCTACCACACGGACCTGAACCGTGCGCGTCTGCCAATTCCGCCATATCCGCATATTCATTTCGTTCGCTGTCTGCGACTTTTTCATTATAACTCTTTCCAGATAAAATTACAAGGATTTTTTCAAAAGTTTATAAGATTTCGGGCAAGACATAAGCCGGGTTCTGTATTTGACAATCATCTGTCTAGACCTGCCGTTACCGACAGGTTCAAGCGACCTACCTACCGGGCGATGACGGGCCGCCATCCGGCCGAAGCCGCATGCCCATTTTGGTCTTGCTCCGAATGGGGTTTACACGAGAAGCATGTTACCATGCCTCCCCGTGAGCTCTTACCTCACGATTTCACCCTTACCGCTAAAAGCGGCGGTATGTTTCTGTTGCACTTTCCCTATAGTTACCTACGCCGGACGTTATCCGGCATTCCTGCCCTGTGGAGCCCGGACTTTCCTCATGCACCCCGAAGATGCACGCGATTGTCCGTCTTACCCGAAATCATTAAACTAATATACCTGTGTAAAGGGATTTTTTTCTTTCTGCGAGGAAATAATCTCCACACAGTCCCTGAGCTGCTCTCTGAGAATTCTCATCATCGCACCGGGAAAAAATCTTTCTGTACCGAAGTGACCGGCATCAATTATGGCAAAATCCTCTGAAACAGCATCAAGTGCCTCATGATATCTGACATCACCTGTAATAAGAACATGGCATCCCGCTTCCTTAAGCAAGCCTGCAAATTCACTGCCGCTTCCCGTACATATTCCTGCGGTTCTTACAAGCTTGTCCGGATTTCCTGCAAATCTGACGGAATCCTCACCTTTCGTTTCAAGCTTTTGCGATACGTATTCGGCAAAATCCGCCAGCCTGGCGGGCATGTCGACGGGAATGTTTCCAACCATGCAAATATCCGTACTTTCAGGACAATGTATATCTGTCAGCTGCAGAAGCTCCGCAACTACACGGTTATTGCCCTTTTCCGCCTTGTCGAAAGAAGTATGAGCCGAGTAAACAGATATTTCGTTTTTAATGAGCGTCTGAATTATTCTGCCCTTAAAATCTCTGTCTTCAATTGATTTAACTCCCCCGAACAATACAGGGTGATGAGAAACGATCAGCTGCACACCTGCATCGACAGCTTCCCTTGCCACTGCTTCGGTGACATCCAGACATGTAAGTATTTTATTGACTTTACTGTTTCCGAACAGTATCTGAATACCGCTGTTGTCCCATTCTTCCTGAACAGCTTCCGGAACTTCTCTTCGAATTATTTCTATTACATCCGAAACATTGTAATCTATCATATGAATCCTTGGAAATAATTTATTTTTTCTTTGTACTTGGCAAAATCTGCTTCACACTGTTTCCTGCCGGCTTCAAGGCCTTTTAGAATCCTTTCGCATTTACCGATTCTCATTTTCGCATACTCGGAAACAAGTGCATCATCAGTCATTATGTATTCTCCCGGCATTTCCCAGAATGGATCATCGACTTTTCTGACAGATGACAAATCCGCCGCAGATCCCGGTTCTGCAACAATTACCTCGCAAATTCTTCGGCCCTCACGAACAAGTGCGCTTCCGTCAATGCAAAAGCCGTTTACCGTCAGGTAGTGTCTCAGCAAAGCCTCGTTGTTTCTCGGCTGAAGTATGAACTTCCCGAAGCTGCGGGATTTCTCGATATTATTCCCGATAATCTCGCTTATAAGGATACCGCCCATACCGGCTATGATTACCTCATCTACTTCTTTGAAATCCAGAACCTCCAGTCCGTCGCCTGCTCTGAATAATATGTTTTCACTGTCCGAAAAGTCTGCGGCAAGAGTTCTCGCCTTGTTAAGTGACGGTTCGCTTATGTCGCACATAATCACCTTCGGTGAAATTTTATTCTCATAAAGGTACATCGGCAGAAGACCGTGATCTGTACCGATATCTGCCACAGAATGACCTTCTTCCACCATATCAGCCATAAGCCGGAGTCTCTCTGTAAGATGCATCATTTTACTCAAGATAATCCTTTAACTTTTTGCTTCTCGACGGATGACGAAGCTTTCTTAAAGCCTTTGCTTCAATCTGTCTGATACGTTCTCTCGTTACGTCAAATTCCTTGCCGACTTCCTCAAGAGTTCTTGCTTTGCCGTCCTCGAGTCCGAATCTGAGCTTGAGAACTTTCTGTTCTCTGTCTGTGAGGGTGCTGAGAACCTCCACGAGCTGCTCCTTAAGCATACTGAAAGCCGCAGCTTCCGCCGGTGCAGGTGCATCCTCATCAGGAATAAAGTCTCCCAGATGGCTGTCCTCTTCTTCGCCGATTGGAGTTTCAAGAGATACAGGCTCCTGTGCAATCTTCAGGATTTCACGAACCTTTTCCGGTGTGATGCCCATTTCTTCTCCAATCTCTTCAGGGGTCGGTTCTCTGCCTTTTTCCTGCAAAAGCTGTCTGGAAACTCTTATAAGTTTATTGATTGTTTCAACCATGTGAACAGGTATTCTTATTGTTCTCGCCTGATCCGCTATAGATCTTGTTATGGCCTGTCTTATCCACCATGTAGCATATGTCGAGAACTTATAGCCCTTCGTCCAGTCGAATTTATCAACTGCCTTTATCAGTCCCAGGTTACCTTCCTGAATAAGGTCAAGGAAGAGCATTCCTCTTCCAACATATTTCTTGGCAATGGAAACTACAAGACGGAGATTAGCTTCACAGAGCTTCTGCTTGGCTGCCTCATCTCCCTTTTCCATACGCTTGGAAAGCTCGACTTCTTCCTCAGCGGTCAGAAGCGGTACTTTACCGATTTCTTTAAGATACATTCTGACAGGATCGTCTACAGAAATATTCTTCGAGACTGTTGCCTCAAGATCTATTTCCTTGGCATCGGGATTCTTCGCTATTACAGCTTCGACATCCGGATCGTCGACTTCCTCATCTTCGATTTCCATAAGTTCGTTATCGTCCGGTTCGGGCTCCATGGTCAGCTCAATACCCCTGCTGATAAGAGTCTCATAAATGTCGTCCATCTGATCTTTATCGATATCGACATCTCCCAGACATTCATTTATTTCGGAATTTGAAAGAGTCTTTCCCGGTTTTGATTCAGCTTTTTCAAACAGTTCCTTTATGGTTTCCTGTTTTTTCTCTTCTGTAAACCCGTTTTCTTCTTCCTCAACTGCCGATTCGTTTAATACAGCAGCTTCCCCAAGTTCATCTCTTTCTTTTGCTTTTGTCATACTTTCCCCCCGCGTCCTTGTATCATTTTCTGTATTTCCATCTGTCTGCTCATGAGGCGCTTAAGTTCCTCATTATCAGTTTCCTCATCAGCCATCGACAGCTTGACCGTAATCATCGCATCCTCTTCCTTGAGCATGCGCACTCTGATGAAATCAATACATTCATCAAAAATCTTCTTACCTTTATCTCCGGGCGGCACGCCCTCCAGTATTTCTTTTAACAGTTCCCCTGTTTCATTCTCCAGAATTTCATATATTTCTGCCGGTTCAATTTCTTCACCGTTATTTACCGTCTCTCTAACGGCCTCATAAATAGCTTTGCCCTGTGATGATCTGAATGCATATTCTCTAACATCATCAGGCAGATCAGTATATTCCGAATCATACATCATCAGGCGAATAAGATTACGTTCCACCGGATCCGGCTTACCCTCTCTGTTTCTCTCGGATTCGGGAACGTATCTCCTGCTCATCATATCGTTTTCGGAATTGTATTCACTTCGTATTGCACCTTCAGAAATGCCTGTTATTTCCGCCAGTTTGCCAAAATAAATATCTGCTTCGACAGGTTTCATCTTACGAAGCTCGCCGACAACTTCACTTGCGTAGGCTATCCGGCTGTCGTCTTTGCTCAGGTCATATTTCTTCTTAATGTGTGAAAGCTTGAAATCGCCGTAAGGGACTGCATTATCCATCAGCTCCTTAAAGGCTGCTTTCCCGTTCTTCTTTATGAATTCATCAGGGTCTTTACCGTCTGTAACTTTCAGTACTTTTGAATTCAGCCCTTCAGCGTATAATATATCAAGACCTCTGTCTGCAGCATTCTGCCCTGCGCTGTCGGCGTCATAGGACAGAATCACATTTTTTGTATATCTTCTTATCAGTCTTGCCTGGTTTTCTGTCAGAGCAGTTCCCAGTGAAGCCGCAACATTTCTGATGCCGCTCTGGCTAAGCGATATCACATCCATATAGCCTTCAACCAGTACGATTGAATCGTCTCTGTTTACAGTATCCTTCGCCAGATTCAATCCGTAAAGATTGTTCTTCTTCCTGAACACAGGTGATTCAGGAGAATTAAGATATTTAGGCTCGCCATCGCCAATAATTCTTCCGCCGAACCCGATAACCTTGCCTGATGTGTTCAAAATAGGAAAAATTACTCTTCCTCTGAATTTATCGTAATATCTTCCCTTCGAACTGCTGACAAGTCCCAGTTCCGCAAGTTTTTCAACAGCAAAGCCCTGTGATGTAAGATAGTCAGTCAGACTGTGCCACTGTTCATCGGCATATCCTATTCCGAATTTGTTGAGAGTTTCATTCGTCAATCCTCTCCCGGCCATATATGTATATCCGGGGTTCGACTTTTCTCTTAAGGCTTTATAAAAAAACCTGGCAGCCATACGGTTAATTTCGTAGTACTCTTCTTTATCTGCCCTTGAACCGAAGGATTGAGAAATATCGATGCCGTATTCCCTGGCAAGCATCTCAACGGCGCCTTTGAAATCAACATTATAATATTTTTCGACAAAACCGATTACGTCTCCTGTTGCACCGCAGCCGAAACATGTGAAAATCTGCTTTGTTTCGGAAACTACAAATGACGGAGTCTTTTCATTATGAAAAGGACATACGCCCTTGTAGTTGCTTCCTGCTTTTTTCAGCGGAACAACGCGTCCGACAACATCGACTATGTTGCATCTGCTTTTGATTTCCTCAGCTATATTTATTCCATCTGCTCTTGCCAAATCGAAAAAACCTCCACGATTATCAATACGCCGAAGGTTCTTCATTTCCTTTTATTATTTCATTTTTTTTCATAATTTCTCTGTTATTTCCATCCTGCCGGAACAAAAATCCTGCTGTACAGGTTAAGTGCATACCTGTCTGTCATGCTGGCAATATGATCCTTCACCAGCTCTTCCGATGAAAATTCGTCTTTCATTTCAAGGAGTTCTTCAGGAAGCTGATCCTGATTTTCCATGAAATAATCATAGAGAGATTCAATAACTATATCAAGTTTGTCAACATTTTCGAATCTTTTTATTTCCCTGCTGTTATAAACCCTGCTGAACATAAAACTGCGCAGTTCATTCATGGCCTCAAGCTTCTCTTCGCTCATTGAGGCTTCCGGTCTACCGCAGGTATTCTCAATCATATCTCTCACTAACGTGTCAATTCGTTCTTTGTGAGTTTTTCCGAGAATTCCGATACTGCTTTTCGGTAAATCCTCGATTGATATTATTCCACTCCTGATTGCATCGTCAATGTCGTGATTAATGTATGCTATTCTGTCACTGATTTTAACAACTTGTCCCTCAACAGTAAAAGGGCGGACATTTCCGGTATGGTTTAGGATTCCGTCACGAACTTCCATTGTCAGGTTCATGCCGCGTCTGCTGCTGCTGGATTCGAGAACATCAACTACACGCAAACTCTGAACATTATGTCTGAAGCCTTTAGAATATATGCGATTCAGGACACTCTCGCCGCTGTGACCGAAAGGCGTATGGCCTAAATCATGGCCCATCGCAATGGCCTCCGTCAGATCTTCATTCAGTCCGCATCCTCTGGAAATCGTCCTTGCTATCTGTGAGACTTCTATTGTATGCGTAAGCCGTGTACGAAAATGATCACCTTCCGGTGAAAGAAACACCTGTGTCTTATGCATAAGCCTTCTGAAGGCTTTTGAATGAATTATCCTGTCACGATCCCTTTGATATTCCGTTCTGAACCGGCATTTTTCCTCATCATGAAGGCGGCCTTTGCTTTCTGCGGACTTCGCACCGTATGGCAAAAGCGTTTCATATTCTCTCGCTTCAACAGTTTCCCTTATTATCATCATTTACTCCCGTATGTCCGAATCCTCCGTGACCGCGCTCCGTTTCAGACAAAATCTCTGTTTTCTCAATTACCGCTCTCTCGCACCTGACCGGAACCATCTGTGCTATACGGTCTCCGTTATTGACTGTGAAAGGTTCTTTTCCCAGGTTTATTAATGATACCTTGACCTCTCCTCTGTAATCACTGTCTATTGTTCCGATTCCGTTTGTCAGTGCAATACCGTGTTTTACGGCAAGGCCGCTTCTCGCCCTTAGCTGTACCTCATATCCCGGCTCTATTTCCATAAAAAGGCCTGTGGGAATGAGTTCCCTGTCTCCCGGCATTAAAGTTACCGGTAAGTCCATAAAAGCTCTGACATCCATTCCTGCAGAGCCTTCTGTCTCATAGTGCGGGATAAATCCCGATTCACTTTTGATTTTAATTTTCATTTCTGATTATTCCTTCGATGTCGAGTTCCCCGTTTGTTACTGCCGCTCCGCAGAAAGTTGACAGATCGCCTATTGTTCTTACTGCTGCGGTAATGTCTTCTGTAGTAACCGAATCATATCCCCTGAGCACTTCATCCTGAGAAAGCACTTCTCCCAGCAGCAGCTGGTTTTTACCTATTGATATCATCCTGCTGCTCGGATTCTCGAGTCCGAAAATATAACTGCTCTTCATCTGCTCCTTAGCCATATGGAGTTCATCTTCCGTCGGTCCTTCTTCGGCAAACTTTTTCCATTCTTCATTTATTGCATCGATAGTCTCCCTGGCATTTTCATGGGCGACTCCTGCATATATAGCGAAAAATCCGCCGAAACTCTGGAATCCGTTTATTGAACAAACGGAATATGCGAGGCCCTTTTCTTCTCTGATTTTCTGGAAGAGTCTCGAGCTCATACTTCCTCCGAATATATTATTCAAAAGCGAAAAAGTATATATTCTCTCATCATCAAGACTTATTCCCGGAGCTGCCAGACAAATGTGAGTCTGCTCAATGTCTTTGTCCTTAACGGCAAACTGCTGTTTATACGGTCCGACTGTATGAGTGATAACTTCTTCTTTTTCTTCCAGACACATAAATCTGTCTTCAAACAGACGAGCGATCTCTTCCTCATCGAAATTGCCTGTTACGGATATTACAATATCATTTCTGGCATATCTTCTCATGTAGTAGCTGACCATAAGGTCTCTGTCAATTCCGGCCAGGCTGTCAGGTGTTCCAAGCACGCTGTTCTTGTATGGATTCCCGCTGTTTACAAGCTTCGAGATCATCTCGATAACCTCGTCATCGGGAGTATCGCTGACCATCTTTATTTCTTCGAGGATAACTTTTCTTTCTTTGTCCATTTCTTCACTGTCAAAGATAGAATCCGTTATCATATCGATAAGAATTTCAGCGCCTTTGGAAATACTCGATGAAAGAGTTTTTATATAATAGCAAGTGGCTTCTTTGCCTGTAAAAGCATTAAAAGATCCACCTATTCTGTCTACGCTTTCGGCAATTTCTCTTGCCGTTTTCGTAGATGTACCTTTGAACATCATGTGTTCTATGAAATGAGATATTCCGCTTTCTTCGTCTTTTTCATAATATGATCCGGACTTAACCCAAATGCCAAGGGACGCAGATCTGAGATAATCAGTCTTGTCCATTATCATCGTAGCTCCGCAATTCAGTTTTCGAATTTTTATCATCAGCTTTCCCTCTATTTATTATCTTTTTTAGCAAGATCCATCAGCAGCTTGGATTTAGAAATCACGTGATCATATGCTCCTTTGCTGTGTGGAATCATACAATTGCTGCAGTCTTTTATACCGGTTTCGGTATATGTGAAATTACCTCCGCATTTGTCTCCGAGTGCATATAACGGACAATAGCAGAACAAACAGTTAAATTCCTCGGGATTGTCTGTCTTATGACACGGGAAATACTCGCACTGCCTGTTACACATAAATTTGTAGCTGTTATTTGTCATCTCCCACCTCGTCTTCACTGCTTGCGATTGCATAAGGTTCTTCAACTGCTACAGGAGCCGGTTCCGTTTCTTTAATCAGGTGCCCTGCGAGAATCTCATAAAAACCTGCATTGGTAGCATAGATATATGCATACACAGGTGCCATGAAAAGGCTTCCAACTAAGGTAAACAGTGCAATAACAAAGTCATTTGCAGATATTACTGTACCGATTGATGTAATTACGCCAGTAGCAAATGAAGAAAGGAAAATCCATCCAAGGAATGAAAGTGAAAGGCAGAACAGCTTAGCTTTGTTTCCTCTCATCATATCTTTACTTTCATTCATGCACTGGCGAATGCCTTTGCTCGGATCGTCTGCCAGAATAAAGAATGCCTGACTGTACCTGAAGGCTGCAATTATTCCCGGTACAACAAAAAGCAGCGACCACAGAAAAACAAAGAGTGATCTGAATAGCAAAAGTCCCAGAGCCTTTCCGAATTTTTCGAAGCCGAGGAAAATATCACTGCTCTTGACCTGGTGACGTCTGAATGCAGCCAGGAAGAAAAGGCTGATACCGAGCTGAAGAGCTCCGGAAACAAGCAGAATATACACACAGCTGAGAAATGATGTCTGCGGCATAGACTGATAGAACTGATAATAGAACTCCGCATCAATTGAATTGATTCCGTTATCCGTTACAACATTCCCCATGTTTAAGCCGAACAGTCTGTCAAAGATAACAGGCGGGAGATTAAGAACGATAATATAAAGGGTAACCGCTATTATTGCAATCTTCCATTTACCGTTCAGGGCATTCCTCCCCAGTGTTCTCAAATTCTTGCTCGGTTCGGTAATAATAATGTTTTTATTAATCATTGTATCCTGCATAATTTACCTCTTTTCTTTTTTTCAATAACATGTATTCTATCACAATACATGCTTCATTGCAAAAAAAAGACCCCTCGTTACGAGGGGTCAGGGTCAATCTTAGTACATGTTTCTGAAGATGCCTTCTACTTCTTCTTCTGTAAGTTCAACGTAGTTGTTTGACATAAGTCTCTGCTGGTTTGCAACAGTAACCTTTGCAAATTCTGCAGCCTGATCTTCTGTCATTCCATATTCTCTCAGCGGCTTCTTTCTGAGGATCTGGCCGAGGAATTCGTCAAGCTTAGCATATACGTCAGCAACATCACATCCGATGATATCAGCGAAAATCTTGTTGATTTCAGTGATCTTGCCTGTAGGGTTCTTCTTCATGTAAACCTTGAATACTTCAGTGAATCCCTGGAAGTTTGATTCTCCGTGTGCAATGTGGAATGCAGCACCGTGAGCATATGCCAGAGCGTGAACAGCTGCACATCCTGCATTACCGAATGCAATCCCTGCATAGTTTGAAGCTACGAGGAAGTCCTTAAGCAGATCTGCTCTGTTTTCCTTGTTGTTTCCGCCTCTTTCGATGATCTTCTTGTAACCGTTCATGATCATTCTGATTGCATTTGTAGCAAACATGTCTGTGAATGATGATGCCTTAGGTGAAAGGAATGCTTCTGAAGCGTGAACGAGAGCGTCGATTGATGAAGTAGCAAATACATAATCAGGCAGTCCCTGGAGTGATTCTGGAATAAGAACTGCGATGTCTGCATAAGTCTGTTCATCAGCAATACCCTTCTTAATGTTCAGTGAAGGAAGTGCTGCTACTGCTACGTTAGTAACTTCTGAACCTGTTCCGCAAGTTGTAGGAACAACTACCAGCTGCTTAATTCTCTTAGGAGCTACTTTTCCTGTGTAAAGGTCTTCAACCTTGTTAGGAATTTCACATGCCAGAACCTTACAGCAGTCAACAATTGTACCACCACCGAAAGCGATGATTCTGTCATATTCATACTTGTCCATTTCAGCCTTCATAGCATCCATCATTTCGTCAGTAGGTTCTCCTGAACCGAACTTTTCCTGATAGATTACAGGCATATCAATTCCAAGACCTTCAACATATGGCTTGTACATCCATTCGTTAGTTACGAGAATGTCACCCTTGCCCAGTTTGAATTCTTCGTTAAAATCTTTGAAAGTGTCAAAGTAATAAATATTAGGTACGATTTTTAATGCAAGCATTTTAATTCTCCTTTTATTAATAAATCAATTAAAATTTCTGGTGGAACATCTGCTCAAACTGATCCTTAAGTTCAGGTCTGAAATCAGGGTGAGCGATATTTATAAGAGCTCTGGCTTTATCAGCATTTGTCTTACCCCAAAGATCTGCGATACCGTATTCTGTAATAACATATTCAGTATCGTTTCTGCTGTCTGTGATAACCTGACCGTCTGCAAGACGTGCAGTAATCTTTGAAATCTTAGTTCCGTCCTTCTTAACTGTCATTGAAGGCATAGCAATTATAGCAACGCCCTGTCCGTCTGTTGACATTGCAGCGCCACGGATAAAGTCAACCTGACCGCCTACTCCCGAGAACTGCTTGTCACCACCGAGAGCATCAGCAGCAACCTGTCCGTAAAGGTCACATCCAAGTGCTGCATTGATAGCAACCATCTTCGAGCAGTTCATGATAACTGCAGGGTGGTTAACGTAGTCTACAGGCATAAGCTTGACTGCAGGGTTGTGATCGCAGAACTCATAAAGTTCCTTTGAACCCATGATAAAGTTTGCAACCATTACGCCCTTATCGAATGACTTCATTGAGTTGTCGATAACGCCTTCGTTGTAGAGCTTCATAGCTCCGTCACCAAGCATTTCTGAGTGAAGTCCGAGATGCTTCTTACTCTTAAGCTGTTCGCATACAGCGTCCGGAATAGAACCGATACCAAGCTGGAGTGTTGCTCCGTCCTGAATAAGGCTTGCGCAGTACTTACCGATTTCTTCTTCAACAGGACCGATTTTACCTGCAGGAAGTGCCGGAAGTTCTTCGTCAAATTCAACAATAGCATCAGCATACTCCATCAGAGGGAATACAGCATCACCATATGTGAATGGAATGTTTTCGTTAACCTGTGCGATTACAGTCCTTGCGGACTTGATTGCCTGAATAGTGTAGTCACCGGAAACTCCTGTTGAAACGTATCCGTGCTTATCCGGCTTTGATACCATAATAAGAGCTACATCCACAACTACTCTTCCCGATCTCATCAGTTCCGGAAGTTCATGGAAGAAACATGAAGTATAGTCTCCCCATTCGTTACATGCCTTACGAGTCTGTCCTGAAAGGAACCACATATTCGGATGGAAATTATCCTTGTATTCAGGTTTGCAGTAATCCCCAGGGCCAAGTGAGTACATATGTGAAATTTCAACGTTTCTGTAATTGTCAGCATTCCTTACCATTGCTCTTACAAGCTCTTCAGGTTCACCGACGTCATGCTGAAATACAACCTTGTCTCCTGACTTGATCAGCTTAACGGCTTCATCAGCAGTCATAAGCTTCTGGTTGTAAAGCTCTTTCCAGTTTTTCATTAACTTTTCCTCCGTAATAATTCAACTATTTTATTAATATGGTCTTTTTCCCACATTTTGAAGATTTCATCATTGACAGTATACTGGCTGTGTGAAGCACAGCACGCAGAACAGCCTCCGATAACGAGAAGATTATCAAAAACCTCCTCCTCGGTGGCATTCATGAACTCGATATTATCATTCTCAAGTGTTTTTTTTATTTCTCTGCAGGCCGCACCTCTGTCATATCTTGGGTTGCATCCTCCACAGAATTTAATTCCGCACTTCATTTTATTCCCTCTTATACTGTTAATAATTTAACCTTGTGCTTAAAATCTAAGGCCGCTGTTTTCATGCGGCCTTAGATTCAGTTATCTTTTTTAAACAATCTGTCTTATTTGATTCCTGCAATTGCCTTTGCGAGTTCTTTCTTTCCTTCGATGTTGCCCTGTCTCTGAATCATAATTCTCTGAGCCTGAGGTGAACCTGCACCGTGCATTGATTCTGTTCTGTAACCAACTGCTGCTGCTCCGAGGCAGATGTTTTCCAGAAGTCTCATGATTCTCTGTCTTGCTTCAGTGTCACATGCTGCTTCGTTTCCTACGAAGAACTTCTGGCAGAAGTCGCCGATTGTTTCGCCGTTCTTACCAACCTTAAGGTCTGATTTGAAATCAACTTCTGAAGGCATTGTTACCATAAGTCCGCCACCGATATCTTCAGCAAGTCTTACGATTTCGTAAGGGAATCTTGTGATGTTCTGCTTACATACGTTTGCCAGCAGAAGGTCGATCTGATAGTTACCTGCAGCTGTAGGATATCCTTCAGTTGAGCAAGCAATACCGCAGCAGTACAGAGTTTCGTTAAGGTGAGTCATTTCGATGAGCTTATCCTTAATGTGTGATGCCTTGTGAGCTCCATTGTATTCTGCAGCCAGTGCAGCAGCTCCGATAAGAACGTCACCTACACCAACCTTGCATCCGCCGTATGACTGTCTGTGGTATCCAGCGAATCTTTCTACGAGCATTCCTGCGAAATCATATTCTCCTGCCATGAAGATGTATTCGTTTGGAATAAATACGTCATCAAATACTACGAGAGCTTCCTGTCCGCCGAACTGAGCGTTACCCAGATCGATGTCAGCGCCTTCTTCGAGCTTTCTAGTATCGCATGACTGTCTGCCGTATACCATGAACATACCTTCAGCATCTGAAGGGCATGCAAATGCTACTGCATATTCCTTATCTTCTTCAGTCATTGCCTGTGTAGGCATTACGATGTGCCAGTGTGAGTTGATTGAACCTGTCTGGTGGCACTTAGCTCCTCTTACTACGATACCGTCTTCTCTTCTTTCCTTTATTCTCAGGAAGAGATCAGGGTCAACCTGCTGTGAAGGTCTCTTGCCTCTGTTACCCTTAGGGTCAGTCATAGCACCGTCAACTACCAGGTCTTTTTCCTGTACCATCTTGAGGAAGTTTACGAAGTTTTCATGATATTTTGTACCATATTTCTGGTCGATTTCATAAGTTGTTGAGAATGTAGCATTGAAAGCGTCCATTCCTACGCATCTCTGGAAGCAGCCTGCAGTTTTCTGTCCGCAAAGTCTCTGCATCTTAACCTTGTTCTTAAGGTCTTCTGTGCTCTGGTGAAGATGAGCAAATCTGTTGATTGTTTCACCTGTCAGGCTTGACTTAACTGTCATAAGGTCAGCGTATTCAGGATCCTGAGCCAGATCATAAGTAACCTTTACGCAGTTGATTGAAGGTCTGATAATAGGATCGTCAACCCAATTTTCAATCTTCTTACCAAACATGTAAACTCTTGTGTTCAGTTTTCTTAAACTTTCGATATACTGTTCGCCTGTCATTAACATAATAAAATCACTCCTTTTTATTTTTCTTACGCGCGTATGCCCTGCTGCATACACCATATAATGACATTTTATATTAAAGGCGGGATGCCTCTAATCAACTAATTAATCATTTTTTTCTCCGCCGAGAATCTGCCGTGCGAAATCCAGAAGCTCATCACTTACAGATGCATCAAGTCTAACATCTCTCACTTCCGGAACTCCGCCCATTACGAAATCTTTAACAATCCCTTCAACTGTTTCCTGAGCCGAAGGACACTGGGCACATGCTCCCGTCAGTTTAACATAAGCAATCCCATCTTCAAAGGCGCTTAAAGAAGAACCTCCGAAATGTTCTGCAAGAACAGGATCGACTTTGTTTGCCAGTACATTTACAATTTTATCTTCAACTGTAATCAGGTCTGTCATAAATTCACCTCAAAATTTCGTTCATAATAATTATATTATTAACAAAAATACTTTTCAAGAGATTATAAAATACTGCAGAAACAAACAATGCAAAAAAGCAATATCCACTATTTTACAATCCCACGCAGGATTTCACTGCCTTGTGCCATCCTTCCAGTAATATTTTTCCATTGTTATTCTCAGCAGGTGCGAATATCCTGTCAATCTGCCAGTTATCTCTTATATCATCAAGGGATTCCCAGAATCCTGTCGCGAGTCCTGCCAGATAAGCCGCTCCAAGAGAAGTTGTTTCCGTACAAACGGGTCTGTATATTTCACCGCCCAGAATATCAGCCTGAAATTCCAGGAGAAAATCATTTTCACATGCTCCGCCGTCTACTCTGAGTGATTTAATTTCGCAGCCGATATCTTCGGACATTGCCTTTGCAAGATCATAAGTCTGATATGCCATAGCTTCCAGAGCTGCACGTACTATGTGACTTCTGTTCGTTCCTCTTGTTATGCCAGTAATAGTCCCTCTGGCATAGGGATCCCAGTAAGGTGCTCCAAGACCGGTAAATGCGGGAACAATATATACCCCTCCGGTATTTTCGACGCTTCGTGCGATTTCCTCTGTTTCGGCAGCGTTTTTAATAATACCGAGCTCGTCTCTCAGCCACTGAATCACTGCCCCTGAAACAAATACCGAACCCTCGAGTGCATAGTACACTTTATCATCAAGTCCCCAGGCAATTGTAGATAACAGACCGTTTTTTGAATCCACAATCTTTTCGCCTGTGTTCAAAAGCATGAAACCGCCTGTGCCGTATGTGTTTTTAGCCTGTCCCTCAGAAAAGCATGTCTGCCCGAACAATGCAGTCTGCTGATCTCCTGCCGCACCGCCGATAACAATAGGCTCACCGAAAAAATGCGCTTCCGTTTCGCCGTATATCTTGCTGGACGGCACAGGTTCCGGAAGCATACACTCAGGAATATCGAACCTTTGCATTATATCCCGGTCCCATTTCAGCTCATGTATATTAAAAAGCATCGTTCTCGACGCATTCGAGTAGTCTGTCACGTGAACTTTGCCACCTGTAAGATTCCAGATAATCCATGTTTCAACAGTTCCGAACAGAAGCTTCCCGGCTTGGGCTTTTTCCCGTGCTCCCGGTACGTTCTCCAGAATCCATTGTATTTTCGTGGCACTGAAATAGGGGTCGATCAACAAGCCGGTTTTTTCTTTGTATTCTTTCTCAAGTCCTTCTCTTCTCAGAGAATCACAAAAATCAGCAGTTCTCCTGCACTGCCATACAATTGCGTTATATACCGGCTTTCCTGTTTCTTTATCCCACACAATTGTTGTTTCACGCTGGTTTGTTATACCTATGGAATCAATATCAGATGCCCGCAATCCGCCTTTGAACAGCGCCTCTGAGGCAACCTGAAGCTGTGTCCGGTATATTTCCTCCCCATCGTGTTCAACCCATCCTTCACGAGGATAAATCTGCCGGAATTCCTTCTGGGAAACACTGATTATTCTTCCTTCTCTGTCATATATTATGCATCTTGAACTGGTAGTTCCCTGATCAAGAGCCATTACATATTTCTTTTTCATACAAATTCACTCATTATCTTGTTCGAAATATCAAATCCCGCACCGGTAAGCCTAAGCATAACACCGTCAAATTCCATATATCCCTTATATGACTCTATTATTTCGGGATTGTACACGTCAAAGAAATCGACGCCAAATACATTCTCAAAATCCGTAATACTGAAACCGTCTGTTTTTCTTAATCCGGTGAAAACGTATATTCCCATTTCCTCCCTCTTGGAAAACTGTTCCGTATCCGATTCATCGAAGGTTGAAATTCCTTCCTTCACTGCATTTAGATAAGGAATCATCCCGCTGCAGTTTCTGTATCTTTTCCCATCAATGAACGAACTTGCTCCGAGACCTGCAGCCAGATACTCCTCATATGACCAGTATTTAAGATTATGCCTGCTTTCAAAGCCCTTCATAGATGCATTTGATATTTCATACTGGAAATAACCTGCATTCCTGAGTATCTCAAGTCCCGTGTGGTACATTTCACGATCCGTTTCCTCATCGGATGGAATAATGCTGCCGTTTCTTATTGAATCACCTAAAGGTGTCCCTTCCTCAATCTGCAGACTGTAAAGTGAAATGTGATTTACACCGGTGAAAACAGATTGCCTGACTGTATCTTTCCACATTTTCATTGACTGTCCCGGGATACCGAACATCAGGTCAATACTGATGTTTTTAAATCCTGCTTTCTGGGCCATTCTTACTGCATTGAGAGCATCATTTTTGTTATGTATTCTTCCGATTCTCGCCAATACGGAATTGTCGAAAGATTGTACGCCAATACTGATTCTGTTGATTCCGGCGGCAAAATACGCTCTCATCTTATCTTCTGTTACTGTTCCCGGATTGACTTCCACTGTAATTTCAGCATCTTCAGAAACGTTGAAGTTATCAAATACCGTTCTCATTATATCTGTCATATCAGAGGCAGACAAAAGAGACGGTGTTCCTCCGCCGATGTACACTGTATCTGTCACTCTGTAAGGAAGCATTTCCGATTTACATACAATGTCACGACGAAGTGCCTTGGCATACTCCGAAAGAGCAGTTTCGTCATTACATGCAAAAGACAGAAAATCGCAGTATGAACATTTCTTCACGCAAAAAGGAACGTGAACATACAGACCAAGATTATTTGTTCTCGTCATATTTAAGAACCGCAGTGAACGCTTCCTGAGGCACCTCAACAGTACCGAACTGGCGCATTCTCTTTTTTCCTTCCTTCTGTTTTTCCAAAAGTTTTTTCTTTCTTGATATGTCACCGCCGTAACACTTGGCGATTACGTCTTTTCTGTAGGCCCTGACTGTTTCTCTCGCTATTATTTTTTGCCCTATGCTGGCCTGAATCGGCACCTCGAACTGGTGCATAGGAATAATCTCTTTCAGCTTGGAGCATACAAACCTTCCTCTGCTGTATGCCTTTGATTCGTGAACAATCATGCTGAAAGCATCCACCATATCCTTATTAAGCAGTATGTCCAGCTTAACAACCTTACTCGGCTCGTATCTGCTGAATTCGTAATCAAGGGAGCCGTAGCCTCTCGTCTTCGATTTAAGTGCGTCGAAGAAGTCGTATATTACTTCATTTAGAGGCATGTCGTAATGAAGGTTGACTCTTGACTCTGTTATATATTCCATATGCAACATGCGGCCGCGTCTTTCCTGACATATTTCCATTATGTTTCCCACATATTCCTTGGGAACCATAATATCAGCCTTAACCATAGGCTCCTCAATATGGTCTATTTCCATAGGATCCGGCAAGTTGGACGGGTTCTGTACCATCTCTACTGTCCCATCGGTCTTAATGACTTTGTATATTACACTCGGCGATGTTGTTATTACGCCCAAATCAAATTCTCTTTCAAGTCTTTCGACTATTATTTCCATATGCAAAAGCCCCAGGAACCCGCATCTGAATCCGAATCCGAGTGCTGTCGAAGTCTCAGGTTCAAAACGAAAAGCTGCGTCGTTTACCTGGAGTTTTTCAAGGGCGTCCTTGACGTTTTCATATTTCTCGCCTTCGGCAGGATAAATCCCGCAGTAAACCATTGACTGAACCTTCTTGTATCCCGGCAAAGGCTCGTCAGTCTGATTGTTGTCGAGAGTTATCGTATCACCTACGCGAGCGTCGCTTACCTGCTTGATACTTGCGCAGATATATCCTACTTCACCAGCTCTCAGGCTTTTGCACGGCACCGGTCCCGGAGAATAAGTTCCCACTTCGGTAACTTCGTATTTCTTGCCTGTATTCATAAGACGAATCATGTCGCCTTCTTTAACTGTTCCGTCAAAAACTCTTGTGTATATTACAACACCCTTGTAATTATCGTAATAGGAGTCGAATATAAGTGCCTTAAGAGGTTTGTTTTCGTCTCCTTCCGGCGCAGGAATATTAGTTACAATCTGTTCTAGAAGTTCTTCGATTCCTATTCCCTCTTTTGCCGATACGAGAGGAGCTTCGGATGCATCAACGCCTATGACATCTTCTATTTCATCTCTGATTTCATCCGGTCTAGCACTCGGAAGGTCTATCTTGTTAAGCACCGGCAGTATCTCCAGGTCTTCATCCAGTGCCAGATACACGTTTGCCAGAGTCTGTGCCTCAACGCCCTGAGTTGCGTCTACAACAAGAACTGCTCCCTCACAGGCAGCAAGACTTCTTGAAACTTCATATGTGAAGTCCACATGTCCCGGTGTGTCAATAAGATTGAAGATATATTCATTCCCGTCTTTTGACTTGAATACCAGTCTGGTGGTCTGAAGTTTTATCGTTATTCCTCTTTCTCGCTCAAGATCCATGTTGTCGAGAAACTGTTCTCTCATGTCTCTGTCACTAACAAGTCCGGTCTTCTCAATAATTCTGTCTGCCAGTGTTGACTTGCCGTGGTCGATATGTGCTATAATGCTGAAATTTCTTATATACTGTCTGTAATCTTTCATATTGTTCCTATCTGATTGCCGCCTCAAGTGCGAGCTCCATCATGTCTGTGAATTTCTCCTGTCTCTGCTCTGCAGTTGCTTTTTCCCTTGTTACGAAATGGTCGCTTATTGTCATTATCGCCAGTGCGTTGGCATGTCCGTGCGCCGCGTTCATATATAATGCCGCCGCTTCCATTTCAACTGCCATTACGCCCATTGACTTCCAGCGTTTCCACCAGTCCTCATTGACTTCATAAAATACATCGCAGGAAACAATATTTCCGGCCTTAAAGCTGTGTCCTGTTTCTTCCGATGCCCTTTCAAGTTTCTGCAAAAGCTCATAACTGGCGCAAGGCGCATAAGTTCCCGGCAAATCATATGTGTGTGCGTAATTGGAATCCGTTGAGGCTGCAAGTCCGACAACAATATCTCCAATTGCAATATCTTCATGGAATGACCCTGCCGTTCCGACTCTGATGAGATTCTGAACCTTATACTCATTTATCAGTTCCCACGAGTAGATTCCCATTGACGGCATTCCCATTCCCGTTCCCTGAACGGAAACAGGTACTCCTTTATAAGTTCCCGTATACCCGAGCATATTCCTTATTTCTGTATAGCATCTGGCGTTATCCAGATAATTCTCCGCAATAAACTTAGCTCTGAGAGGATCTCCCGGCAGCAGAATGCTTTCTGCGATATCGCCTTTCATGGCAGCATTTATATGTGTACTCATTCTTTTCTCCTGTTATGATGTAATGACATAAAAATTCAAAATTATTATACCATAAAAGTTTCAAAAATAAAAACCACTCCGCTGAGACATTCGGAGTGGTCGTTTTCTCATGATGTATATAATACATCGCGCATTTAACTTATGCGCCGGTGGGGACGGGTGAGAATTAGGCGTTAGCCTTGTTGAATCTTTTAGTTAATCTTGACACCTTTCTGGATGCTGCATTCTTGTGAAGAGTTCCCTTAGCTGCAGCCTGCATTAGCTTCTTCTCAGCCAGAGCCAGATCAGCCTTTGCTTTTTCCATGTCGCCTGCTTCGATTGCTGCGTCAAATGACTTGAGTACAGCCTTCAGATGATTCTTGATTCTTCTGTTTCTTGCAGTCTTCTTGTCGATAACTTTGATTCTTTTCTTTGCGGATTTAATATTAGCCATTAAATTTACCCCACTTTCTTAAACTTAAGCTTACTGCACTAAATTGTACAGCTAAATTCGCAAGTGAAATTATATACTTTTCTCATTGAAAATGCAATATTTTGTTTGATTTCATATCGTAATTGAATCTCTAAGCTTTTCAAAAGTCTTATCACCGATACCGCTTACGTTTTTTATATCCTCAATACTTGTAAAACTGCCGTTCTGTGTTCTGTAATCGATTATCTTCTGTGCCGTTGCCGGACCTACTCCGTTCAGCTCCTGAAGCTGCCCGGAATCTGCTGTGTTAATATTGATTTTGCCTGTACCGCTCCCGCCTGTATACCCGGCGGTGGTCTGAGTCTCTGAAACTTCACTGTCTGAGATTTCGATTTTATCCGGAATAAATATTTTGCTTCCGTCCTCGGCGAAAGCTGCACGGTTTATTCCCGTCATATCTGCGTTTTCCGTTATTCCTCCTGCCGCTTTAATGGCATCTTCTACTCTGCTCCCCTCCGGCAGTTCAGCAAGCATGGGGTTTTTGACTGCACCGCCTATATCCACATATATACTGCCCTTCGTTTCTTCCTGCGTTTCTTCTTCAATGTTCACCCCTTCATCTGCAACGGCTTCATCGGCTCCGTCGTTTTTCACTGCAAAAGCCAGAAGACAGACAATAACCAGAACTGCCACAAAGCAGATTTTCTTTATTTGCCCTCCGTATTCGTCTCTGATTCTTCTCAAAGTTTCATTGCTTTCGATAAAGCATTTGATTCTTTCTATTATTTCTCTCATAATAAAAACCTCCAATCCCAGTAATATTTTACCGAAATTGGAAGTTTTTGTCAATATTTTTAGCGAACCCTATTTTACTCCTTGTAACATCGATATCACTTCTTTCTGTTCCCCTGTCAATTATCTCGAGGAATGTCGTGATAACAAGCTCAGGGCTTAAGTTTGATTCACTGCCCTGATCCAGTTCCATAGCTAGAATCATGTTTTCTCCGTCTTTTGCTGCAGACAGGTGCCTGATTTTCGGCTTAATATTAACAAGTACCGGTTCAGGTTTCTTTTTCTGTTTTTTGTAGGTCAGAATTTCATCCTGCAGCATATACTTCTTTACCAGTTCTTCCGGATCAAATGCCGCATCACCCATAGGAATTCTTGCCTGATACTTAGCGTATTCCGTTTCTGCCGCCAGAGTTTTCTTCAGCCATGATCCCTCGCATATCCCTGTAAGTTCAAGTCCCTCAGGCATTATGGATGACAAGGGTTCCATCAGAACTTCTCTCATTCTGCCTGCATCAGGGTTCAATTCCGCCGTTTCAAATTCTATGTACTCTTCCAGCCCTTCATAACCAAGAGACAGAGGCTGTGCGAAACCCATCTTAGGGTGCGGATTAAACCCCTGGGAATAAGCAAGTCGAATCCCTGTCCGCTTGAACGCTCTTTTGAACACCTTCATTATATCAAGGTGTGATGTATAACATATTGTTCCTGTTTTTCTGAATCTGATGATATATTTCATTATTTTAGTTTCCGTTTTTGAATTAATCTGTGTCGCAGTTTACGAAACACTCTGTGTATTTATTTACTCCGCATCCGCAGCATCCCTGCCTGCAATCCTCTGTTGTAACGCCTTCCGATGCCTTTGCTCTCTCCGACTCCAGAAAATCTCTGCTCACAAACATATTGATATTATCCCATGGGAGAAGTTCATCAATGCTTCTTTTTCTGTGACTGTAGAAACTTTCGTAAATGCCGGTATTTTCAAAGGCTTTCTGCCAAAGCTGCGGATTGAAATGCTCTGTCCATGCGTCAAAGCGGCATCCCAGATTATATGCTTCTTCAATCACCTTGCCTACGCGCCTGTCACCTCTCGCCAGAACCGCCTCAAGATTACTCGTATCCGTCTCATGATAATTAAATGTAACGCCTTTTATACGAAGCTTCGAAGCTAAATAATCATGTTTTTCGATAAATTCTTCTCTCGTATTCTGCGGCTCCCACTGAAACGGTGTGTGCGGCTTAGGAACAAAGTTTGATACGCTTACGGTTACTCTGAATCGTCCACCTTTGCGACCTCTGATGTTGTAATTAATGTCCATTATTTTTCCGGCTATTTCAGCAATTCCGTCAAGATCTTCGAATGTTTCTGTCGGAAGACCTATCATGAAATACAGCTTGATATGTTCCCAGCCCAGTTCGACAGCCTGTTCAACAGCACTGTATATATCATTTTCCGTTATGTTTTTGTTTATTACATCTCTTAATCTCTGGGTACCCGCCTCAGGTGCGAAGGTAAGTCCGGACTTTCTGTATCCCTGAATCTCATTTAAAACATTAAACGAGAAAGAATCCAGTCTGAGAGAAGGAAGTGACAATGCTACGTTACGTTCTCTGCAAAGGCCCATAAGTTTAATGGCCATCGGTTCGAACCTTGAATAATCACTTGTGGAAAGAGACAGCAGTGACAATTCCTCATGTCCTGTATTGTCAAGCTGTTTCATTGCCAGTTCAAATATTGTTTCTTCACGTCTTTCTCTGACAGGTCTGTATATCATTCCGGCCTGACAAAACCTGCATCCGCGCGTACATCCTCGGAAAGTCTCGATAACAGCTCTGTCATGAACAGTATCAATAAACGGAACAATATTTTCAACCGGGAATTCAACTGACTCCAGATCCTCTACCACTGCTCTTTTTATTACGTCAGGTGCACCTTCAAAAGTCTTCTTAACCTCTGCGAGAGTTCCATCTTCATTGTATGACGGTTCGTAAAATCCGGGTACATAAACTCCGTCTATCTTAACTGCCTCTTCGAGGAACTCCTTTCTGCTGCTGGATCTGTCGTAAAGAAGACAGATATTCTCCAGCAGTTCCTCTCCGTCACCTATGAGAAAAACATCTATGAAATCGGCTAAAGGTTCCGGATTACATGCACACGGTCCCCCTGCAATTACAAGAGGATACTCTTTTCCGTTATTTAATGACTCCTCACGTTCTTCACGCTTATAAGGAATTCCTCCCAGCATCAGCATATTGAGAATATTCGTATATGACATTTCGTACTGAAGGGTGAATCCGATAATATCCAGTTCGTCAACCGGTGTTTTCGTTTCAAGTGTGAAGAGCTTAACGTCATTCTCTGTCATAAGCGCTTCCATATCCGGTGCCGGTGCAAAAATCCGCTCACAGTATATCTGTTCATTTTTGTTCAGTATATTGTAAAGAATCTGCAGTCCCATATATGACATGCCGATTTCATATGTATCAGGAAAAGCAAAACCCATTCTGACACTTACATCCTCCGGGTTTTTTCTTACCATATTTGTTTCGCCACCTGTATATCTCGCAGGTTTTTCAACTTTTCTCAGGAGTTTATCAAAATTCATTTTTTTCTATTGATTCGTAATCTAAGTTAATCATTAATTCATCTACAGTACAGCCTATATTCTTCTCTATATTATTAAGAAGATTCCTTGTCTGTTCCTTTTTCGCGAGGATTCTCGGTCTTGCCTGCATATTGCCGCTTTTCTCTGCTTTTCTGATAATGTACTCCATTCTCTCATCGAGGCCGGCATATCTGTTTTCGAGAGAAAGCCTGTCTCCAAGACAAAGAAGATCGGTTTCCGTTATATGCTCCGCATCGTTTGTGAACTCATACATCATGTGTACCCGCACGAGCTTCGCTTCCTCTATGTAGCCTTCACTCAAGAGAAAGTCCGCACAGACATCCCAATGGCGTTCTTCTATTCTCGCCATATCGTGAAGAAGGCCTGCTGCCAGAACCAGATTGAGATCCAACATGCGATTCTCACCTTCTTCAGATGTTTTCTGCCTGTAATATGTTCTAACGGAATCGTCTTCTCGCTTGAATAACTGAAATTCAATTTGATCCGCAGGCAAAGCCTTCGTGCCTCCTGCACTGTTTATAGCTGCGCCAAGTCTGTATGCTACTGCGGCCACAGACTTGCAGTGTCCTATAACATGCTCCGGTGTCTTGTAGTTTTTCAGATATTCAAGGCATTTATTTCTGTCGGGATGAATGTAATCAGTCATATTCGTAATTATAGTCCTCATCGTAATATTCGAATTCAGTTCCGAAAAGGCTGATTATATCTCCGTCTTCAATTCCAAGTTCCTTAAGCATATCATATGCTCCGCTTGATTCAATATATCTGAACAGATATCTCTTGGATCCGTAATCGTTGAAATTTGTGGAGTTAAATATCTTTTCAAGTTGTTTACCGTAAATTGTGTAAACATCTTCTTCCTCATCGTAATCCACAAAAACTTTCTTGTAATCAGGATCGTAATCGTCTTTTTCGAAATCGAAATACTCGTATTCTTCGTCTTCTTCAGCCGGATTGCTTTTTATGTCCTCAAGCATCTCATACGCTCTTTTCAATACAGTTTCGACACCGAATCCCGCAGGAGCTGACATCGGATACACTTCATATCCTTTGCTTTCAACATACTCCTTGAATTCAATGTACTCGTCACAGATTTCCAAATCCTCCTCATCCACACAACCCAGTACATCTATTTTATTAGCTGCGATAATCTGAGGTTTATGAAGAAGTCTGCTGTTGTATTTTCCCAGTTCGTCAAGTATCTTATCAAAATCTTCACGTGGATTTCTTCCTTCACTTCCGGACACGTCCACAACATGAACAAGTACCTTCGTACGTTCAATATGCTTAAGGAAATAATGTCCGAGCCCCGCACCTTCGTGAGCACCTTCTATTATCCCTGCTATATCCGCCATTACGAAGCTGTTATCATACATCTGAACAACGCCCAGATTCGGGTCTATAGTCGTAAAATGGTAATTTGCAATTTTAGGTCTCGCACTTGTTGCCATTGAAAGAAGTGTTGATTTACCTACATTTGGGAATCCTACAAGACCGACATCTGCTATCAGCTTCATTTCAAGAATTACTGTTCTCTCTTTGGCAAAGCCTCCGGCTTCTCCGAAATTAGGAGCCTGTCTCGTCGGCGTGGCAAATTTAGCGTTTCCTCTGCCGCCTCTGCCGCCTTTGGCTGCAACAAAAGAATCCCCATGTGATATCATATCCATCATGAGTTTTCCGGATTCTTCGTCAAATACCATTGTTCCCACGGGAACCTTTATAACAAGATCCTCACCGCTTTTTCCGAAGCGCTTCTTTTTCATTCCGTTCTGCCCCGGTTCGGCTTCATATTTTCTCTTGTATTTAAAATCCATTAAAGTACGGAGATTTTCGTCAGCAAGAAAGATAATATCCCCGCCTTTGCCTCCGTCTCCGCCATCAGGACCACCGTCAGGTACGAAAGGATCGTGTCTGAATGTTACTGCACCATCTCCTCCTTTACCTGATTTAATTGTAATTTTCGCTCTGTCTACGAACATACTTTTTTACCTATAAATAGAGCCCCTATCAAATAGGGGCTCGAAAAAATTAAGCTTCTTTTGGATATACACTTACTTGCTTTCTCTTCTTGTCATATCTTTCGAACTTAACAGCTCCATCGATCATTGCAAATAATGTATCATCTCCGCCTTTACCAACATTGTTGCCTGGGTGGAATTTAGTTCCTCTCTGTCTAACAAGAATGCTGCCGGCACTTACGAATTCACCGTTTCCTGTCTTAACGCCTAGACGTTTCGATTCGGAATCACGACCATTCTTCGAGCTACCTACACCTTTCTTACTTGCCATGGATAAGACACCTCCTTGTGTATTTCAATCAATTAACTTAATATCTTATTTCATTGCTGCTTCGATTGTTTCAATCATTACAGCGTTTGTTGCCTTCTCGTCAATTTCAATTCCGTTTTCAGCTGCAAATGCAATAAGCTCAGCCTTCTTCATTGATCTGATTGACTTCTGCTTCTTAGGTTCTTCAGCCTTAGCTTCTTCCTTCACAGGAGCTTTCTCTCCTCCGATAGCAGTGATTTCAACAAGTGTGTACGGCTGTCTGTGTCCCTGCTTCTTTCTGTAGTCTTTCTTAGCCTTGTACTTGAAGATAATAACCTTGTTACCTTTACCGTGTTCTACAGCTTTACCTTCAACAGTAAATCCTTCGATGTAAGGTGCTCCGATTTTAACGTCAGCGCCTTCACCTGCAACCAGAACCTTGTCAAATACTACTGCCTGACCATCTTCAACGTTTAATTTCTCAACTCTAATCTGGTCACCGTTCTGTACTCTGTACTGTTTTCCGCCTGTTTCAATGATTGCGTACATTTAAATTCTATCCTCCTCTATCCAGTCTCGCCTAATGGGGCTGCCGTCCTTAATGACAGCATTAAATAGCCCTGTTCGTGCGGCTCATACCCATGTAGTATACCTCAAACTACATTATTTGTAAAGAAAAATTTAACAATTATTCCAAAACCACACCATCTTCATCAACAAGAATTCCTTCATCCTGTGATGAATCTGTTCCCTGTCTTTCTTCTCTCAACTTATCAAGGAGTTTGTTCTCGATTTCTGTCAGTACGGCTGTATTGGTATCAAGATATTCCTTCACATTTTCTCTTCCCTGGCCTATTCTGTTACCGTCATAGCTGTACCATGATCCGGCTTTCTCGATTATTTTGGCTTCAACTGCACAGTCAAGAACGTCGCCTGCTCTTGATATGCCCTTACCGTACATAATGTCAAATTCAGCCTGTTTAAAAGGCGGTGCCACTTTATTCTTAACTACCTTAGCCCTTGTCCTGTTCCCGAGAACCTGATCGCCTGACTTGATTTGTTCGACTCTTCTGACGTCAATTCTCATTGAGGAGAAGAATTTAAGCGCTCTTCCGCCTGTAGTCGTTTCGGGATTCCCGAACATTACGCCGATTTTCTCTCTCAGCTGATTAATAAATATAATAGTTGTATTAGTCTTATTAATTATGCCCGCCAGCTTTCTCAAAGCCTGTGACATCAGCCTTGCCTGCAGTCCGACTGCGGAATCACCCATAGCTCCGTCTATTTCATTCTTAGGAACGAGGGCAGCAACAGAGTCAACTACAATAATATCAATTGCTCCGCTTCTTACGAGCATCTCTGCAATTTCAAGAGCCTGTTCACCGTAATCAGGCTGAGATACAAGCAGCTCGTCAACATCAACTCCCAGGTTACGTGCATACTCCGGATCAAGAGCATGTTCGGCATCAATAAATGCGGCTCTTCCTCCGTTCTTCTGAGATTCAGCGATAACATGCAGGGTCAGAGTCGTCTTACCTGATGACTCGGGTCCGAATATTTCAACGATTCTTCCCTTCGGCACGCCGCCTATTCCGGTAGCCAGGTCAAGGCTCATGGACCCGGTTGATATAGCTTCGATGTTCATCATAGCACTGTCATCGCCAAGTTTCATCACAGCGCCTTTACCAAACTGTTTCTCTATCTGTGCCATTGCGCTTGCCAGCGCTTTATCTCTCTCACTTTTATCGGGAATCTGCTTCCCTCTTACAGGTTCATTTTTTATTGCCATTGCTTACCTCCGAAAATGAACATTTGTTCTTTCATCTCATAATACACTCTTTTTGATTCGCTGTCAACTTACATTTTTTACCATTATAACACGCTGGTAAATTATGTCAATTAATATTAAATATTTTGGAGCAATGTTTCAAACATGACCATTACCGAATGGCTTCTGTTGCGTCTTCTATCGTTCATTTTTCTGTCAATTTTTCTGCAAAGGCTCTTATCGCCGTAAACAAAACCTACATAGGCAAGTCCCGGATGTTTCTCTTCTGTTTCTCCTCCCGGACCTGCTATTCCCGTCACTGATATTCCTATATCGGCTCCTGTTTTCCTGCGGGCGCCTTCGGCCATTTCCAGAGCCGTTTCTTCACTTACAGCACCGTATTTCTCGAGAGTTTCCTTCTTTACTCCCAGATCTCGCATCTTTGCCTCGTTACTGTACGTAACAAATCCTCCAGGGAAAATCTCCGATGAACCCGGTATATCGGTTACTGCCGCAGCAAAGAGCCCTCCCGTACAGCTTTCTGCCGATGAAAGTGTCAGTTTTCTGTCTTTCAGCATTTTGCTCACTACTTGAGACAATTCCTCGTTATCTTTACTGTAAACGAATTTTCCTACTATATCGCAGACCTTTTCCGTCATTTCGTCTACTGCCTTTTCCGCCTCTTCTCTCGTTGCTCTCTTCGATGCAACACGTACTGAGCATTCGCCCTCTTTGGCGTAAGTGGCAATTGTCGGATCTGTCTGCCCGTCTATCAAAGGCAGAAGCACAGTCTCAAGCTCCGACTCTCCTATTCCGAAACACTTCAGTTCCCTGTAAAACAGCACGCTGTCTGTCTTTTCTTCGAGCCATTGTGCTACGCTTTTCTCAAACATTGTCTTCATTTCCCGCGGAGGTCCGGGCATGCATGCTATGGCTTTTGTTCCTTCAATATTCTCCAGTGCGAATCCCGGTGCTGTCCCGCAGCTGTTTCTGAAAATTACGGCTCTGCTTGGCATTTCCGCCTGCTTGCGATTGTTCGGCGTCATTTCCGTAATCTTATATCCTGCCATTCTGCGTCGGATTGATTCAAGAATTTCAGGATGCATAACAAGCTCATCGCCCATTACTTCACATGCGATTTCTTTAGTCATATCGTCCTGAGTAGGTCCGAGTCCGCCTGTTGTAATTACAAGGTCACAGTCTCTGAATGCCAGATTGATTATTTCTGCCAGTCTCTCCGGATTGTCACCTACAGTATAATGGTACATTACATCAATCCCTCTGTAATTCAGTTCGCGAGAAAGATAAACTGCGTTTGTATTTGTAATCTGTCCCATGAGAAGCTCTGTTCCCACACTTAATAATGCTGCTTTCATTTATGCCTTGTTCTCCATCGAAAATACTTCTTTATTCCTAACAATATACTCTACTCCGGAAATCACCGTAAACACTAATGCTATCCAGAGGAACACCATTCCTATTATCATTATTACTTTCACTTCGGGAACTGCCAGCGCAAGAATAAGAACAGGAACCGCAATCATCTGGAAAACCGTCTTTATTTTACCGCTCATTCCTGCAGCTACTACTATTCCTTCACTTGCTGCAACAGTTCTCATTCCGGAAACAGCAAATTCCCTGGCAAGTATTACAATAAACATCCATCCCGGCACAATTCCGCCGGCTGTCATAAGACAGAATGCCGAATACACAAGTATCTTATCTGCCAGGGGATCCATAATCTTCCCGAAGTTCGTTACAAGCCCATGCTTTCTGGCGATTTTGCCGTCCAGCATATCGGTAAATGATGCAGCAACGAAAATAACAAGTGCAACCGGATAAAACTCAAGCATGTATGCCGCAACGAAAAACGGCACAGCCACTACTCTCCCTATTGTCAATTTGTTTGGTAAATTCATACTATCCTCCTAAACTTCAACACCTGTCAAATCATAATCGAAGGCGTCTCTAATCTCAACCTTGACGAAATCTCCCGGTCTGATATCATTGTTTTCTGATGTGAAAATAACGCTGCCGTCTATTTCCGGAGCATCGAATTCCGTTCTTCCGATATATGCTCCGTCCTCATCGCGACCTTCCACAAGAACATCCATAATTCGTCCGACTTTATCTTCATTTATGCGCCTGGAAATATCCACCTGCATCCTCATAATGCAATCGGCTCTTTCCGTTTTGATTTCTTCATCAATCTGGTCTTCTCTGTCGCCGGCCTCCGTTCCTTCTTCTCTGGAATAAGCGAAAACTCCGAGTCTTTCGAAACATGTTTCTTCAACAAAATCCGCAAGCTTATCGAAATCCTCTTCTGTTTCTCCCGGGAAGCCTGTAATAAACGTTGTCCTGATATGAATATCCGGTACGGCTTCTCTCAGGCGGCGTATTGTATTCTTAATGCTTTTGCTTGTGGATCTGCGCCTCATTCCTTTCAGAACATCATCCGAAACATGCTGCAGCGGTATATCGATATATCTGCATATCTTTTTTTCTTCCGCCATAACCTCAATAAGCTCGTCTGTTATTTTATCTTCATAACAATACATGAGCCTGATCCACCTTATTCCTTCAATGGCGCAAAGTCTGCGAAGCAGTTCCGGCAGCATCAGTCTGCCGTAAATATCCCTGCCGTATTCCGTTACATCCTGGGCAATAAGAATTATCTCGCTGATTCCCGCCGATGCCATTTTCGCCGCTTCATCAGCAACTGCTTCAATCGGTCTGCTTCTGTATCCTCCTCGAATCTGCGGAATAACGCAATATGCGCATCTGTTGTTGCATCCTTCCGCTATTCTCAAAGTAGACGAATAGGCTCCCTTTTCGAATTTACGAGCGCTGAATTCCTCGAAGGCAGCAGGACATGTCCCCGTGACAACCTTTGTCTGGCGTTTTCCGGCTGCTTCCCAGACAAGCTGCGGAAGCTTCTCATACTCATTTACTCCGATAAACAAATCTACTTCCGGCATTTCTTCGGCAAGCTCCGCGGCATATCTCTGGCTGAGACATCCGCTTACAACGAGCAAAGGCTTTTCGCCTTCTTTTTCGCCGGCGAATCGTATCATGTCAAATATTTTGTCTATTGATTCTCTTTTGGCATCGTTTATGAAACCACAGGTGTTAACCATAATAACGTCCGCCTCATCAAGGTTGTCCGTTACTGTCATACCTGCCTTTTCCCATATGCCGGCTGCCCCTTCGGAATCGTTAAAATTCTTGGGACAGCCAAGTGTTTCCAAAAATAATCTCATTGTTCTACTCTTCCATATCCTCCGTCGCTTCACGCATCATATCTAAATCCGCTCTCGATATAAGAACCTGGCGCGGCTTACTTCCTTCTGACGCTCCGATTATCTGCCTTTCCTCCATCATATCGATAATTCTGGCAGCTCTGTTATATCCGATTCTGAAACGTCTCTGAAGCATTGAAACAGACGCCTGACCTGCATCGGCAACAAGTTCTATCGCTTCCGGCAGCAGATCGTCTTCAAAGTCCCTGTTTCCCTTTTCGGCGTCAGGAATATTGGCACGTTCTATTCTGTCAAGAACATCGGCTTCGGCACTTTCATCGGTCTTTGCCTGGGATTTGACGAATTCAATAACCTGGGCAACCTCTCTGTCCGAAATGAATGTCCCCTGAATTCTCTTCGGTTTACCTGCACCGAGCGGACTGAAAAGCATATCGCCCTTTCCGACAAGTTTCTCTGCTCCGACCATGTCAAGAATAGTTTTCGAATCCACCTGCGACGCTACAGCAAAGGCTATTCGAGACGGAATATTCGCCTTGATAAGCCCGGTAATAACGTCTACGGACGGTCTCTGAGTTGCAACAATAAGGTGCATTCCGGCAGCTCTGGCCTTCTGAGCCAGTCTGCATATGGATTCTTCAACCTGCTTTGATGATGCCATCATCAGATCAGCCAGCTCGTCGATAATAATAACTATCTGAGGCATCTTCGCCTGAAGCGTTACAGGATCGTCTTTGCCTGCATTTCTCAGAACATCGCTGTTTTTCTTTTCTATAAGAGTGTTGTAGCCTGCAAGACCCCTCACACCTTCTTCGGCGAACTTCTTATATCTTTCTTCCATTTCACCGACTGCCCAGTTAAGAGCTGCTGCCGCCTTGGCCGGATCTGTAACTACAGGAATGAGCAAGTGCGGTATTCCGTTGTAGTTACTGAGCTCGACAACCTTAGGGTCGATGAGTACGAGCTTAACTTCATCAGGTCTGGCCTTATACAGGATACTTGTAATTATACTGTTTACACAAACCGACTTTCCCGAGCCTGTGGAACCTGCAATAAGCATGTGAGGCATTGCTTTAAGATCTCCCACAACGGCTTTGCCGGCAATATCCCTTCCCACAGCAAAGGAAATCTTCGATTGAGCATCTGCGAATTCATCCGACTCAATGATTTCCCTTATTGTCACCATGTTTATATTATCGTTTTCTATTTCTATTCCGACAGCTGCCTTTCCCGGTATAGGCGCCTCCATTCTCAGACTTTTCGCTTCCATATTCAGAGCGATATCGTTCTGGAGGTTCTTGATTGCACTTACCTTGACACCGCTGTCCGGATGTATTTCATATCTTGTTACTGCAGGACCCTGCTCAACATTCGTAACTGTTGCTCCTATATTGAAATTTCTGAGAGTCTGCTCAAGTTTGGCTGCCTTCGCTCTTATTGATGAAGCGCTCTCTCTGTTTCCCGATTGTCTCGGCAATGACAAAAGCTCTATAGGAGGAAAGCTGTAATTTTCTCCTGATGCGGAATTGTTAAAATCAGAGGCATCCAGTCTGCTTTCTGCTGCCTGTACCTTTGTAAGTTTTTCCGGTGCTGCCGAAGGTTCCGACGGAACATATTCCGCAACAGACAAGTCTGCGTTTGCTGCTCCGGCGGTCTTAACCGCAGCGGGCTTCTTTTCTTTCCTGATTCTTGTTCTCTTGTTCTGCTTTTCTGGATTATATTCGGAAACTACGTTTTCCGTAACGTAATCCATAATCTTCTTCTGCCCGTCTGTCAGAGAATCGCCGGCAGCTTCTGCTCTCGCTGCAGTTTCAAGTTCCATCTGCATCCGCAGGGCCCTCTCTCGTTCTTCCTCTGCTCTTTCTTTAGCTTTTTCTTCGCGTTCCAGCGCTCTTCTTGTTTTAGCCGCTTTCAGGCTTTCGAAAAACCTTGAGACTGGAGTATTCACGAGAAGAAGTACAAAAATGAAGATTACTACAATACAGAAAATATAAAGACCCGGCAGTCCGATCAGACCTGCAAGTCCGTCTCCGACTCCCTGACCGAAAAGTCCGCCTCCTTTGAGGTTAACTCCGTCATTATACATTGCTGCTATGGATTTTACACCGTGTATTCCGTGAGGATCGATGAAGCGGCCTGCATTTATAACGGATGTCATCAGGTATATTATCAGCAGAAATACAACTGATTTTATTCCAGTATGAATAGTCTTCCTGATAAACAGAAGAACGCCGTAAATCAGGACGCAGTAAGGAAGAAAATATGCCGCGAAACCGAACATTCCCTTAAGAAAGCTTGAAATCCCGTTACCGATTATTCCTGCTGCATGGGTCTGAAGCGCAACTATAAGAAAAATTCCGACCGCTACTAATACCACGCCGATTATCTCGTCGCGTATTATTGCTTTTGATTCAATCAGGTTCTCTTTTTTTCTTACGTTGTTTCTGACCTTTGCAGAAGTTTTTGTTTTCTTTGTCTTTGAATTGCTTTTTTTCTGTGCCATATTATCCTTCGATTTTAAGTATTTTGTACGCTATATGCGTTATGCGCCGATAAGTGCATATCCCAATACGGCTGCTGCTACCAGCCATACATAAATTGTAAATCCTGTCAGGCTCTTGTCGGAAACTACTTTTATCATCCATTTTATCGCAATAATACCCGATACTGCCGATACAATAACACCTGCTATTACAGGTCCCAGAAGGCTCATATCCATTCCCTGTTCAAAAGCTGCCGGTGCTTCAAGCACAACGGAGCCGAGAATTGACGGAATAGATACGAGAAATGCGAATTTCACTGCGAATTTCCTGTCAAGTCCCGAAATCAATCCTCCGAAAAGAGTCGAGCCCGATCGCGATATTCCCGGACATATGGCTATTCCCTGCATTACACCGACAAACAGTGCGTGTCTGAATTTCATTCCGTAAACATCCTTGTCGCTCTTTCCCATCTTCTCCGCAACGGCCAGAATGATTCCTGTCAGAATAAGTCCAATCGCCACGGCTACTATATTAAGGTACAGGTTGTTAAAAAAGTCATTGAACAGAATACCCATTACTCCTGTGGGAATTGTAGCCACAATAATCATAAATCCCAGTCTTCTCGTCGGGTTTGAATTGATTCTGAGTCCTTTGCCTGTGAATATGTCTTTTATTAATCTTCCCAGTTCGAGAATCAGATCACCAATATCTTTTCGGTATATTATGAAAACCGATATCAGAGTTCCCAGATGAAGAAGCACTGCAAAGGGCAGCACCTGTTCCGAGTCAACTCCGAAAAAATACTGAAGAAGCGCCAGGTGGCCTGAGCTGCTTATCGGCAGAAACTCTGCCAACCCCTGAATGAGTCCAAGAATTATTGCCTGAAAAAATGTCATGCTTTTCCCCTTTCTATTTTTTAATCTTTGTCATTTCACTCCATCATGCATTATACCACAAAACTCTGCGCATTTTACCACCTTTTACACCTTGATTATTAAGTATGCGCGCTGTATAATGAACTTTGTACGAAAAATAACGGCATTGCCGTGGAAAAAGGAGGTCAAAAACTTATGAAGAGAAAACCGAACATCGCAGTAGTTGGAGCAACAGGAGTTGTTGGAACAACCTTCCTGAAGGTTCTCGAAGAAAGAAATTTCCCATTTGAGAACATTTACATGATGGCGTCTGCCAGATCAGCAGGTACCACTGTAACCTTCAAAGGTAAGGAATATGTGGTGGAAGAGTTGACCGAACACTCCTTTGATAAACCTATTGACATAGCTCTGTTCTCAGCAGGCGGCGGCACAAGCGCCAAGTTCGCACCTATCGCTGCCGAACACGGCTGCATCGTAGTTGACAACAGCAGCCAGTGGAGAATGGAAAAAGATGTTCCGCTCGTAGTTCCTGAAGTAAACCCTCAGGATATCGGCTGGAACAAGGGTATCATTGCTAATCCTAACTGCTCGACAATTCAGGCAGTAGTTGCACTCAAACCACTTCATGACAAATACGGAATCAAGCGAGTTGTGTACTCAACTTATCAGGCTGTATCAGGTTCGGGAATGAAGGGAATCAACGATTTGAAGAACGGACTTGAAGGCAAGGACGAACCGCTTCAGAAGTTCCCTCATCCAATCGCCGGAAACTGTCTGCCACACATTGACGTCTTCATGGAAAACGGATATACCAAAGAAGAAATGAAGATGATAAACGAAACTCACAAGATTCTCGGAGATGATTCGATTAAGGTTACTGCCACTACAGTAAGAGTTCCTGTATTTGACTCACACAGTGAATCAATAAACATCGAGCTCAACAAGCCTTTTGAACTTGAAGATGTAGTTGAACTTTTCAAGAACTTCCCGGGCATCGTAGTTCAGGATGATGTTGAAAACAATGTTTACCCGCTTGCACTTGATGCTGCAGGAACTGATGAAGTCTACATCGGCAGAATCAGAAGAGACTTCTCCGTTGAAAACGGACTCAACATCTGGGTTGTCGCAGACAATATCCGTAAGGGAGCTGCAACAAATGCAGTCCAGATTGCAGAAAAGCTTCTTGAAACACTTCCTGACTAATATTCGGATTCTAAAGTATTCCCGGCAGAAAATCATCTGTCCCGGGAATACTTTTTTATTGCAATTCTTATGCTGAACTTTTCTTTCTGTTCAATCGTTACGCTTCCGTCGTGCTTTTTCATCAAATGCACTAAAAAAGAGTGCTGCACTATGCAACACTCTTTTAAGTTTACATTTCTTTACGCTTCTTCTACGATGCTCTTGCCGTCATAGTAGTTGCAGTTAGGACAAACTCTATGAGGAAGCTTCGGTTCGTGGCACTGTGGACAGATTGAAACGCCAGGTGCCTTCATCTTCATGTTAGCTGCTTTTCTCTGATGAGTCTTAGCTTTTGAAGTTCTTCTCTTAGGTACTGCCATATATTTACACCTCCTTGGGAAACTTTAACTTTTTGAAATGCGAATATAATCGCAACGTTGAAATTATACCCTTTGGCGCAGTGCCTTGTCAAGTACTTATTTCATCTTTCCTGTTACAATCTGATAAGTATCTCTCGCAATCATCAGTTCTTCGTTTGTTGGGATAAGGATAATCTTAACCTTTGAGTCGTCTCTTGAAATTATAGTTTCCTTACCTCTTACTCTGTTCTTAACAACGTCCAGCTTGATGCCGAGATTTCCCAGGTCATTGCAGATAATATCTCTCATTCCCATATCGTTTTCGCCTACTCCTGCAGTAAATACGATTGCATCGCATCCGTTCATTTCTGCAATGTATGCACCAATGTAGAATCTTACTTTGTGAGCGAAAACCTTCAGTGCCAGAAGTGCTCTTTCGTTTCCTTCTTCAACTGCTCTTTCAAGGTCTCTGAAGTCACTTGACACACCTGAAATACCCAGTACGCCTGACTTCTTATTGAGGATTTCATTGGCAACACCCTGATCCAGGTTTTCAACTTCTCTCATGTATGTAACGATCGCAGGGTCGATATCACCTGATCTTGTACCCATTACGAGACCCTCAAGAGGAGTGAATCCCATTGATGTATCAATACATACGCCTCTCTTGATAGCTGATACGGAAGCACCGTTACCAAGGTGACATGTGATCAGCTTCAGATCGTCCAGGTTCACATTGAGTATGTCGGAAGCTCTCTGTGCAACATACTTATGTGAAGTTCCGTGGAAACCGTATCTTCTGATTCCGTGCTTTTCGTAGAATTCATACGGAATAGCATAAATATATGATTCTGGAGGCATTGTCTGGTGGAATGCTGTGTCAAATACACTGACCATCGGTGTGTCCGGCATAAGTTCCTGACATGCTGCGATTCCGTAAAGATTCGGCGGGTTATGAAGCGGTGCGAGAGGAACGCACTCTTCCAGAGCCTTGATAACTTCCTTTGTAATCAGAACTGAATTTGAGAATTTCTCGCCTGCATGAACAACTCTGTGTCCAACTGCTCCGATTTCGCTGAGATCCTTTACAACACCGTGTTCTGAATCAGTTACAGCTGCGAGAACCTGAGCGATAGCATCTTTATGATCGTTCATCGGTGTTACGAGATTAAACTTATCGTCCATTCCGATTTTAGTGTGTGTAATTACTGAGCCTTCCATGCCGATTCTTTCAACAAGACCCTTGCAGAGAAGCACTTCGTTTGTCATATCAATTACCTGATACTTCAGTGAAGAACTTCCACAGTTAATAACTAATACTTTCATTTAACTACCTCCTGATTTTCCTAACTCCCTGCTGCTTTCACAGCGGGCCACAAAACATTATAACTCAATTATTTATGCAGTTCAATATATGGTTTTCTCACTCTGTCAGAGTTTTTGACCACATCATATCCCGAAATGAGATTATATATATCCGCTGCCTTAAGATCGTATTTAAGAACTATGCTCCCAACCTCATCAGTCAATTCCGTAACCTTGTTAACATTAGTAATCTGAAGGGGCGCTTCATCTGATTTCTTCAGTATTTTTAGATATTCCCGTCCCTTCTCACCGGCAGCCAGAATTCTTAAATAAGATGCCGCACTTTCTCCTTTATCCAGTACAATATCTGCATCTCGTCCCGGAACACCTACAAGTACATTAACAAGAATTCTTCTGACCGTTGCAGCCGTATACCTGGCTGATACAAGGCTGTTTATCAGTTCGCTCATATTGTCAGCTCTGACAATTTCCTTTTTCAACTTGTTCTCAAACCCCTCTCCCACAGAATATATATCTGCCAGTTCCGAGGCTTCAGCTCTCATTATTATCCCGCGCAAAATCCTGAAAAATTCCGATTCTCTGTCAGGCAAAGGCTCCATAGTTTTCAGATACGCCCAGGACTCGGGGATGACATAATCTCTCATATCATTTATGTTCATTCTGCGTATAGCTGTGGCTCCCGCGTATTTTTCCCCGGGATTCACATCATCGTATCCGCTTCCCCGCCTTCTTACAGGTATAGTCTGAATTATTCTGCCTTTGCTTCTGTAATATTCCAGTCTTTTAACATATTCAACCGCCAGAATGTTATTGGGCTGCAGTATTAAATCACCGGCATATTCACCGACTGTTTCTCTGACGGCTTTCTCGTTTGCCCTGGCATAGGATTTGCCCTCTTTCATAAGCCGTCTTCTCAATTGTTCTATGGCATCTTTCTCCGATACTATTCCGGCAGCAGCAGCCCGGATTTCATCTGCGTTTTCAGATTCACAACCGAAGGCAATGTGAGTGGCGCCCGACGCCGCAAGAATATCAACAGCTCCCGCCGCGAAACATTCAGCCCGATTGCACGCAAAAAGGAACGGAAGCTCGATTACGAGATCCGCTCCAGATTTTATAGCTGTTTCGCTTCTTATCCATTTATCTGCTATGGCCGCTTCTCCACGCTGAGTGAAACAGCCACTCATAACAACCACCGTAACATCTGCTCCGGACATTTCCTTCGCTTTGTCAAGGTGATATTTGTGTCCTCTGTGAAAAGGATTGTATTCTGCCGTTATTCCCAGAACCTTCATTATTCCGCTTCATCAGGTGCGTTATTGTCACGTGCTCCCGACATTTCAGGAGTTACATCCGCATCCATCTGCGCTCTGTACGCCATATCCTTCAGTTCTTCTCTGTTTGCTGCAAGTGCATCGTTAATATCATTAAATGCTTTCTCTATACTTGCGAACATATCTCCGAAGTAAATGGAACTGAGATGTTCCATCTTACCCTGGAAGTTATAGAGAATTCCGTCGAGGTATTCATAAGTTCCTATCTTAAGCTGTTTAGCGGTGTTCTGTGTAACGTTCATCAGTTCATCGGCTCTCAGCTTTGATTTCACTGTAATATCATTATTCTCAACAAGAGCATCCGCCTGTTTCTGCGCATCGTCGATTACAGCCTCATACTGTGTTCTGGCCTCAGCAATAATGCGTTCTCTCTCATTCTTAATCCACTGAGCCTGCTGTATTTCATCAGGAAGCTCCGCTCTGATTTCTCTGACAATCTCAAGAAGCTCCTCAGAGTCTATCATAATCTTGCCGGTAAGAGGAAAACCGGCCGCTGTATCCACTATTTCTTCAATTTCTTCCAAAAGTTCTAAAACTCTCATAATGTCCTCCCGAAATTATCTCTTTTCATCCATCCGTTTAAGTATATTATCAGGAACAAGTCCTTCAACCGATCCGCCCAAAGAATGAACTTCTTTTACCATGCTCGAGCTGATAAAAGAAAAAGCCGGATCTGTCATCAGAAAAACAGTTTCAACCTTCTTGTCAAAAAGTCTGGCATTCATATGTTCCATATGAATTTCGTTTTCGAAATCTCCGACACCTCGAAGCCCTCTGACCACAACATTGAAGCCTTTGCTGTTAACAAAATCAGCAAGAAGACCCTCGAAATGCTCAACCTTAACGTTGTCAAATTCCTTAAGTGTCTCGGAAATCATTTCTCTTCTCTCTTCGAGAGTAAAATACGGCTTTTTCTGGGGGTTTACAATAATGCCTACCGTAAGCTCGTCATACAATCGTGCGGCACGCCTGATTATATTCAGATGTCCGTTTGTGAGAGGGTCGAAAGACCCTGTATAAAGAGCTGTTGTTTTCATATAATGCCTCCCATGATTCATCAAATATTTTATCATGCAAAGCCTTCGATATCAACTATATCTTGGCATAGATAGACAGAACCACAATGCCGTATTTTCGTTCTTTAATCTTAATGAATCCGCCTGTTTCGTCAGGAAGAATCTCTTCTTTTCTGTGTTCGGCCACAATTACTCCTTCATCATCCAGAAGCTGAAATTCTTCAATCAGCCGGAATGCGTCAGGCATCATGCCTCCGTTATAAGGAGGGTCGAGAATAATTATGTCAAACTTGCCTTCAAGGTTTTTAAGGACTTTCTTGAAATCTCCCGGTACAACTCTCGTCTTCTCTTCGACTTTACAGTGGGCGAGATTCTCTTTAACAAGTCTGAGGCTTTCTCCTGAATTATCTCCAAACACACAGTATTCCGCACCTCTGCTAAGTGCTTCGATTCCAATCGAGCCTGTTCCTGCGAAAAGATCAAGTACTCTGCTGCCATATATTCTGTCTGTAAGAATACTGAACATTGCCTCCTTGACCTTATCGGAAGTCGGTCTTATTTCATGTCCGGAAGGAGCTGCAAGTTTCCTGCCTTTGTATTTTCCTGTTATTACTCTCATTGATTATCTCCTGTTACAAATTCAATTTGAAGTCTGTTCCGAACAGTTCGGCCACTCTGCTTTTAATCACTGCATGTCTGATTTCCGACAGTTGCGGATCTTCATTTAAGATATTAAGCGCCTCGTTTTTGGCCTTTTCGAGGATATCGGTATGCTTCGTCATAGCTGTTATATGCATATCCGGAAGGCCGTGCTGACTGGTACCGAAAATTTCACCCGGTCCACGCAGCCTCAAATCCTCCTCTGCAATGTAGAAGCCGTCATTTGTCCTTTCTATTGTCTCGCACCTTTTCAGCGCCGTCTCGCTTTCACTTTCCGTTATAAGAAAACAGTAGGATTTATTACTGCCTCTTCCTACACGTCCCCTTAGCTGATGCAGCTGAGCCAGACCGAATCTCTCGGCATTTTCAATTACCATTACTGTTGCATTCGGTACATTGATTCCGACCTCAATTACTACTGTTGCAACGAGAATATCTGTCTCACCTCGGGCAAAACACTCCATTGCCGCATCCTTCTCAGCCTGTTTCATTCCGCCGTGTACAATGTCAATGGTGACGGAGGGGAATTTTTCTTTAAGCTCAGAATATACTTCTCCCGCGGATCTTACATCAAGACCATCGGATTCATCAATTAGAGGTGTTACCACGTATGCCTGCTGCCCCCGGTCTATCATATTCTTAACGAAGCTGTAGCATTCATCTCTTCTGCCTCTTACGCACTTTGTCTCGACTTTAATCCGCCCGGGAGGAAGCTCATCTATTACGGAAACTTCAAACTCTCCGTAAAATATAACAGCCAGAGTTCTCGGTATAGGAGTCGCCGTCATCAGCAGGAGATTGGGATTTTCTCCCTTCTCCTTAAGTTTTATTCTCTGACTTACTCCAAAACGGTGCTGCTCATCAGTAACAACAAGTCCCAGCCTGCAAAACTCCACATCAGGCTGAATAAGCGCATGTGTACCGATAAGAATCTGTATTTCTCCGTTTTTAAGTTCTTCGAGTATTTCTGTTCTCTCACTTTTTTTAACAGATCCGCTGAGGAAACCGACTTTTATTCCGAATTCCCCGAAATTCCTTTTGAATCCTTCGAAGTGCTGTCTGGCCAGTATTTCCGTAGGTGCCATAAGTACAGCCTGATACCCGCATGCGACAGTTTTGTATATTGCCGCTTCTGCCACAACAGTTTTACCTGATCCCACATCTCCCTGAACAAGCCTGCTAATAGACGACTCCTTCTCCAGGTCGCGACAAATCTCGTCAATACATCTTTTTTGGGCCTTTGTAAGGGTGTATGGCAGTTTATCAGTATATTCAATCTCGTGGCGTCCTTTTGCCAATGCAACGCCCTTCTCGCCATTACCCGAACAGGTCCTTGCAAGCAAAAGCCCGGTCTGAAGGACGAGAACCTCATCAAAAACCGCTCTGTATCGCGCTTCTCCGTAATGGCGCCGGCTCGATGGAAAATGCAGACCTTCAAGTTCATGCTCAAGGCTGCAGAGATTATATCTCTCCTCTATCTCGGGAGTAACGGAATCAGATGCATCCTTATAAAACTCTCTTACTGCCTTCTGGGAATTTCTCATATCCTTCTGGGTTAAAGCACCTGAAACATGATAGACCGGCACTATGCCGGTCATAAGTTCACCCTGAACCGCAAACTCCGGGTGAATCACCTGTATGCCCGTTTTCCCCGAAACAGGAGTACCGAAAAAATCAAAACACCTGCCTCTGACAAAGGTCTTATCCAGGTATCCGCCTTTGAAGAAAACAATTTCAACGGCACCGGTGCCGTCAGAAACAGTAACTTTAAGCAGACTTCCTCTTTTACCTCTGTAAGGACCCTTCGATGTACGCACGACCATTCCCCTAAAAACAGCAGGTTCGCCAGGGACAAGTCTGTTTACGGCAACAGCATTGCGCCTGTCCTCATACCTGACGGGAAATGTAAAAATCAGATCTTCGAGAGACTTGATTCCAATCTTTGCAAAGGCCTCTGCCTTCACGGGACCTATTCCTTTGAGAACTGTAAGTTCATCTTTAAGATTCATTTTCACGTTTCTCGAACACAATGTGTCTCATTGCAATTTCTTTCGAAACAACTGCCGTCACTATTACCCTGATTAAGACCGGTTTTTCCATCATCACTCTTTCGACTTCACTTGACATATATTCAAGCATCTCTCTGCACACATCACTTATACTCGTTCCGAAACGAACGGCAATGCGCACCTCGATGTTCAAACCATCCTCTTCATCCTTAACAGTCAAAGCATCTGTATCTACTCCGGGCATGAAGTTCTTGTATTTACCTCTGTAATTCATCAGCAGAACACGCCCTTCTGAGTTTTTCACAAAATCCTCTGCAATTTTCGTTATTACGCTTTTCGAAAAGCGTATATTTCCAAGTTTATTTGTTATTTCAAGCATATCATAATTATAACATAAAAAAGAAACACCTGCAGTAATGCAGGTGCAACCTTATCATTAATAAATCAAACTAGATGGCACGATTTACTTTACCGGATCTGAGGCATCTTGTGCACACCTTAGCTTTTCTTACTGTTCCGTTGTCATCGATTCTAACAGTCTGAATATTTGCATTCCACTTTCTTCTTGTGTGTCTGTTTGAGTGGGATACATTGTTTCCGGAAACCTGTCCTTTTCCGCAAATTTCACACTTTCTTGACATCGCCTGCACCTCCTTACGTGTTTCGCACTCGAACATCAACGATTATAACACAGCTCAACATACAAAACAAGCATTATTTATTCTTCAAATGAAATAATTTTACCCGCTTTCGCTGTTTTCTTAATATCAATAACTCTCTGATTACTGCTTCCCCTGTATTTAAGAGAAATATCTCTTTTTTCCATTTCAAAAGGCCCGTCAATAAGAACATCGGTGAGAACAAGCAGTTCCTTAAGGGCCTCACGACCCTCTTCTGTTCTGACAGGCGGTATTATATCTGTCTCCCATCCTGCAGCGAAAGCAACGAGTTCTTCAAACCTGTATCCGGTAAATACGGTTATTGTTTTATGTCGCTCTTTTACGGCCTTTGCAAGGGTAAGAAATGCTTCAGGCTGACACATGGGTTCCCCGCCGGAAAATGTAATTCCCGCAAGCAGAGGATCCTTGTCAAATTCCTTTAGTATTTCTTCAACTGCCATATCATAGCCACCGCCGAAATCATGGGTTTCCGGGTTATGGCATCCCGGACAGTCGTGAGGACAGCCCTGACAAAAGACTGCAAATCTAATGCCCGGGCCGTCAACTATCGATTCATTTACTATTCCGGCTACTCTTAAAGTATCCTTTTTATTCATTGGTTTCTACCGTTTCCTCTACAGATTCGACATTGTGCTTGACGCGATCGTTTTCTTCTGCTGATTTCGCATCATTCCAGTGATCCATCGTTCCCACAAGATAACCTGTTATACGTCTTATTCTCTCGAAACCTACATCACCGAAATCTTCGCTTCTGCCGCAGCAAGGACATTCGTTGTCAATTATTCCCGTATATCCGCATATCGGGTCTCTGTCAACCGGATGATTTATGGATCCGTATCCTATTCCGCTTTCTTTCATACATCTTACAATCTGTTCGAAAGCATCAAGATTCTTTGTCGGATCTCCGTCAAGCTCCACGTAGCTTATATGTCCTGCATTGGTAAGTGCGTGATACGGCGCTTCAATTCTGATTTTATCAAATGCACTGATATTGAAGTATACAGGAACATGGAAAGAATTAGTGTAATACTCTCTGTCTGTAACGCCTTCAATTACTCCGTACTTTTCTCTGTCGATTCTTACAAATCTGCCCGAAAGGCCTTCTGCCGGTGTCGCGAGAAGAGTGTAATTGAAGCCTGTTTTAGCAGACATTTCATCCAGCTTCTTTCTCATATATCCGATAATCTCGAGACCGAGCGCCTGTGATTCCTGACTTTCTCCATGATGTTTGCCCGTAAGAGCTTTAAGAGTTTCGGCAAGTCCTATGAAGCCTATGCTGAGTGTACCGTGCTTAAGGATTTCGCCTACTGTATCGTCTTCCTTAAGTTTATCGGAATCTATCCATACTCCCTGTCCCATAAGGAACGGATAATTTCTTACTTTCTTACTTGCCTGAATCTTGTATCTCTCCATGAGCTGATCGGCAGCCATGTCCATCTTTCTGTCGAGCTCATCGAAGAACCAGTCAATATCTCCATGGGATTTGATTGCTATTCTAGGCAGGTTTATAGATGTGAAGCTGAGATTCCCTCTTCCTCCGACAACCTGTCTCGAAGGATCGTATATATTTCCTATTACTCTCGTTCTGCAGCCCATGTACGCAATTTCCGTATTAGGATCTCCCGGCTTATAATACTGGAGATTAAACGGTGCATCTATAAACGCGAAGTTCGGGAACAGCCTCTTGGCAGATACTCTCATTGCAAGCTTAAACAAGTCGTAGTTAGGATCCTCCGGATTATAGTTTATTCCCTCTTTAACCTTAAAAATACTTACAGGGAAAATAGCTGTCTCGCCATTGCCCAGTCCTGCTTCTATTGCCAGCAGTGTGTTCTTTATAATCATCCTGCCTTCAGCTGACGTGTCTGTACCGAAGTTGATTGATGAAAACGGCACCTGGGCTCCCGCTCTTGAATGCATTGTATTAAGGTTGTGGACAAAGGCTTCCATTGCCTGATAAGTCGCTCTGTCCATTTCTTCGTTCGCATATTTAGTTGCCTTCTGCTGAATTGCAGCAATAAATTTACCGTCTATCAATGCCGCCAGTTTTTCGGCTTCGAATTTCTTGTATCCGTTATCATCGGCAAGCACAGGATAAATGCCTTCTTCTTCCATAATCTCTGCGCCTATTGCCTTTGCTCTTTCAACACCGTCTTCTATATCAAATAGCAGATTGAGCATTTTGCCGATATTTGTCCAGTAAAGTTTTCTGAATGACTTTCTTACGCCGTTTGACATGCCGTAATCAAAGTCTGCAATACTCTGGCCACCATGCTGGTCGTTCTGATTTGACTGGATAGCAATACAAGCCAGAGCTGAATAACTCTGAATATCATTAGGCTCTCTCAGATGACCGTGTCCTGTGGAAAATCCACCTTTGAAGAGTTTCTCAATATCTATCTGACAGCAGGTTGTAGTTAATGTCAGGAAGTCCATATCATGGATATGAATATCTCCTTCTCTGTGGGCCTTGGCATGCTCAGGTTTCAGAACAAACATTTCGTAGAACTGCTTGGCTCCTTCACTGCCGTATTTAAGCATTGTTCCCATTGCCGTATCACCGTCGATGTTGGCATTTTCTCTCTTGGTGTCGTTATCCTTGGCATCCTTGAAGGTGAGATCCGCGTAAGTCTGCATCAGTCTCGTATTCATGTCTCTCACTCTCGTACGTTCAGCTCTGTACAGAATAAATTCCTTGGCTGTACGCGCATGCCCGTTCTCAATAAGAACTTTCTCTACAGCATCCTGAATCTGCTCAACTGTAGGGAACTCATTGTGACATATTTCCGTAAGATACAGTTCTACCTGCTTAGCAAGATAAACTGCAGTATTTCTGTCCTGTCCGCCCAGAACATTAGCAGCTTTGTAAATGGCATCTGCTATTTTATTGTTATCGTACTCAACTGTCCTGCCGTCTCTCTTTATTATTTTTCTGATTTCTCCCATTGCACCTGCCCTCTGTTCAAATTACTACATATTGTGGTTTTATTATCACATAGAAAAATTATACACAAAATATCCGTTGCGTCAATATGTAATGTTAATTTAATAAAATAAAAGCTCCGGAATGATTCCGGAGCCGTGATTATAAAATCAGATTACTTGCTGAAAAATTCAGATCTAAGCATTGACATAAGGTTAAGGTCATAATATCTGCCGTTTTTCTTGCACGCATTACGCGCCAGGCCTTCACTTCTGAATCCGAGGCTTTCGTAAAGTGCCGCAGCCCTCTTGTTCCCTGTGAAATAGTCAAGCGAAACTCTCTCCATATGGAGATTTGTGAAGCAGAATTCAAGAAGTGTTTCCATTATTTCCCGACCTACTCCTCTTCCTCTAAACTCTGCATCTCCTATATACAGCTTCGTAATATCGAGGGAGTCGGAATGTCTGTCTATTCTTGAAATGAATATCCTTCCTATAGGTTTACCCGTATTTCTGGAGACAATTGTGAAATCCACCATTGTCTCGTCTTTTTTATGATCAAAGGCTTCAGTCACAACATCCTCATATGTACGATCCTCATCATATGCCAGAAATTCCGTCATAACCGGATCCGTTTCCCATTTAGCGAAGTATTCGTAATCACCAAATTCAGATTCTCTTATAATGTAATTCTGTGTTTCCATTTTTTCGTGCACCTTCACCTTTTCATTACATTTAACATAATTCTTGTAGTATAATAATCTCAGTTTCATTATATTAGCATTACTAAAAATTAACAAGGAGAAAAACGGATTATGAAGCGAGTTTTACCTTTACTTATGATTTTTGTCTTCGGTTTTTGCATGCTGCTTCAAGGATGTACCGGAGATTTGAACAGAACTGCAGAGCTTCGCGAATCTCTAAAAGCAATAGACAAAGACTTAAACGAAACATTCAGTGAAGAAACATGCGATTTCACCCTTGTAACCGAATACCTTCAGTCATGGGCAGAAAGCAGCGGCATCGAAGTCAAAAAAACAGACGACAACTATATAGTCCTCGAAAATCCGGCAACGGAAGATGCCGGCAATGCAGAAAGCACAGTTATGCAGTGTTCTGTCAACACTACCGACTGCAAGAATTCCATAGATATTCTGGCAACAGGTCTGGCATGCCTTCTCGGCCCTACATCACACGGCAAACTGAGACTTGTGGTTACGGAATATACAGCCGGTCAGCGCATAGGTGCAGAATCCATACCTTCCGAATATGTCAAAGGGGATAATTTTATTAACCTGCAGTATTCAAAAAGCGCTTCTGTATACACATCCGGTCCCGAACAGACATCATGTCTTATGAAAACATCAACGTCATGGACAAAGCCGTCTTATGATTCCGCTTATAAGATTACCTTGCGCATGGACAAATATACAGATCCGTTCAGCTTTGACAAGACAAACAATTACCCTAATCCGGTTAATGTTATAGGCGGGCTTCTTGCCAATGCCAAAAGCTCCGGCAAGCTGTTTGAAATTGCTTCCTTTACGAGTAAATCAGTAAATTCCTACGGACCGTATTTCGCATCTGCCACTATTGTAATCAATGATTCTCACATTGAAAGCATAACAAACAGATTCGACAGCTCATACGAAAATATCGAAAACAAATTCGAGGATCTGGATTCGGATTTCGTATATACAATGACTCCTGTGGATATGCCTGAAAAGGTTCTCAGCGAGAAAAACACCAACAACCTTGTCAGCCTTATGTACACTCTCAATACAGGTATCTGCTATCAGGATGAAGAAACCGGCCTTGTTCTGGCTTCCTCCTATATTAAATCAGTTGAAACAGAAAAAAATCTCACTCTCATGCTGACAATGCGCGCACGAGACAAAGAAAACATGAACAATCTCTGCAATGAATACGAAATTACTTCAGGGCTTTGTGATATGAACTTCAGCTGCTCTTCCCCTAAAAAAACGTGGGCTTCATCAGCCGACAAGGATCTTGCCTCATGGTTCTCCCTTAGGGTTCCCGTCATCGAAGGAGACAGTGCTGTAACGATGAAGCAGTATGACAATGATTTCTTCGAAAAGAAGGCTCCCGGGCTGAATATGATTTCATATACTTTCAGTTCATTAAATCAGAATGATGTATTATCGAATATTGTCAACTTCATTGATCCTGAGGTCGAACGCTAAAAAACGGAGCTGATTTCCAGCTCCGTTTTTTTATTCTTCTATTCTCATAATATTGGCACCCAGCGCCCTAAGTTTATCGGCAAAATTTTCATATCCTCTGTCGATATGGTATATCTGGGACACTTCTGTGATTCCGTCAGCGACAAGTCCTGTAAGTACTACTGCCGCACCGGCTCTAAGGTCTGTGGCAACAACCTGTGATCCCTGAAGATGCTTTCCTCCCGGAATAATGGCACACTTGCCTTCGGTCTTTATATTGGCACCCATACGATTGAATTCACCTACATGCATAAACCTGTTCTCAAATACGGTTTCTATTACAATGCTTGGTCCCTTGGCCACACTCAGCAGCGCCATAAACGGAGACTGCATGTCCGTAGGAAATCCAGGATACGGCAATGTCTTAATATCAGTTGATATAATAGGATTCTTACTGCCGTCGACAACAACGCCTTCATCAGTAATCGTAATTTCTACACCGCATTCCTTAAGTTTGGCAATAACAGCCTTAAGATGATTTGGAACCATGTTCTTAATAAGAATACGTCCTTTCGTTATTGCTGCGCTTACCATAAAGGTTCCGGCTTCAATCCTATCGGGAATAACATGGTGTGATACTCCCTTCAGCTTATCAACACCTTCGATTTTAATTGTGCCTGTTCCGGCACCTTTTATTTTGGCTCCCATTTTATTCAGGAAGCTTGCCAGATCAACTATTTCAGGCTCCTGTGCGGCATTTTCCAGCACAGTCGTTCCCTCAGCCATTGAAGCTGCCATTATTATTACTTCTGTAGCTCCGACACTTGGGAAGTCAAGGTAAATTGTGTTACCCACAAGTTTATCTGCTCTGGCATCAACAATTCCCTTCTTGAGACTTTCCTCATCCACCTTCACGCCCAGCGCTCTAAGACCCTTAAGGTGAAGTTCAACAGGTCTTTCACCTATGGCGCATCCGCCCGGAAGGTGAATAATCGCTTTTCCTGTTCTCAAAAGCAATGCACCCAGTACGAGTATTGATGCTCTCATCATTTTAACGAGCTCGAAAGGAGCTTCGTAATTCAAGTCCCCGCATGCCTTGATATTAACAATATTGTCGTCAAGATTTTTATCAACAGCTGCACCGAGACTTTCAAGAAGCTGACACATTACATCAACATCCCTCAATGCAGGCGCATCCTTAATAATACACTCTTCTTCTGTCAGAAGCGTTGCTGCCATAATCGGCAGAACAGCGTTTTTAGATCCGCTGATTGTAACTTCGCCTTTAAGCGGGCCGCTTTTTTGTACCAGAAATTTTGCCATTCTATCCTCCGAAATAGTATTTCTTGCCTTGCTGTACCATAAAAAAAGGGCAATTAAATTGCTCCTTTTTTATTCTCTTACAGTTTCTGAAGTTCTTTGATGCAATTCGCGCATACATTCTTACCGTGTATCTGCATAATATCATCTGAACTGCCACAGAATATACACGCAGGCTGATATTTCTTTAACATAATAGATTCACCATCAACGTATATTTCCAACGGATCTCTGATTTCAATATTCAACGTTCTTCTCAACTCAATTGGCAATACAATTCTGCCAAGTTCATCTACCTTTCTAACGATTCCCGTCGCCTTCATACGGTGTCTCCTTTCTTGTCCGCCTTCGTTGCCTTATCTATTATCGCCTTGATTGCCGGAATAACGGCAACCACACCCTTTACCGTCGCAACAAATCCCTGATTTCCATTTAATGCCCCTGATATAATTTCAACAGTATCCTTAGCATCTGCCGATATTTTATCGACGTTTGCAAGAATGCTGTTTGTATGCTCCACGGTTTTGACAAGTCTGCTTACCAAGACTATCAAATACACTACCAGCACTATGATTGCAATAATCATAAGCGCAATCAGAATCGCTTTAATATCCAATGTAATACTCATTGATTCAGCCTCCTCCATAAGATATATTATCGCATAAAAGGAAAGTGGTTTCAACCTCGGTGGTAAATTTTTCAACCTCGGTGGTAAATTTTTTCAATTTCTTCGGAATAGCTTCCGTCCCCGGAATACACCTGCAGTTCCCTGTGAAATCTCAGTTCTTTTCCTCCACCGAGTACGCAGTGGACAAGTACAATATTCGGTTTTTCGCCTTTGCGGGGCACCACCAGTCTTACATCCTTCGGTTCCAGCCTGTACTTCCTGCAAAAGCAGAAAATATCCACGAGCCTCGAAGGTCTGTGCACCATAAACAAATGACCTTTTTCCTTCAGCATATATGAAGCCGCAGCAATAAAATCCTCCATCACTGCACTTGTTTCCTGTCTTGCTATGTATTTCGCCGAATTAATATTCTCTATTCCACCGCCCTTCGGAACATATGGTGGATTTGTCACAACAACATCGAAGTTTCCGCGCAGCTCAGGACAATTCCCGTGAATATTCTTAACATCTGTATTTATGAAGGTTATTCTGTCTTCAAGTCCGTTTATGGCACAGCTCTGTTCTGCAAGTTCCAGCACATGCTTCTGAATTTCTATCCCTGTTATCCTGCATCTGTCATTCAGATGACTGATAATAAAGGGAATTATTCCGTTTCCCGTTCCCAAATCAGCCACCGTTTCAGCCTCGTGGCACAGGGAATCTGCGAAATCAGCCAGTATCACTGCATCTATTCCGTACTTGAACGAGTCTTCACTCTGCAAAAGCTTCAATGAGCCAAATCCTATTTTCTCTTCATTTACCATTTCCTATTTCTTTTTTCCGTTGTTTTTCTTGCTGATTCTGCGCAATTCTTCCTTACCGTAGGAATAGAATTCAGTACTGAGTTTTTCTTCTTCATTGTTTTCCGGATCTGCTTCCTCAAGTACAAGTCTGCACTTGACAATATTCTCAAGTATATTTACATCGCATACTACAGCATTTCCGTCAGGGGTTCTGACACGTTCTCCTACATTAGGCATTCCTTTTTTCATTTCCACATATACATCGTTTTCATATTTAAGACAGCACATCAGTCTGCCGCATATTCCTGATATTTTTGTAGGATTAAGTGACAGATTCTGCAGTTTTGCCATTTTAATGGAAACCGGCTCAAAATCAGAAAGCCATGTATTACAGCAAAGGCTTCTTCCGCAGTTGCCGACGCCGCCAATCATTTTCGCCTCATCTCTCACACCAATCTGGCGAAGTTCTATTCTCATTCTGAAGACTGAGGCCAGATCCTTCACGAGTTCGCGGAAATCCACTCGTCCATCTGCCGTGAAATAAAAAACTACTTTGCTGTTGTCAAAGGTATGCTCAACATCAATAAGCTTCATTTCAAGTCCGTGAGCATTTATCTTCTCATGGCAGATTTTCATTGCCTTTTCCTTCTTCGCCAGGTTTTCCTTATGATGTTCCGTATCCTCTTCCGTGGCTTTTCTAATAATATTTTTCAGTGGAGCTACAAGAGATGCTTCGTCGACTTCACTCTCTGCCATAGTTACAGTTCCGTATTCAATTCCCCTGGCAGTCTCAACAATTACATCATCTCCCAGTCTGAGTTTATTACCGTCGGGATTAAAATAGTACATTTTCCCGGCTTCCTTAAATTTTACTCCAACTACTTTCGTCATATATTATCCTCCGCTGTATTAATATCTATCTGCAAATATCAAGAAGAAATCTTCTTACTGCATAATCAGCTTTAACTCCTTCATTTATCTGTCTCTTCGCTGATTCTGCAGAATGGATAAAATCATATGCATCCTCATCCTTCAAAAGCGATATTTCATTTCCTCTGTCAATTATCATATTCCTGTATACTTCCTGAATACTGTCAAGAAGTTCCGTTCCGTCGGTCTTGCTGATTGAGTTCTTCATTCCAAGAACAGCGCACATTTCATAGAATCCGCCTCCTTTTAAGGACAGCTCCGCTATTGCCTGTGCTTTTTCTCTGTTCTTTTTTGTCGAAGATTTAAGTTCTCCGTTTAATGAGTTGATTCTGAATCTGACACATCTTGACCTTACTGTCTGTGCCAGGTTTTCCATATTATCGCACAAAAGAAATATCACAGAATCTCCCGGCGGCTCTTCCAGTGTCTTCAGAAGTCTGTTCTGCGCCCTCGGAGTCATGGTGTCCGAATCGTCAATGACTGCGATGTTCCTGCTGCCAAAAGGTCTTATTTTAAGCTTTTCCTGCAGCTTCTCAATCATTTCATCCTTCACTGACAGTCCGGCTTTTTCTATAAAAAATACATCCTCGTGGCTATCATGATCCACTTTCCTGCATATACTGCACTTGCCACAGTTCTCTCCGCGCCCGTCAGGACAGAGAATTCCTTTTATAAAGTTTTTCGCAAATCTTCTCTTATCAAAGGATGGCGATGCTTCAATCAGATATGCGTGTGAGATTTTACCTGATGCAACAGTCTTCTCAAGCCTTGAAATAAGCCCCGCATTTTCTCTGCTGCTTTCAAAATTCATAATTTCTCCCTGTGTCCGGCGACTGCATCCCATATTTTTTTTGAAATATTTTCGATGCTGTCCTCTGCATCTATACCCACAATACGTTCCGGATATTCCCTCTCTAGGAAAGCATACCCCTCATAAACGCGCCGATGAAAATCCGAAGGCGCCATTTCGATTCTGTCTTTCTCTCTATTCTTTATTCGACCAGCACCGAGGCTGACTCCTGCCCTTAAAAAAATCGTTAAATCCGGCATTGTGCCATTAATTGCAAATCGGTTCACAACTTCAACGGCATCTCCAAGTTCTCTTCCAAAAGCCTGATAAGCAATGCTGGAATCCAGAAATCTGTCACATATAACGATTTTATTGCTGTTTAACGCAGGCTTAATTACCTCTTCAACAAGTTGCGCCCTCGCCGCTGCATAAAGCATCATTTCTGCTGTCGAACACATTTCACTGTTATTATTGTCAAGAATGATTTCTCGTATTTTTTCGCTTATGGATGTTCCTCCGGGCTCGCGCAGGAGAACTACGTCATGACCCTCACCGGCAAGTCTGTCCTTAAGCAGGTTTATCTGTGTTGACTTACCTGTACCATCCATTCCTTCAAATGTAATAAATAATCCTCTCTTCATTTTCTTCTGTTTTTATCTTCCCTTGTTTTCTTTATTATAGAGTTGTATTCACCGATTACTTTTCCCAGTATTGCCTTCATTGCAAAAGCTACAGGAACAAGTATCAGCAAGACAAAAACAAATTTAACAAATGCCATTTCACATCCTCTAATCTAATTTTTTTCAACCGTTAGCCAAGGATATTATACCACAAAGCAAGGTGCAATTCCCAAAAACAAAAAAAGAGTTTCGGGCAAATAATCGTTTTTCGTGAAATGCATAAAAAAGAAGTCCTGAATCAGGACTTCTTTTTTATCTAAGCGGCAACGTCGTACTTTCCCAGGCGGTCTCCCACCAAGTATCATCAGCGCTAAGGAGCTTAACTTCTGTGTTCGGTATGGGAACAGGTGTGCCCTCCTTGCTATAGTCACCGCATATT
>JAQXIX010000033.1 GCA_029008005.1 Bacillota bacterium | reverse complement strand
AGCTCTCCGGTGGATTCAGAAGAACATAGCTGCATTTGGCGGTGATCCTGACAACGTTACAATTTTCGGAGAATCGGCAGGCGGATGGTCCACCACAGCATTGACAATTTCTCCAAAGGCAAAGGGCCTCTTCAAAAGAGCCATAGCAGAAAGCGGCGTAATTCCTGCAAAGGACAGAGAGGCAGCACAGGAATTCGCGGATTACATTATGGAAGCCTCTGGGTCAGAGAACATGGATGATCTTCTGAAGATTTCAGGAGATGAATGGATGAAGCTTGATGGTGAGCAGTGGATAGCCGACGAATGCTGCGGAGTCGTTGTTGACGGAGATGTGATTCCTGAAGATATGGATGCGGCAATCAAGGCCTCTGCAGAAAGCGGCATTCAGCTGATGATCGGAACCAACCAGGACGAATGGAATTACTTCAGAGAGGATTCCGAGGGTGAAACAGATGAAGAAAAGTTCGACAGCTGGGTTGCAGGCATGGATGCCATGATAGATGAAGTAAAGGAATCCTCAGATGACAGTGCAAAGGCCGCCATCGATGAGTTTATGGAATATGCTGCCGGCAATGTGCCTGAAGAATATGCCGATGACAAAGCCGAGAAGGAGGCTCTTGCCAAGTCAGCATTTATTACGGAAACATGGCGCTATGAGCACTTCTGCTTCATAGACAAGTTTGTGGATGCCGGCGGTAATGCATACATGTATCTCTGGAAGGTCCCTTCCACCAAGGACAGCATGTACAAGAGCGCGGTACACGCCATCGAACTGGCCTATGTTTTCAACAACCTGGATGACGGAATCTACGCAGGTGAAGTTGATGAGGAAACTGCCGCAAAGGCACAGGAAGCCTGGATAAACTTCGCAAAGTCAGGAAATCCGTCAATTGAAGGCTCTGAATGGTCGGCATATGATACATCCTACAGAAACACAATGGTAATAGAAAAAGACGGCTGGAAGCTTGAGTCGGATCCGTCAAAGACAGCCAGAGAGCTGATGGAAAGGATCCACGGAGATGAACCATATAAGGTCTGGTAAGTAACAGTAGTGCCTGCATTTTTATGCAGGCACTATATATTGATTTAAATGAAATTTTATAGTGTTTTATGACACAGTACAGAAAGAAAATGGGATATCACCTGTTTGAAATGACAAAAAAACAGATGTAACTTTACCGCTGTTAATGTATACTATAATGTGAAAGATGCCATGACTACAGGAGAATCAGGTTTGATTATCATTGGAATTGCAGGGTTTGTGTTGTTTTTTATAAACGACATAAACGACTGGAAACTGAAGAGAAAGTGGATGAAAATCAGTTTCTTTTTAGGGGCTGTTCTTCTTGTAGCTGCCACTTTGTGTATGTGTATATGGGGTGACGGGTATGCAGTGAATAATCTTGCAGTAAGAATTGCCCTTTGGATTTTGATTATCCCTCTCATTGCAGCAGAGATATACTCACTGTTTTTTTCCTTTGACCCGGGCGAAACTTATTGCAGGGTAAACCGTGAAAATTTGAGACAGACATATACTCGAAAGTTTTATGCACTTTGCAGGCATCCGGGAGTTTTGTTCTTTATCCTGATTTATATGTGCCTGTGGCTGGTTTCGGGAATGACGGCAGCAGGTGTGGCTGTTATGTCGGGGCTGAATGTTCTCCTCGCGCTGTTTGAGGACATATTTGTTTTCCCGGTGTGCTTTTACGGGTATGACAAATATAAAACCTGCACACCTTTTCTTATTCCCAACAGGAAAAGCATATGTGTATGTATAGGGGATTTTAGAAAGTAATTATGAGATTTCAGCAAAAACTAAAAGAGAGTTCAAGTGAAAAAATATGGCAGGAATATTGCGGGTTTATTGACCTGGATACAGATGCCTATATGGATATTCAGAACAGGCTTATGAGCGAGCAGCTCAGGGTGTGGTCGGAATCAGGCCTGGGAAAAAGTCTGCTCAAGGGGAAATCTTATAAAACAATAGATGACTTCAGAGACAATTTCCCGCTCACGACATATGATGATTACGCAGATATTCTGCTTGCGAAAAAAAAGGAAATGCTTCCCGGAGAACCTGTAATATGGATACAGACAACGTGGGAAGGCGGAATTAAACCTATTAAGGTTGCTCCTTACACAAGAAGCATGCTGGACACATACAGACATAATCTTTCGGCATTGACTATCCTTATTTCCGCGAAGCAGAAGGGACAGATAAACGTTAAGAAGGGAGATCGTGTTCTTTACGGAGGAGCACCGCTTCCTTATATGACAGGACTTATCCCGTCACTTCTTGATGAGGATATTGATTTCCAGTGGCTGCCGAGCAATGATGCGTCCATAGGCAGCTTCAGCAAAAGAATAAAGCAGGGATTTAAAATGGCTCTTTCGGGAGGCGTAGACTATTTCTTCGCCAATGCGGCTGTAGCCAATTATATTACAGAGAGCTTCAGTGCAATGACGGGAGGAGGAAGCGCTAAGTCCGGTGAAAGCAGTTCCTCAAAGTTTTCGATATCACCGAAAATCGCACTTAAATTCCTGAAAGCCAAATATAATGCAGGTAAAGAAGGAAGACAGATATACCCTAAGGACATATTTGATATAAAGGGTTTTGTATGTACCGGAGCCGACGCAAGTCATTATCGCAAAAGGCTTACTGAGGCATGGGGAATTGAACCGATAGAAATAGCTGCAGGAACAGAGGCAACATGTATAGGATCGGAATCGCTTCTTAAGAGAGGAATGACACTTTTTCCGGATGCCTGCTTCTATGAGTTTATTCCGGAACAGGAGTATATGAGAAATCTGAACGATCCTTCATATAAGCCGCAGACCGTTCTCATGAATGAGGTCGTGGAAGGGGGCAATTACGAAATCGTATTAAGCGTACTCCACGGCGGGGCATTTATGAGATACAGAATCGGTGATGTATATCACTGTGTAAGTGCGTCTCCGACAGGCGAACTGCCGAGATTCACATTTTACGATAGAGTTCCCAGCATTATTGACATAGCAAGCTTCACAAGAATTACCGAAGCTGCTGTGGCAGAAACAGTGAGATTATCTAAACTCGGTATAGATGACTGGATAGTGCGTAAGGAATTCGACAAAAACGATAATCCGTACATGCATATGTACATAGAGATATCAGAAGAAGCTCAGGAATCCGACGTAATCAGTAAAAGAGTGCTGACAGACCACCTGTCAACTTACTTCAAAGCTTTCGACAGCGACTACGACGATTTAAAGAAGCTTCTTAACATGGAACCATTGAAGATAACAGTACTTAAACATGGAACCATTAAGGCTTATGGCAGAGAAACGGGAAGAAAGCTGCCTAGAATTAATGCCGGCGCTTCGGACCTTTCCGCAATATTGAGATATCAGAAATGAACAACGTACCATTCCTTTATGTCAACTTAATAGCATTATGCGGATATGCGATAATATTTATTTCGTTTATCGCCGCCAGAAAGACAGCTGAAATCAAAGCGTTTATTGCATTGCTTTCGTCATTTACCCTTTGGACACTCGGCTCTATTTTAATGCGCCTTCAGGTATATCCGGGATTAGGCTTCTGGTATTACGTATCAATAATGGCGCTGTTCTGCATAGCTGTTTTAACATACTTTTTCGTATGCTCATTTACTAAAACAAAAGCAGCATTCACGAAGATAATATGGTCTGTGGGAACAGTTGTTATTCTGGTGTTCACGGCGCTAGGCATATTCTTGAAACCGCCGGAATCTGTCGTTACCGCGGCAGGGACGGTATTCAAATACAATATGGATTGGAAGATAGCAATACCATATGCGTTTTTCGCATGTATTGTAGTATCTATCGCATCAGTAATCCGCAGGAAAAAGAAGGAGACGGGGACACGTTCTCCCGGAATGACTGCTCTTACTGCAGGATGTATCATAATCGCATTCGGAAATCTGCTGCAGATTATTCCGGGAAATATATTTCCTTATGACACACTGTCGGGAATAATAACGGCTTGCTTCCTCGTCTGGGCGCTTTACAAAAAGAGAATGTTCAGACTCACACTGCTTGTTTCAAAAGGCGTTGTAGTTTGCATTTCTGTATTGATATGCCTTATCGTGGCTATGAATGTAGTGCTTCCGCTTGATGATATTCTGATTCGAGAAGCAGGTCTTACATATAAGGTGGCGACTACAGTAATAATACTGTGTATAGTTGCTCTTGTAGCACTGTGCTACTTCTTCCTCGGCAAGCTTGTTGATGCTCTTTTCACGAGAGAAGAACAGCAGAACAGACTTATCGATTCATTTTCACAGCAGGTGTCTCAGACACTTAAGAGCCAGAATATAATGACCATACTGTCCGATACAATAAAGCAGGAAATATCGGCAAGAAATGTGTATATATGTATGCACGAGGGAAATGAGTACAAATTCAAATATGTTTCGAGTCCTCTGGCATCGGCATCATTCTCTCTCAGGGATGATATCCCGTGCGTTGAATATGCACTGAAGAATGAAATCTGCTTCACAACCAGAGATTTCGAAAGCAGCTCTATGTATCTTTCAATGTGGGACAGCGAGAAGCTTCTGTTTAAGCAGCTTGAGATTTCATGCATACTGGCACTCAAAGATAACGGCAGTATTGTAGGTTTCGTGCTTTTGTCAAACAAGGAAAAGAGCAGTGCGTATACAGTAAGCGAAATGGGATTTTTGGCAACTCTGGGTTCAATCTCGGCTATTGCCATGAAGAATGCGGGACTTTACGAACAGGTGGAACGAGAAGCCAGGACAGATGCAATGACCGGGCTTTATAACTACAGATATTTCACGAAGGTTATCGAAAAGGAATTCAACAAAGAAGGCCGCGACAATCTGGCACTTCTCTTTGTGGATATTGATGATTTCAAATTATATAATCAGCTTTACGGGGCCAATGAAGGAGACGAAATTCTCAAACAGGTTTCGCAAATTCTCAAACAGGTTACTGTGGAAACAGGATATGCATTCCGGTACAGCGGCAAGGTTTTCGCTGTAATTCTGCCTGAGCATGATGCAAGAATGGCGAGGAAGGTTGCTGAGCATATTCAGAAAGAAATCCATGATATAAACGGATACGGTCTGAGAGCATCTCACAAGAAACTCACGGCTTCATGCGGAATATGTGTGGCACCTCACGCAGCGGCAACATGCGGAGAGCTTATAGATAATACAGATCTTGCCGTGTTCAGAGCTAAAAGCGACGGAAAAGACAATATCGTAGTATTTAAGACAAATGATTCCATGACATACAACTTGCGTAAAAAGGTAGAGAAGCTAAGCGAAATAAGAGACGATACTGTTCTCGGTGAGTCTTCACAGACAATTTACGCACTGATTGCTGCAATCGATGCTAAGGATCATTATACAGCTCAGCACAGTAAAAATGTTGCCAAATATGCAGCAACACTGGCGGCTGCCAACGGAATGAGCGACGATCAGATAAGAATGGTATATGCAGCGGGACTTCTTCACGATATCGGCAAAATCAGTATACCGGAAGCCATACTCGGTAAGGAAGGTAAACTGACAGATGAAGAATACGAAACGATAAAAGGGCATGTCAACGGATCGATTGAAATGATAAGACATCTGCCGTCAATGGATTATCTGGTGCCGGCGACCATAAGCCATCATGAACGATGGGACGGAGGCGGATATCCGAGAGGAATGGCAGGTGAGGATATACCTGTATCTGCAAGATGTCTCGCAATAGCTGATTCTTTCGATGCTATGACGACAGACAGACCATACAGAAAGGGATTGTCTGTAGAATATGCCAGCAGAGAAATCGCTGAGGGAGCAGGTAAACAGTTTGATCCGAAACTGGCGAAGCTGTTTGTAAGTCTCATAGACGAGAAGGAAATAATGCTTCAGAAAAACATTTCATAAATAATGCATATTTAATTAAAGAAGTTCTCATCAGGGCTTCTTTTTTATTGTAAATATTCATAATCGGGTGTTTGAATATATAAAGCAAAAGGGCTATAATAAAACGAGCAATATCAGAGCTGTTTGACATACAGAGAGGAATTTGACAATGAAAATGATTTCGTGGAACGTTAACGGACTTCGCGCCGCAATGGGAAAGGGTTTTCTTGATTTTGCAGCAGAACAGGATGCTGATATCCTGTGTGTCCAGGAGACGAAAATGCAGGAAGGACAGGCTGAAGTACCCCTTGAGGGTTATCATCAGTACTGGTGCTCAGCAGAAAAGAAAGGTTATTCGGGAACGGCACTCTTCACGAAGATTGAGCCTGTTTCGGTATCATATGGAATAGGTATCGAGGAGCATGATCGAGAAGGCAGAGTAATTACAGCTGAATACGATGATTTTTATCTGGTGAATGTCTATGTTCCAAACTCGCAGAATGAGCTTAAACGCCTTGATTATCGAATGGAATGGGAAGATGCCTTTCGCACGTATCTGAAAAAACTGGAAGAAAGCAAACCGGTCGTTACCTGCGGCGATTTTAATGTTGCCTTTAAGGAAATAGATTTGAAAAATCCGAAGAATAACAGGAAAAATGCAGGGTTCACCGATGAAGAAAGAGGTAAGATGGGAGAATTGCAGGATGCCGGATTTACCGATACCTTCAGATACTTCTATCCTGACCTCGAAGGCGTATATTCCTGGTGGAGTTACAGGTTCAATGCGAGAAAGAACAATGCCGGATGGCGTATAGACTACTTTCTTACATCGGAATGCCTTAATGACAGGCTGAAAGATGCTCAGATACTTACGGATGTTTACGGTAGTGACCACTGCCCTGTTGTACTGGAAATAGAAATATAGATTATTTATGGAGACTGAGGCAAAAACAACAAAAGGCCGTTTCGTAATGGTGCTCGTGCTCTATCTGCTCGGACTTTTCATGGGAGCACTTGACACGGGAATCGTAACACCGGCTAGAACAGTAATACAGTCAGATCTGGCTGTTGATGCATCGACGGGAATATGGATGATTACAATATATACGCTGTTTTATGCAGCCAGTATACCTGTAATGGGCAAGATGGCTGATATGTACGGCAGGAAGTATATATATATTATCAGCATTTCATTATTCGGATTGGGCTCGTTTTTCTGCGGCTTTTCGAATTCCTTTGAAAGCTTCACGATGCTTGTCGTATCAAGAGCGGTTCAGGCCATAGGCGGTGGAGGTATTGTACCGATTGCAACATCGGAATTCGGAACAAGCTTCCCTCCCGAAAAAAGAGGTATGGCGCTGGGAATGGTCGGCGGAGTATATGGAATTGCCAATGTTTTCGGTGCATCGGTCGGAAGTCTTATTATGGATATTTTCGGCACGGAAAACTGGTCGTATATTTTCTATCTGAATGTACCCATTACGGCATTTATCGTCATAGCGGGGCTGGCGGTTCTGAAGAACAACAGAGAAGGTGATTCGGGTAAGCTTGATCTTATCGGAATAGTGATATTGACATGTATGATTTTCTCTCTGATGTACGGACTGAAAATGCTTGACTTCTTTGATTTCATAAACAGCATCAGGGAGCCGGGAGTATATGTATATCTTTTGGTTTTCGCAGTATTGATGCCGTTGTTCATCATAGTAGAAAAGTACGCGGAAAATCCTGTGATTAATCTGGGATATTTCACAGATCGCAACATTGCCATAGCATTGATACTGTCAATACTAAGCGGGTTTGTGCTGATGGGTGTGATATTCGTGCCGCAGCTTTCGGAAAATGCCCTGAATATGGCAACGGGCAGCGGTGGATATCTTGTTATATTCCTTGGTATTTTCACCGGGGTTGCAGCGCCTGTTTCAGGAAAGTTTGTAGACAGATACGGAGCGAAGGCCGTTCTGGGTGCAGGATTTATCATTACGGGAATCGGGGCGCTGTTCCTTGTGCTGGTAACATGTCCTTATCCTAATATGGCAACAGTGCTGGTCGGTCTGGGAATTGTCGGGTTAGGTCTGGGCTTCACCATGGGCACTCCGTTAAACTACATTATGCTTGCCAACACCAATCCGAAAGAATCAAATTCGGCACTGGCGACTTTATCCCTTGTGCGATCGATTGGAACGGCGGTGGCTCCGGCAATAATGGTCGGATTCATAGCACATGCAGGGATGAATGTTTCAGACAATATAATGCAGGAACTTCCCGCAGAGATAAAGATAGGGAAGCTTCCTTATTACGAGGAAATACAGGAAGAATTCGATAAGATTAAATCGGATCCGGAAATGTCCGGCAGAATAGAAATTGCCGATGATATGGAACTGCCCGAGCTTGATTCGATTAATATCGGAAGCGTAGACGAGGAAAACAGGAATTTTGAGATTTCTGACGAAATGCTGGAGCTTTTGCAGAACAGTGACGTAACGACCATAGTAGATAATGTTAAAATCTTCTCCGGGGAAATGTTCCAACTGATGGCACCGGAAATTATGGGAAATATCAATTCCGGTCTGACGAAAGGCATAGAAGGAATAAGAGAAGGACGCAGCGAAATCGACGATGCCGCAGCAGAAATGCAGGAAGGTTATAACGGAATCGGAGAAGGTATCTCAGGAATCAGAACAGGTATGTCTCAGATTAACGGCGCTAAGAAGCAGCTGGAGAATGCACGCACCGGTCTGAAAGCTTTTTCTTCGGATAACCTGCCGAACGGAATGTCTGCATCCGACTTGATTCCCGATAAGGCAAGGGGGAACATACCTCCCGATGTTCTGAACAATCTCAAGGAAATAAAATCGAGAAGTCAGCTTGATGCGCAGATAAATGCAATGCAGACTGCCTACGATAATATTCCTGAGGAAGTAAGAGGCTCCCCAGAAGCAAAGGCTCTTGAAGGTGCAATAAATCAAATGAAGAGCATTCAGTCTATGCTGAATCAGCTTGCCGAAGGTAAAATACCGAAAGGAATGTCTCTTCTTGATATGATGCCGTCGTCAGCCAAAAGCAAGATGTCATCCGACACGAAGAAAAAGGTGGCAAAAATACACAGCGTATCAGATATAAACAGGAATATAAGCGAAATGAATAGTGCGCTGAAGGATATGGAATCCTCAATAAGGGAAATGGAATCATCAAGAGCAGAGATGGCGAGTGCCATGGATAAGATGAGAGAGTCGGGTGAGAAACTTGATGATTTAAGCCGGAAACTTAAAACTCTCATGGAAGCTGTTCCCGGAGCATTTGAAAAAGCAGAGGATAATTACATTATTTCAATCGAAAAACGAAGGAGTACTATTGAAACGGTATTCCGCAGAACATTAAATGAAGGCTTCAGTGATATATACACTCTCGTTGCAATAGCATCAGCGGCGGCAATTATATTGCTGCTCGGTTATTCGACACGAAAAGAAAAACAGAGAATGGATGGGAAGAATTAAAATGAAAATTATATTGGTTATTTTGGCTTACTTTGTAGGAGGTATTGTCGATGCTGTCTGTGGAGGCGGCGGTCTGATTACACTTCCGGTACTCTTCGCAATAGGTGTTCCGGCTCACATTGCAGTGGGAACCAATCAGACATCGGTATTTCCGGGAATAATAACATCGGTTGTTAAATTTCACAGGAGCGGGAAGATTGATGTAAGAAATGCTTTATATGCAGTTCCCTTCGGACTTGTAGGAGGATTCGCAGGAGCAAGGCTTAATATGCTGATACCTGAAAGTTATCTTCAGATTCTTCTACTTGTTCTGATACCGCTGCTTACGGTTTTCTCAATACTAAAGCCTGATGTGGGCGCGGAGAATAAATCGGGAGAAGTGTCACGGCGCAGGATGTTTGTGCTGTCTGCCGTTATAGGCTTTGTAGTAGGAACATATCATGCCTTTTACGGACCGGCAAGCGGAACATTTTATATGCTTGCTTTTGCGGCATTCCTGAAATACGATCTAGTTACGGCCAATGGCAATACTCGTTTCGTAACTATGTTTGTAAGCTTTGTTTCAAGTATTACATACGCTTTTTCAAAGTGCGTAAACTGGCTGTACGTGCTGGTGGCGGTTCCGTCATACGTAATAGGCAATTATGTGGGGGCATCGCTGGCCATTACGAAGGGCGCCAGATTCGTACGTCCTATGTATTACTGCATACTTACGCTGCTTTTTATTAAACTGGTGAAAGACTTTTTCTTTTAACTGTTTCAGGTGGTTATGATAAAGGAGGATACTATGAAAATAAGAGAAAGACTGGCGCACTTAAAGAGTCGCATTGAGGCAATCGGTCGTGAAGGCGCATCATTAGCCGATGTGCTTATGTACGAAAGTTCAATTTCGGAGTTTAAGAGAGTAAGCAAATGGATTGAAGAACAGTGTGTGACAAACGACAAAGTGTACACAGAGAAAAAAGGCCGTAAGAAAAGGCAGTATTTCCAGTTTAAAAACACTTCCGGATTGGATTTCAGATTTATAGCAATGAAGGTTAGCGTAGTAAGGCGTGAGAAATTCGTTGATTCTTTCGAGATCGCTGCAGCAAACTGGAAAAACGGAGAAGAGGCCAAGCTTTACTTTGACAAGAAGCTGAGAAGAACGGATGCATTGTCATTTGACCCTAATGAGGTTGAATATCAGGTAATAAAATAGTATGAATTGCAGCCTTATATTACTTTTTAGGAATTTTCGCAAAAGTTTGAATTGAGATTATTGACATAAAGTGATAGAATTGGTTTGGTTTTTCACAAGATAAATTATAATTGGGATAAGGAAATAACAAGAGAGACAGTATGGATTCATATATCAAAAATGTAAAAAAATGTGAAGGGGGGGGTCGGACGTATTGTGCTTCCGATTGTAATGGTATGGATTTCATAGAAAACTATGATGCCATGAGAATAGGTACCCTTGGAGTGTACTGTGAGGAAGGTCTTCCGCTGTATTATGTGAATCACAACATGCTTAAAATGCTTGGGTACGAAACTCGTGATGAATTTGAGTCAAGCACTTCAGGTCTTGTGGAAAATGCTGTTTTTCCTGAAGATATTCCCGCACTGTATGAAGAAATCGGTGTGGATTATTATGAAGGGCAGAAATACGACGTCACCTATAGATTCTTAAAAAAAGACGGATCATGTATATATGTCATCGACAAGGGAGAAGTAGTTCGCGATGCTGACGGCAGACTTGTTATGATGTGTGTGTGCATGGATGTTACGAACATCTATGAGAAGAACAGGAACATACAGAATGAGCTGCGCAGTATATCGGCCAGAGAAAAAGTTATTTCGGATATGGCGAAAACCTTGTACAGTTTTTTCATGACTGTTGACATAAATACATGGACGTTTTCTTTTATTTCCGGAGATATAAAAGACGGCACCGGAGAACATCTCAGCTGTTACAGCAAATATGAAGATGTATACAAAGATTTTTACAAAAGAACCGACACTGCGTACAGAAAAAGAGCAGAACGCCTGCTTTCAAAAGAGAATCTTGAAATCAGCTGCAGGAAGCCGGGGAATGTGGGAACAGATGAATTCCTGATTCGGATGAATGACGGCCGCAAAGAATGGTATGAGATAAATGTTTTTTCCGGAAGGAGCAGCAAAGGCGATCCGTTGATTCATTTTCTGTTCAGAAATGTAAGCAATCTTCATGATAACGAGGAACTCAGAAAAACCCTCAGGGCAAATAAGATTTTTCTTAATTCAATGCCGCCTGATTTCGTTACATGTGCGTTAATTAATCTGGATGAAGATTCACAGATTCGTCTTATCCGGGAAAATGAAAAAATCCGTGAAGTTCATGTTATCGATAAATGGGACGAATACCTGGAAAAAGAGATTCTGTCAAAGATGAAAGACGTAGAGGGTATTGAGGGTATCCACAGTAAAGCAAATCTGGAAAGGCTGAGACAGTATAAAGCAGGTGATACTGTTACTCTTGAGTACTTTTCAACGACAGGCAGCAGTGACGGAAAGCACAGACCGCTGATGACAGTACTGAATTTCATTGAGCAGGATGATGTATCATACGCAACAACATTTACTACTGTAAACACAAGGCTTGAGTATGAAGAAAAACTGAACATGGAAATAGAACGGCTGCGCAGGCTCGACGAAGAACAGCGTGCCATACTCGAGAAGGCTCTTGAAGATGCCGAAAAGGCAAGCAGAGCCAAGAGTGATTTTCTGTTCAATATGTCCCATGATATAAGGACTCCTATGAACGCAGTCGTAGGATATACAGAGCTGCTGCAGAAAAACCTGGACAACAGGGAAAAAGCAGAGGACTATATTGAAAAGATAAAAGATTCAAGCGATTTTCTTCTTTCGTTTATTAATAATATACTGGAACTTGCCGGAATCGAAAGCGGAAGAGAAACTCTGAATGAAACCATGCTGGATGAAAGAGATGTTCTTGAATCAGTCATGAACGTTTTCGAGGCACACGTTAAAAATAAGAATATCTCCCTGGAGATTGACTCGGAGGTAGAACATCACATAATAATGGCCGACGAAACGAAGATACGCGAAATCTTCCTGAATATTATTGAAAATGCATTTAAATATACTCCTGCGGGAGGAAGAATAACAATGAAGCTGAGGGAGCTGCCGGGTAGTGGCCCCGGATATGCAGTTTTCGAATCGACAATTGAGGATACTGGAATAGGCATGTCGGAAGAATTCCTGTCTCGCGTTTTTGATGCCTTTGAAAGAGAACGGTCGAGCACGGATTCTAAAGTCAAAGGCACGGGAATAGGCATGCATATTGTCAAAAAACTTGTTGATATGATGGGTGGAACCATAGATGTGAAAAGCAAGCCGGGGGAAGGAACGAAGGTTACCGTACGTCTGGAGCACCGTATAGCGGAATACAATGAGAAGGGCGAATCCCATGAAAAAGGGTGGGAATACGACAAATCTTGTTTCCGAGGCAAAAGGCTGCTTTTAGCGGAAGACAATGAACTAAATGTGGAGATAGCAATCGAATTTCTTAAGGAATATGATTTTTTAATAGAAAGAGCCGCAGACGGAGTTCAGTGTACGGATATGATGTCAAAATCGGAGCCGGGATATTATGACGCAATTCTGATGGATATTCAGATGCCCGGACGTAACGGATATGAAGCCACGAAAATCATCCGTGGCATGCCGGACAGTCGGGCGAAAGTTCCTGTTATCGCTATGACGGCAAATGCTTTGGAAGAAGATGTGAGAAATGCCTTTGATGCAGGTATGGATTACCATGTGGCTAAACCATTTAAGACGGACATGCTCCTTGATGTTCTGGCAAAAGCATTAAAAAAATGACGTCCTTAGGGCGTCACTTTTGTCATTCCTCAAATTCTTTGTCAAGCTCTTCGGCGCTGATACCGAGTTTATCAACGGGGCGAGGCATTGAGGACGCTATTTTATCGATTTCGGAAACGAGAGGTTTCTTTATTCTGCACATTCTGTCACTGCAGTTTTCGCATCTGATCGAATCGTTGGAACCTCTCCAGAAACGCTCGGGATGGCGGGCATATACAAGCTCCCATCGTATCATTACGAAGAGGGCGGTAAACAGCAGACTCCAGCTGAAAAAACCGGGAATAAAAATCATGGGAGTATACATCATCATATGACCCCAGTCAAATATTCTGCAGTTTACACAGCAGCGATTTCCCATCATATATTTCTGAAACGGACAGAAAAACAGCATACATATGAGATCGCACACATAGTAGCACAGACTCAGCATAACCAGCTCGACATTGCTAATAATACCGGACAGGCACAGAATGCCGAAAACAGCGTTAAAACACAGCCAGATGAGAAGCACTCGCCACGCCCGGATATTCATCGCCTGAACATATTCAAGGAGAGACAGTTTGTCGTACCCGTCTTCAGGCTCCCTGTAGGTTACGGGCTGGCATTTTAATCCGCTCATTGTGATCTTCGTATTTGGCAGAAGATGTGCGATCATACCGAGCATAAGGGTAAACCAGATTACATGCAAAGGCGTAAACCGGTGAAAAAACTCATTTGTCAGCACCGAGATAAACATGCTTCGGTGAAACACATAGAGATAAACTGCGGACAGCAGTATAAGCCCTCGAGCAATAAACCGCAGAAAATAAATAATAAACATTTTTGAACTTCTGTCTGATGATTTTGCCATGATGTCTCCTTAATACCTGATAATTATAACATCAGGCATTAATAATTCAAACCTTTGTGTTTTATTATGATGAATGGTAAAATGTATGAACAGAAAGGATAAGAAGCTATGACAGGAAAAGACGCCTTCAACCTGATATCGGAACTCGGCAAATTGTTTGATATAGTCAGAGTTATCGATACAGCGGCAAAGAGAATAGTAAAAATAAATGAAGACGGCAGTATTTCGCTGACAAACGAAACCTGTCATAAGATCTGGCATCGTGATCAGGTTTGTGATAACTGTGTTTCAGACAAAGCCTGCAGACAAAAGAGGAGACTCGAGAAGTTTGAGGTTTCCAAGGGAGATATTTATCACGTTATCTGTTTCCCTCTGGAAATCGGAGACAGAACGTTTTCTCTGGAAACGATTTCCCTTATGGAGAACAATGTGCTGGCGGAAGCATATGACGATAAGAAGTTTGCCCGTCTGATGAGTGACCTTCAGGAACAGCTGTACAATGATCCTCTGACAGGTGCTCTTAACAGGAGATATTTCGAAGAACACTACAATGAAATTAATTCCTCAGCGGCAATGGCGATTGTCGATATCGATGATTTTAAGGAAATTAATGATACATATGGGCATCTGACCGGTGATGTGGCATTGAACTCCATAGTGAAGCAGATTCAGATAAATACCAGAAACAGCGATGTGATCGTCAGATTCGGAGGAGACGAGTTTCTTATTGCTTTTTCAAGTATTCCGAGAGATGTGTTTCTCGGGAAGATGGATGCAATAAGACAGTCGATAGCTAAAATCAGAATTCCCGATGCTCCGGAGCTCAGTTTAAGTGTCAGTATCGGATGTGCTTACGACAGCAGCAGTAAGGGAGCTGCATTTGAAGAAGCAGACAAACAGCTTTATGTAGCTAAGCTGAGAAAAAACGCTGTTGCTTTTGAAAATGAATTTACAAGCAGTAACCAGGACGGAACGGTAGGCATATACAGTCTTAATGATGAACGGGCGGATTGTACTGTTTTATCATCACACCGCAGAGAGATTTCGATAATCAAAAGGCAGAATGCAGTAATAACAGGTCTGTCCGGTTCTCTGGATTATGCATGTTATATCAGCAGGAAAGACAAGGAAGTCATATGTTTCCAGACCGGTGACAGGCTTAGAAAACATATGGATAAAATAGACAGCTCTCTGTCATATACAGAAAAAATGAAAAGATTCTTTGCCGATATTGTGCATAAGGATGATCTGGAGCGGCTTCGTGAGGCAACGAAAAAAGAGAGAGTCGTAAGTGAACTGAGAAATAACAGCATATATTTTCATGATTTCAGGATTGTTTCCGAAGGAGAAATTCTGTATTACAGAATTAAATTTGTTCAGGACAGAAACGACCCGGATGGAATACTGTTCGGCCTTATTAATATAAACAGCAAGAAGAGAGAAGAAAAGAGAAGGACTGAAGAAGATATTCTTCGTAGAATGATGAAGATCATCGGCAAGCTGGATGATGATGCGATTCTGGTGTATGCTATCGATGTCGAAACGGGGAAATACAAAACACTGTTTAATGACGAAGAGTATGTAAGAAGACTGAACTTCCCGAAAACCGGCAAGGAGAATTTCTTCGAGAGCAGTATGAAGCTTTGCAGACCGATTGTGTATGAGCCGGACTGGATTCTTCTGACCGAATACCTGAATTTAGATAGAATTGTCAGAGAAATCGAAGAAAAAGGTGCATCTGAACTGGAATACCGCCTTATGGTTGACGGGACCCCGGCATGGTTCAGACTTAGAACTGTCTTTGCGGATAATGAGGACAGAAGTTCTCTTCTGGCATGTGTGTTCGCAGTCGATAAGCTTCATAGGACTGACGGCGAGAGATTGAGCTACAACGCATTTCTTGAGAAGTATACTGCAGTATTCAGGGTCGATCTGGATAACGATATTCTTCATATAATAAAAAGCGGACCGAAAACAAAAGCTTTCCTTGAAGATACGGAACTGGAAAGAATGGGATACAGCGAAAGACTCCGCTTATTTGCCGAACGTAACGTTCTTGAAGATGATCTGTCTCGAATTACGGAGGCAATTTCAATTGATAATATCAGGAGGAAGCTGTCGGAGAACAGAACCTTCACCGAAACCTTCAGAGTGCCGGATGCCGAAGGGTTCAGATATTACGAAGTATCGGCTACGAGACTGAACAGCGATAAGGCAGTACACGAGTGTATTATCGGAATAAAGGACAACAACGAAGAAATACTGTCAACAGCTGCTTCCGGCAAGATTTTAGATGAATATTATTCGACATATGTAGTTAATACGAAGACCGGCAACTACAGATGTATTCACAAAATAGGCGGATTCGGAGCTGACTGGGGAATGTCCGGCAAGTACGATGAAATAATGGCTTGCGAAGAAGAATTCACTAACCCTGAAGACTGGGGCATTCTTAATGCCATAGGCAGTGCAGACCGACTGAAGCAGTACGTTAAGGATGGCTATCCTGACGAAATTGTTTACAGGACGACAGACGAACAGGATCCGTGGGAAAAGTGCATTGTCAAGAAGCTTGACGAACATGACGGAGAACCTGTTAATATTCTTGTTGCATTCGGACCTGTAGAGGACGCCAGATCCGAGGAGCTTAATTATCAGCAAAAGCAGCGTGAAATTCATCTGATTTTAAGGCAGTGCATTAATCTTATGAACAGCGGAGCAGATCCTGAGACATCGGTAAATGCAATGCTGTCAGTTGTGGGAGGCTACTATAAATCAGCTCGCGCGTACGTATGCAGTGTCGATGAAAATCTAGAGACAATTGATGTAGTGTGCGAGTGGGAAACATCTAAACAAGAACATGATGAGAATTTTATAATTAAAGAAATTACATTCAAAAGAGAGCTGACGGAAAAATTAAAAATGGACGGAGAGGTTTCTGTTTATTCAGAAGACGGCAAACGCTGTCTGGTAGCAGCTGTACCGTTTATTGACAACGGCAGTCTGACAGGATTTGTGGCTCTCGCTGACATCGGAAGGGAAAGCAGAGATTTTTCTTTACTGCGGTTTCTGGGGACCTTTATTTACGGAGAAATTCTCAGAAAAAAGAGAAAAGAAATCGAGAATGCAGAGAAACTGGCAGTGGTTTCGGCACTTGCAAGTGATTATGACGAGGTATTGTACATCACCTTGAAGGAATCGGAATTCGATGATATTTCGGAGATTTATCGCATTTCTCCCGTTATGGAGAAAGCGGTTCCCGGATGGAAATGCGAGAAGCAGTTTTCCCACAGGCTTGATATACTCCGTGAGGCGGTAGTACATCCGGAGGATAAAAAACTGTTTAAGAACGCGTCAACGCGGGATAACGTTGTTAATGCTCTGGAAAACGGAACTTCGTATATAATCAATTTCCGGGCGTGTATCGGTGAGGCTCTTAAGCATTACCAGCTGAAGTTTGTCGCCGATAAAGATGAAAAAGGCAATCTCAAAGGAATAGTTGCCGGTCTTCATAACACAGATGAAGAAATAAATGACGAAAGAGAACGTCAGAAGCAGCTTGAACAGATTGTTAGGGAACGTACGGGAGAAATACTGGAGAAAAACGAGAAGCTGAACAGAATCAACGAAGAAATATTCGATTTGTTCGGTCAGATAACGGAAGCTCGTGATATTGAAAGCGGAGAACATATTAAAAGAGTAAAAGACTTCACATATATTCTCGCAGAACAGGTTATGAACGATCTGCCGGAGTACGGACTGACAGAGAAAAAGGTAAAGCTGATTTCTGCAGCAAGTTCTCTGCATGATGTAGGCAAAATCATGATTCCGGACGAGATTCTTCTTAAAAACAGCTCTCTTACTCCGGGTGAATTCGAAATAATGAAAACCCACTGTGCCAAAGGCTGCAAGATAATAGAAAAGGCTCCGTCCGACTGGAACGACGAATATATCAATACGAGTCTGGAAATATGCAGATGGCACCATGAAAAATACGACGGCAACGGATATCCGGACGGACTCGTAGGAGACGAAATTCCGATTTCAGCACAGATTGTTGCCGTTGCAGACTGCTTCGACGCACTGATAAACAAGCGTTCATACAAAGATGCATATGAACGGAAGACAGCGCTGAATATGATACTCAATGATGAATGCGGTGCCTTTTCACCGAAGCTTATGAATTCCCTGAGAAATTGTTCTCACCGATTTATTGAACAGGAGAAGAAAAATGGGATACAGTGAACTTGTGAAGGAATTAAAACTTCAGAATAAGATAATTGCAATTACGAGAGTAAGGAAATCAGAGGAAACACCGGAGCACACCTTCGGATGCATATACAAGATTCTCCACAGAGTGTTTGCCGGAGAGACGATTGTATCGGCTGTTGGATTTTGCGGGTGCAAAGGCTTCGAACATAACAGCGGCCTTAAAGATGAACCACCAATGATTCCGGGAGGCTTCGGGCTGTTTCTGAGCAAAGGCTCCAAACAGCAGTGGACGCCTGACGGAGAAAGATTCAAGTGCGACCCGGAAATGGCATACGCTATGTTCGATTGTCTGCCGAAAGGTGTAATGGACGGGTATGACGCTCTTAAATTCCAGCCCTACAGAGAGGGAATCAAGTGTGATATCGCAGTGGCATTCTGTAATCCCGATCAGCTGTCGGCAATGATAGTGCTCCACGGATATGACAAGCCGGAGTATGACAGAGTGATAGCAACGACCGTTTCAGGCTGCGCATCAATGATAAGAATTCCTCTTAACGAACTAAAGAGCGAGAAACCTCGAGCAGTAATTACAGGAACGGATCTGGCCCAGAGAAAATTCGTTGAGGAAAACGAAATTGCGATCAGCATTACGGGACCGGAATTCGAAAAAATGCTTTCATATACAGATGAGTGCTTTTTTAAGGCACCGGTTTGGAAACCTGTCAGAAACAGGCTGAGAAAAGACGAAAATCTTCAGGATGTCTGCTTCACGGTACTGGGTGCCGGTGAATAACATTAGAATAAAAACAAGGGTTCTGAATATACAGAACCCTGTGTTTGAGAAAGTCGACAAAGTTTTTGGGGAATGAGAAGAAGTTTTTAAGCGCGACTTTCCCATGTCACATAATAACATAAAAAAATTATATTGTGTATAATTTTTTTATAAATATGCATATATTTTTAGCGAAATTTTTGAAAGTTTGAAAAAGAAGCTGTGCAGTTTCATATGCACAGCTTCTTTTTCACTTCTCATTCTTCTTTTTGAGAAAGGACATTCTCATATTCCGCGAATATCGCATCCCTTATCCGGCTTCTTGTTTCTGAAGTCAAAGGATGTGCAATGTCGCGAAAATCGCCATCCCCGATTTTCCTGCTTGGCATTGCAATGAAAAGACCGTTCTGACCTTCGATGATTTTAATGTCATGTACCACGAACTCATCGTCAAAGGTAATTGAAACGATTGCTTTCATTTTACCTTCCTCATTGACTTTTCGAATTCTAACATCGGTGATATTCATACCTTTACAACCGCCTTTCCCCAAGATTCAATATTGTATGGTTTATTATACAATATTAGGTTTTCTCGAACAAGGTAAATTTGCAAATAAATCTGATAATTACAAAATTAGAATTATATCGCAAAAAGAATTTCGTTTTGTGATATAATTCCTATTGTTGAATTGGGAGGAAATTAAATGATAAATTTATCTGAATATAGAAATATACATTGTATCGGAATCGGCGGAATCGGTCTCTCCGGAGTTGCCGAGATTTTTCTGTCCAGGGGATATAAAGTAACCGGATCCGATATGAGAGAAAGCGATATTACCGATGCGCTTATGGCAGAAGGTGCCGATATTTATCTTGGGCACAGAGCCAGGAATGTCGAAGGAGCGGACCTTGTTGTATATACAGTGGCAGTAGGCGACGACAACCCGGAGCTTGCCAGAGCAAGGGAACTTGGAATCCCTGCAATTACAAGGGCACAGGCTCTCGGCGCACTTATGGATGAGTATGAAAACAGCATCGCCATTTCGGGGACCCACGGTAAGACAACAACGACTTCGATGGTGTCCCTCATACTTAAAGATGCGAAGAAAGAGCCTACTATTCTCGTCGGGGGAAACCTTGATGAAATAGGCGGCAACTCGTATATAGGAGAGCACAAGTACTTTGTTACGGAGGCCTGCGAATACAGAGACAGTTTCCTTGAGCTGAGACCGAGCATAGAAATAATTCTGAATATCGATTCGGATCATCTGGATTATTTTAAAGACATAAACCACATTGCGGAATCTTTCGAGAAATTCGCTCGCATGGTACCGGAACAGGGAACAGTAATAGCCTATGACGGAAATGCGTTTGTCAGATCCGTAATCGACGGTCTGCCTAACGCTGTCACTTTCGGATTAAACGAGAGCAGTGACTATTATGCTACAGATATAAGCTTCACCCAGGAGGGAATGCCCCAGTTTGATGTGAATGTTCGCGGTGAAAAAATCTGCAGAGTCAGTCTTTCAGTGCCAGGAGAGCACAATATTCTTAATGCTCTTGCGGCTTTTGCATGTTGTCATATTCTTGGCGTGGAGGACGATGTAATTGCCGGAACTCTCAGCAGATTCAAAGGCACCCACAGAAGATTCGATGTGCTGGGGAAGACTTCAGACAACATAAGGATAATAGATGACTATGCTCATCATCCGACAGAAATCAAGGCAACTCTTTCGGCAGTGAAGAATATGAAACACAATAATCTGTGGTGTATTTTTCAGCCGCACACATATACGAGGACTCTGGCGCTCATGGATGAATTCGCAGAGTCATTTGACGAGGCTGACAAGGTGGTTCTCGCGGAAATATATGCAGCGAGAGAGAAGAACGTTTATAAAATCAGCTCGAAAAATCTTATGAATAAAATAAGGGAAAAAGGTACGGATACAGAGGTTTACTATTTTAAGGAATTCGAGGATATCGCCCAGTTTGTTTACAATAATGCCGAGTCAGGCGATCTGGTGCTTACCATGGGTGCCGGAGATGTTTATAAAGTCGGCGAGATGATTCTCGATATGGATCGTTTATAATCAGTTACCATTTTTATAGATTATTTTAGAGGAGAGTCAAATGATGAAGAACAGCCTGTTTGGCAACTACAAGGTTTTCGCAGCAAATTCACACCCGGAGCTGGCAGAGGAGATAGCTTCTCTCATGGGCAAACCCCTTGGAGCTCTTGAAGTAAAGAAGTTCAGCGACGGAGAGACTGCCGTAAGCCTGGGAGAGACAGTAAGAGGAGTTGACTGTTTCGTAATACAGTCAACATGTGATCCGGTAAATGATAATCTGATGGAACTTCTCATTACAATAGACGCAATGAAGAGAGCTTCCGCAGGAAGAATCAGCGCAGTTGTTCCGTATTACGGATATGCGCGTCAGGACAGAAAAGCAAAGGCTCGTGACCCGATTACAGCCAAACTCGTTGCAGATATGCTCGTTGCGGCAGGAGCAGACAGAATAATAACTATGGATCTCCATGCGGCGCAGATTCAGGGATATTTCACAATCCCGGTAGACCATCTGATCGGCCTGCCTATCATGAGAGAATACTACATGAGACAGAATATGGAAGACATAGTAATCGTATCACCTGACCACGGCAGTGTACCGAGAGCCAGAAATATGGCTGAACCTCTCAATGCGCCGATAGCTATCGTCGACAAGAGAAGACCTAAGCCGAATGTAAGTGAAATCATGAACATCATCGGAGATATCGAAGGCAAAAACTGCATCCTTATCGACGATATGATTGATACTGCAGGAACGATTACCAATGCGGCGAACGCACTTAAGGAAATGGGAGCGAAGAGCGTAAGAGCATGTGCGACACACCCTGTTCTTTCAGGTCCTGCAATAGAGAGAATAGAAGCATCGGCAATAGAGGAGCTCGTTCTTCTCAATACAATGCCTATTCCTGAAGAAAAGAGAATCGACAAGATGAAGATACTTTCTGTGGGTCCCATTTTCGCAGAAGCACTGACAAGAATCCACAACAACGATTCGATCAGCAAAATCTATGATATGGCTATCAAATTCTAAATAAAACATCAAAAGGAGTTTAAAATGTACGTTATAGCAGGTCTGGGAAACCCGGGAAAAGAATACGAGAAAACAAGACACAACATGGGCTTTCTTGTTGTTGACAGACTGGCTGAAAAATGCGGAATTAAAGTTAACAAGCTTAAGCACAAGGCGCTTACGGGTGACGGGCGCATAGGAGGAGAAAAAGTGCTTCTTGTTAAGCCGCAGACGTATATGAATCTCAGCGGTGAATCACTTAGGGAAGTAGTAAGATATTACGATGTCGAGATGAGCGATCTCATAGTGATTTATGATGATTTCGATCTTGAAACAGGCGCCCTGCGCATCCGAAAGAAAGGAAGCGCAGGGAGCCATAACGGCATGAAGTCCGTAATATATCAGCTGCAGTCCGACGAATTTCCGAGAGTCAGAATCGGCATAGGCGCCAGCGGGGGACTTGACTGGAAGGATTTCGTCACAGGCAGAATATCTTCTGCGGAGGCAGATGTTCTCGCTGAGACTCTGGACAAGGCAGCAGATGCGATTATTTCCATTATCGAAGACGGAATTGATGTTGCGATGAACAGATTTAACACAGGTAAAAAGAAAAAGAGGGAAGAGAATGATTAATATTGCAGGGGCAGCAGAAGGTCGTATCGCACCTTTAATAGCTGATATTTCCGGCAGTAATAAAGGTCAGAAACTGATCGTTGTGTCCACATACAACAGGGCTAAACGGTTACAGACGGACCTTTCTTTTTTTAGTGACGAAAATATAATGATTCTTCCGCCGGAAGATGAGACGCTTCTCCAGTACGATACGAGAAGCAGTGACACCTTGTTTGAGAGAATAAAAATCCTGAGCAGGGTTACAAGCGGGGAAGACTGTATCGTCATAGCTCCCGTAACGGGAGTTTTGAGAAAACTGCCGCCAAAGAATGAATTTCTCGAATATTCCATCGATCTGAAAATGGGAGACGATGTTGACATAGAAGAAATAAAATGCAGGCTCATGCTTATGGGTTATGAAAGGGAGCCGGTCACAGAGGCGCCCGGAGAATACACCATAAGAGGAGGCATCATAGATATTTTCCCTCCGGATTATGACAACCCGATCAGAATTGAGCTTTTTGACACGGAAGTCGACTCAATCAGAAGCTTCCTGCCCGACAGCCAGAGATCTCTCGAGACGCTGGATTCAGTTCACATCTGCAGGTGCTGCCGAGTAGTGAGAGACAAAAGCCTGTTCGAAAAGGCAGAGAAGAAAATCAGACGGGCATACGACCGCAGAATCAAAAAGATAAACGACGAAGAAATTGCGGAAAAACTAACGGAAAGAAAAGAGCAGCTTCTGGAATACGCTGAAAACATGAGGAATCTCAGATATCTGGAAAGCCTTACGGGATATTTTCACGATGAAACGGAGTATCTTTGGGACTACATGGATAAACCTCTGATTTTCGTGGACGATCCTGCGAGAATCCTGGAGACCCTGGACGTATTCACCGCCGAACGAAGTGATGATATTGAAGCGATACTTCAGGCAGGCAAAGGCATCAAGGAGGATTTCGCCCATTTACCCGAAAAGAACATGTTCTTCAGGCTGTATGAGCTGCCTGAGGAGCTGAACCGGGACGGATACATATTCACACCATTTACTTCTACAATAAAGAACGCACCTTTTCTCCATGAGCTGAGACAGGTTGAGACCAGACAGATGCCTACTTACAACGGCAGAATGGACGTTATGAAGGCAGATATCGAAGGATATATGGCTCGTGATTTCAGAATCACCATAGTCTGTGCGACAAGGGAGAAAGTTTCCAATATCCGTGAGTATATAGATACAGCCGGATTTTCACGGAGAGAGCTTTTGCAGGTGAAAGAGGGAATCATTACCGGCAGTATGGAACTTACCTACTGCAGGGAATGTTACATATGGGAAGGCGATATCTTCAGCGGACGGAGAGCGTCATCCGGGAAACGGCGCAGGAAAAACAAGGATTCGGGAAGGGCGATTCGCTCCTTTGCAGATGTTAAAGAAGGAGACTATGTAGTTCACGAGAATCACGGAATCGGTAAATTCATGGGCGTTGAGCCACTGGTTGTTCAGGGTGTTAAGAAGGATTACCTGAAACTGAAGTATGCCGGAACAGACTCTCTGTATATACCTGTCGATCAGCTGGATATGCTCCAGAAGTACATAGGAGGAGGCGAAGGAACGCCTAAACTCAACAGGCTCTCGGGAAGCGAATGGAAGACGACTAAAGCAAAGGCTCAGGCGGCCGTTTCCGAAATGGCAGAAGAACTGATTCGTGTGTCGGCGGTCAGAATGAATGAAAAGGGATACGCCTTCGGTCACGATACAGAGTGGCAGAAGGATTTTGAAGACAGCTTCCCTTACTGCGAAACAGAGGATCAGCTTAAATGTGTCGCAGAGATAAAAAGCGATATGGAAAGCGACACTTCCATGGACAGACTTCTCTGCGGCGATGTAGGCTTCGGCAAGACGGAAGTCGCAGCGAGAGCATTGTTCAAATGTGCGGCCGAAGGGAAACAGGCGGCAGTGCTGGTGCCGACAACTCTACTGGCCAATCAGCATTACTATACGCTTAAGGACAGATTCGAGAAATTTCCTTTTAAGGTTGAGATGCTCTCTCGCTTCAGAACGAAACAGCAGCAAAAGCAGATAATAGACGACCTGGCAGAAGGAAGGATAGACCTTGTAATAGGAACCCATCGTCTGCTTTCCAAGGATGTAGAATTTAAGGACCTGGGACTGCTGGTAATCGATGAGGAACAGAGATTCGGCGTGAAGCATAAGGAACGTATTAAGACGATAAAAGAAAACGTCGATGTACTCACACTGTCGGCAACACCGATTCCCAGAACGCTGCACATGTCTCTGTCGGGAATAAGAGATATTAGTACGATAGAAGAACCTCCGGAAGACAGATATCCTGTCCAGACATACGTAATGGAAGAAGATGACTTCCTCATAAGAGAAGCCGTGGAAAGAGAAATTTCCAGAGGGGGGCAGGTGTTCATACTGCACAACAGAGTGGCTTCCATTAATTCCGTGGCATCACACATCAGTGAGCTTGTTCCTTCGGCGAGAGTTACGGTGGGACACGGCAGAATGAGTGAAGAACAGCTTGAAGATGTGATTATGGATTTTGCGGCTGGAGAATACGATGTTCTCGTGTCTACGACTATCATCGAGTCGGGAATGGATATTCCCAATGCGAATACGATGATAATACTCAATGCTGACAGATTCGGCCTGGCTCAGCTGTATCAGCTGCGGGGACGTGTGGGCAGATCGGGAAGAGTTGCCTATGCATATCTGATGTACAGAAGGGACAAGGCTCTCAGCGAAATTGCGGAGAAAAGGCTGAGCGCAATAAAAGATTTCACTGAATTCGGTTCCGGATTCAAGATAGCCATGAAGGATCTGGAGCTGAGAGGCGCCGGCAATCTCCTTGGAACGGAGCAGTCGGGACATATGCTTAACGTAGGATATGAACTATACTGCAAACTTCTTGAAGATGCCGTCAATAAAAGAGAATCGTCGGATGCGGAAGAAACGGCGATTAATCTTCCTGTTACGGCTATAATACCGAAATCATATATTGCCGACGAGGTTCTTCGTCTTCAGATGTATAAGAAAATCGCACTGATAGAGGATGAAGAGGATGAATCCGATGTAATTGACGAACTTATGGACAGATTCGGAGATATTCCGGAAGACACCATGAATCTCATACGTATATCGAGAATAAGGAAGATGGCGTCAAAGGCAGGGGTACGCGAAATATCACAGGAAGGATACAAGCTTAAGATTTCCGTTTATCCCAGTGCAGTTTTCCCTGAGGGACTCATTGAGAGGCTTGTGGAGTCTTACGGCGAGAAAATCAGATTTCACGGGGGAAGCAGCCCGTACATAAGAATTACCGTCGGTGCAGCCGTTCCGGAATCCGTGAAGGGCAGACGAAAGTATGTGAATGCCATACTCAAGGAAATGGACATATTCTTTAAAATGTGGTAGAGTACAAATGTGTGGGAGAGTGGAGCAAATGAACAGAATAAAAGATTTTTTTTACAACAACAATGACATTATCATAGTAATTGTGATACTTGTTGCGGCAGCATTTCTTATTTACACGCGAGTCGGCATAATCATGGATTATCCGGAGAAAATGGCGGTGAAACAGAATGCTCAGGTACAGATAACAGAACAGTATAATTTAGTACATGAATCATAGAATGCGAGGAGGAAAAAATGGCTTTAGTTACAACGAAAGATATGTTTGCAAAGGCTCTGAAAAGCGATTATGCCGTAGGGGCGTTCAATGTTAATAATATGGAGATAATTCAGGGTATCGTTGAGGCTGCATGTCAGGAAAATGCACCTCTGATCCTGCAGGTTTCCGCCGGTGCGAGAAAGTACGCCAAGCCGGCATACCTTCTGAAGCTTGTTGAGGCGGCTGTAATCGATACAGGTGTTGATGTTGCTCTTCATCTTGACCACGGCGAGGATTTCGAAATCTGCCGCAAGTGTGTTGACGACGGATTCACATCAGTAATGATAGACGGCTCCAAGCATCCTTTTGAAGAGAATATCCGCATAACACGTGAAGTTGTTGAATATGCTCACGCTCACGGAGTTGTTGTTGAAGCGGAGCTGGGCAAGCTCGCGGGAATTGAAGATGCTGTTAATGTTGATGCCAGAGACGCTACTTTCACGGTGCCTGAAGAAGCTGCCGAATTCGTAGAGAAAACAGGCGTTGACTCACTGGCAGTTGCAATCGGAACAAGCCACGGCGCTTATAAATTCAAAGGCGAACCCAGACTGGACTTTGAAAGACTCAAGGAAATCCATAAGCTGATTCCTGATACACCATTGGTTCTCCACGGAGCATCTACTGTTATGCCGGAGTTTGTCGCACGCTGCAATCAGTACGGCGGAAGCATTCCGGGAGCACAGGGCGTGCCTGAGGAAATGATAAAGGAAGCTGCGAAATACGGAATCTGCAAGGTCAACATAGATACGGATTTAAGACTTGCAATGACAGCGGAAATAAGAAGATACATTGCCGAAAATCCGTCGGATTTCGACCCTAGAAAATATCTTGGACCTGCCAGAGATGCAATACGTGACATGGTTGCTCACAAGATTAAGGACGTTCTGGGCGCAACAGACAAGAGATAAAAATTTATTAAATAAAAAACTGCTGCATTAAGATTTCGTTGCAGCAGTTTTTTCGCTCATTATGACCTATATTACATCATCCATCGTATATATTCTGCCCGGTGCAGCTGTACTGAGGAATTTGATTCCGTCACATGCACCGATTGCATAGCAGCGCCAGTCATAAGCATCGTGAGAGATTTCCATTTTTTCGCCCATGCATCCGAATATAACCCGGTGGGAGCTTGGAGTATTGCCGGCTCTTACGGAATGAAACTCTATATCATCGTAAGTTTTGTCAGGTGCTGCAGCAGCCATGGCTTTACCCATTTCGATTGCCGTACCGCTTGGAGCGTCAAGCTTTCTCTGGTCGTGCATTTCGATTACTTCAATTTTGCATTTAGCACCGATTTTTTCTGCGGCTTCAGCAAGAAGACGGCGCATTACGGTTACAACATATGAGGTATTGGCCGTTTTCATGATGGGTATTGTTTCTGAAGCCTTTGCGAATGCTGCGTTTTCATAGTCACTGAAGCCTGTGGTGCCGCACAGAAGCCCTTTGCCGTGTCTGAGACATGAATCCAGAACTTCCATGGAAAGGCCTGTAGTGGAATAGTCGACTACTACATCGCAGGTATCTATGATTTCATTAAGATTGTCGCTGACAGTAACACCGATTTCACTGCCCAGGCCGCACACAAGCCCTGCATCGCTGCCTATGTAATCTCTGCCGGGAGCTCCGATGCAGCCGACAACTTCAATGTTTTCGTCTTTATATGCCTCCTGAACGATAAGGCTGTCCATGGCGCCTTTAGGGGCAGTAATAATAACTTTTATTTTATCAGTCATGTGAAATCACCTCCGTATAAAGTATAACACAATTATTGCCTGGCAGGTGCTATGGTTGTATAATTAAGAGTATGATTACAATCAGGATAAACGAAAATGATGCAGGGCAAAGGCTCGATCGTTTCATGAGAAAATACATGAAACGCGCGCCGCTGAGCACTGTTTACAAGATAATACGCAAAGACCTTAAGGTTAACGGCAAAAGGGCGAAAAACGAAACCGTTCTGGCCGACGGAGACGAAATTTCTCTGTATATCAGCGACGAGCAGATGAGCGAGTTCACGAAACCAGTGAAGAGAAAAGCCGCAAGACGAAATTTTAAGATTGCCTATGAGGATGAAAAGGTTCTCATAGTCGAAAAACCGTGGGGACTTCTGACACACGGCGACTCTCACGAAAAGAAAAACACTCTGATGAATCAGGTGTGCGGATATCTTCAGGAAAAGGGAGAGTATGATCCTTCTGTGGAGAAGACATTTACGCCTTCGCCTGTAAACAGGCTTGACAGGAATACGACGGGGCTTGTTATTTTCGGGAAAACCGCCGAAAGTCTGAGGAAACTTACGCGGCTTATTCGTGAGAGAAAATCGATTTCGAAGTATTATCTGACAATCGTATGCGGTGACTTCAGAGAAGAAATGCATATCGAAGAAAGTCTGAGCAAGGATTCGGAAACAAACACCGTTTCGGCAGATAAGGAGGGTAAATACTCCAATACCGTTGTAAGACCTGTTTTCAGCAGCGGCAGATATTCACTTGTGGAGGTCGAACTTCTGACGGGGAGAACACATCAGATAAGAGCGCATCTTTCATCGGCCGGATATCCTCTGGCGGGCGATGCTAAATACGGTGATTACAAGGTAAATCGCAGGCTTAAGGAATACGGGCTGTCCACACAGCTTCTCCATGCCTACAGGCTTACCTTCGAAGACATGCCCGAGGGATTAGAGGCTCTTAACGGTATGGATATCAGGATTCCGGTGCCTGAGGCATTCGGGAGAATCGGCAAAAAGCTTTTGGGGAAAGGAATAGGAGATTCAGTATGATTAAATTTTTGAAATCGATGGTAATCGACATTATTATTGCAGTAGTAATTGTTGTTGCCATATCTTTTGTTATTAAACCTACTGTTGTGAGAGAACATTCCATGGAACCGACTCTCTACGGAAACGACTATCTTATTGTGTTCAAACTGGCTTACATGAATAAGGAACATCCGCAGAGAGGGGATATCATTGTATTCGATTCGGATCTTCCGAGAACCGACGGTGTTCAGGGAACGAAGCTTCTCATTAAGAGAGTGATAGCTGTGGAGGGCGATACCGTTACTCTTAAGGACGGATACGTTTACGTGAACGGCCGGCAGCTTGACGAGCCTTATGTTGACGGCGAAGGAATCACCTGGCCGGAAGGCGAGGAAATTAACAACATGGTGGTTCCCGATGATAAAGTGTTCTGTCTTGGGGATAACAGAATGGTCAGCAGAGACAGCAGGGATCCGTCGGTGGGATTTGTGGATGAGGATACCGTTATGGGGAAAGCTGTAGTAAGGCTGTTCCCGTTTAATAAAATCGGAAAACTTTAGGAGATAATAAACTGATGAAAATTGTTGCCAACAATAAGAAAGCAAGGCATGACTATTTCATAGAAGATACATACGAAGCCGGCATTGTGCTTACAGGAACGGAAATCAAGTCTGTGAGACAGGGCAAGGTCAGCATAAAAGAAAGCTATGCCAGAATAAGAGACGGAGAGCTGATAATATACGGAATGAATATCGCTCCTTACGAACAGGGAAATATTTTTAATGTTGATTCCCTGAGAGAAAGAAAGCTCCTTCTCCATAAGAAAGAAATACGCAAGCTGACGGAGCTGATAACACGGCAGGGGTTGACTATTGTGCCTTTGCGAATGTATATTAATGACAGAGGCAGAGCGAAGGTTGAAATCGCTGTTGCCAGAGGAAAGAAGGCGTATGATAAGCGCCATGATATTGCCAAAAGAGATGCAGACAGGAAAATGCAGCAGGCAATGAGAAAATAGAACGGAGGAAATACTATGCAGGATTTTTTCAATAAACTGGGTAAAACAGCAGTTGATGTTGCCAACAAGGCAGGAAACAAGGCGGAAGAACTTGTTGAAGTGGGCAAACTTAAGAGCAAGGTGTCTTCGCTGAAGAGCGATCTTTCGGGAACGAAGAAGGAACTGGGAGAACGCTGCTACGATCTGTTCAGAGATGACGAAAATGCAGACGGCACTGTTAAGAGCCTTTGCGAGAAAATCGATTCCCTTAAGGATGAAATAGCATCGCTCGAAGAGGAAATTTCCAATGTTCGCAGCGAATACAAAGAAAAAAGGGAGTCGGAATACGACGGTGACACCCTTTAATTTCAACTATTCGATTCTTACTGTTTAATTCAGAAGGGAATGCATTAATGCAGCCAGCTGTATTCGGCCCGACACGTTTGCTTTTCTGTAGAGATTCTGCAGATGCTTTTTCAGCGTGTTGGGGCTGATGCAAAGTCTGTATTCGATTTCCGAATTATCGCAGTTATTTAATATGAGTTCCAATACTTCCGACTCTCTCGCAGTCAGGGAGTATTTTTTTGTGAGCGCGGATATGTCAAAGGAATCTGATTTAGCGTCGTGCTTTTTCAGTTCCTTCGCGAATCTGGCGTCGAGATGGATGCTTAGCAGTTTGAGTATGCAGATTTCGTCAAAGGTGAAATCTCCTTCGCCCTTTGTTCTGTAAAGAGACATGATTCCCATGATTTTCTGACCGTTTGTTATTGTCAGATCAACAGAATAGTGAATTCCGAAGGGCTTGAAGCATCTCTTGTAATATTCTGTCTGCTCTCTCTTGTCTTCCGGCATCAGATCTGTGTCGCGAAATACGGTAGACTGTTTTTTTCTCACTACCCAAAGGCTGCCGTCGGCGTCCTGACATTTGATATATTCGTGTTCGATTTTTTCATAGCTGTCGGGAATGGTAATAGGATCGCAGAATACATCGCCGTCTTTACCTGTTGTCATGAGAATGCTGGCACAAGTACACGGAATAAGCCCGCGTATAAGGGTGGCGACAGTCTTTTTCATTTCTTCGAAATCATCAGTATTATAAATCTGGTAAATTATGCTGTTAAGATTGAGCTCCGTATTATAATCCATGTCACACCTCAAGTAGTCATTTTTTTAACACTTTTGTACTTAAATGATAACATATATTTTTCCGCATAAGAAGTAGATAAGGAGTAATTAATTAAAAATGAGTAGGTTATAGTAGTATGGAGTTATACATATGGTACTGAATGATTAGGCTTAGGTAATTGTTTTTTAAGGAGACCGCCGTTATTATCAATTTGATACGTTAAAGAATATAGTTAATTTCTTAACCAAGGAGCAATTATGGAGAGCAAAAAAAAGAAAATTCCTGTTATGGGCGTTGCCATGATGGTATGCGTAACTGTAGCAGGTGGTGGTTTTGGGATTGAAGATTTGGTAGGAACTGTCGGACCGGGTGTCACAATGATTACTTTCTGTGCGATTCCGTTTTTCTGGTCTTTGCCTTTCAGCTTGTCATCAGCCGAACTTTCATCAGCATATCCGGAAGACGGCGGCATGTATATATGGGCAAGAAACGGACTCGGAGAAAAAGCCGGTTTTGCCAGCGGATGGGCATATACTATTGCGGGCTTCTTTGAACCGTGTACTTTCGCGGTTTTAACTGCCACTTACCTTCAGGAAATGTTTTCGCTTGTGGGCGTGGAAGTAAGTTCGTTTGTGTTCTTCCTTATTTGTGCCTGTCTGATTGCGATATTTGCTATTATCAATATTCTCGGTATTGAAGTAATCAGTAATATGGCAACAGTGGTTACATTCCTTTGCTTTATTCCGTTTATCATAATGGTTATCTGTGCGTTCATGCACCTTGAAGATCCTGCCAGCATGGTAACTCCTCTTAAGCATGAAGATATGTCATTCATCCAGTCTGCAGGTCAGGGACTTCTGATCGGAATATGGTTCAACCAGGGATATGAAACTATTTCATGTGCTTCGGGAGATATTGAAAACGGTGAAAGAATTGTACCTATGGGAATCCTTATTTCTATTCCGATTATTGCACTTATGTACATGCTCTGGGTTGTTCCGGCAGTAGGAGCAATAAATGAAATCCAACCGGGCAGCTGGGCAAACTGGGGAACAGCTGACGGAAACATCACTTTCGTTGTTGCCTGTGAAATACTCGGTGGCGCTCCGCTTAAGTGGGCTATGGTTGCAGCCGGTACTCTGGCATCAATGATGATTCTCTGCGAATACATTATGGCATATGCACACGTTATGTCATCATTCAGTAAGAAGGGAACATTCTTCGAAATTTTCTCGAGAGAAAGCAAGAAGAGAGGAACTCCGATTGCTGCGATAATTATTATATCAGCAGTAAGTACTGCACTGTCACTGTGGGCGGCATACTCACAGGGAGATGACAGCCCGTTCCAGATTCTCGTTGAAGTTGCAACTGCAATATACGCAATCCCTTGCTGTCTCGTTTTCATATCGAACATGAGGATGCGTATCAAAGAACCGGACAAGAAGCTGGCATTTAAGGTACCTCTTCCGAACAAGCTGTATTGTGTATGGCTTTGCGTTCCGATTATCCTTTATATTTACAGTATCATTTCGGATATTGCCATTTCGGGAATCGGAATACTTCTCGGACTCACAGCTATACCGGCATACATATTCTTCAAGAAGATTTACAAGAAGGGCGAGTACTGGAAAGAAAGACACGAAGCCCAGGAATAGATTCGGATTAAGACAAACTACATAAAACACCACATAACGAGACCGTTGCGCCGACAGGAGCAGCGGTCTTTTTGCGTTATATTACGCTAAGGGTTAACAATTGCCGGAATCGGCTTTACTGAACTCGAATATGGCAAAAATTATACATAACGAGCTTCTTTTTAATGTATATGGCAATTTGAGGCCTGAAACTGCCATATGCACTTCAATAAAATCCTATATGGCAAAATAGCCTTAAAATCCGGCTTTTTTGAGCAAAAACTGCCATATAGCAAAAATTATTTTTCTGTTTGTATAATTTTTGCCAAAACCGGCCGTATAGTTTTTTATATGGCAATTTGAGGCCTGAAAACACCTGGAAACGCCTGAAAAAAACACAGCAATAAAAAACTCCGGCCATTTCTGACCGGAGCCGTAAATCTGGTGGAG
>JAQXIX010000032.1 GCA_029008005.1 Bacillota bacterium | reverse complement strand
CGCCACATAGATTTCGAGACTACCATCATTGATGACAGGGAAGAATATGCGAATACTCAGCGCTTCCCTGAAGCAAGGGCAACGGTTGTCTGTGATGATTTCGACAATTGCTTTGACGGCATCGAAACCGACGAGGACAGCTTCATAATAATTGTAACCCGTGGGCATAGAGGTGACCTTAAGGTACTGAGACAGGCTCTGAGAAAGCCTCACGCATATCTGGGGATGATTGGAAGCCGCAGAAAGAATGCACTGCTGTTTGAACAGCTCCTTTCCGAGGGCTTCACACAGGAAGAGCTTGATGGCGTTCACGCACCCATAGGTCTGGAGATAAAATCCGAGACACCGGAGGAAATCAGCATAAGCATTGCGGCGGAGATAATCCGGGTGAGAGCAGAGCATAACGAGGCAGAGGCCGCTGTGAAGCATGCGGAGGCTGAGGCCCGCATCCACGAGTAGAATGACAGTTCTTGATAGACAGAACAGACAAACAGTTTTTGAGAGGCAGATATGAAAATAGGATACGATAGAGAAAAGAGTGAAAAATACGGACAGCGGTTCGGAGTTGTCATCCTTGCTGCAGGACTTTCTTCAAGAATGAAAGACTTTAAGCCTTTGCTCCATGTTGCCGGAACGACAGCTGTTGAAGGTCTTATAGAGAGCGCAAAGGCAGCAGGCATTGAAGATATAACAGTGGTGACAGGATATAATCGCGAGAAACTGGCGCCTGTTATTGCCGCTCACGGAGTAAGAGAAGTATATAACGAGTCATACAGCAGCGGAATGTTTTCGTCGATAAAGACAGGACTCAGTGCAGTATCGGGAAAGGATGGATATCTGCTTATGCCTGTAGACTGCCCGCTTATCAGCGTCAGGGTAATGAGGATGATGATGGACGCAGTAAGCGAAAACAGAAAATCAGAAGATTTTGCTGTGGCGGTATTCGAAGGCAAAAAAGGGCATCCTCTTTATATACCTGCAGCCGCAGTTAAAGAAATATGTGAAAGCGATGGTTGCGGAGGTCTGGCTGCAATTACCGACAGGCATAGAATTATGCGTATTGAAACAGGTGAGGAAGGCTGTCTGCTTGATATGGATACACCTGAAGGTTATGCAGATATCAGAGCCTTTGTTTCAAAAGGGTTTGCACGGGAGAAACTGGAACTTCTAACAGCCAGAAAGAGAATTATCCTGGTGCGCCACGGTGAAACGAAGCAGCATGATGAGCCTATGTTCATAGGACAGTATGACGTTCCTTTAAGTGATAAGGGGAGAATGCAGGCAGAAGCTCTGGGCAGAGAGATTGCAGAGATGATTATAGAAGATGTTGAAGCAGAGGCTCTGGGAATGGACAAATTCGGCAGAGAACCTATGCCGGCAATCGAAAGAATATACTGCAGTGATCTGGGAAGGACTGTGGAAACCGCGGAAATTATTTGCGGCAAGGTGAATGATATTCTGCCGGAGCCTGTTTACGTAAAGAAAGATTCCGGGTTGCGCGAAATAAATCTTGGTGACTGGGACGGCAGACCGGTAAGTGAAATCCGCAGTGAGTATCCGGAGGAATACGTGCGCAGAGGGAGTGAACTGTTCAGCTACAAAAGACGAGAGGGAGGCGGTGAAAACTTTTATGATCTTCAGTACAGAGTTCTTGCGGCTTTTCGCGAGATACTCCGGAACGACGATGGCAAAAACATAATAATAGTGGCTCACAGCGGAGTTATCCGTGTCCTTGAGAATAACATAAACGGTATGAAAGTGGACGACCGGTGGATCCCAATGGAAAAGGGAACGCTACGGGCTTTCGAACCGTTCCCGCTGCAGCCGTCGGAGAAGGCAAACGATGTGAATAAACCAATGAGTTCAGACGAGCTGACTCTGGAATCAGTTCTGGAGTATTATGAATAGAATATTGTCATGACAACACACAGGCCGGTATGAGTGTGGTACCATTGATTTTATTATTGACTTGCCCGAAAGAGACGGATATGAAAGCCGTCTCTTTTACATTGGAAACCTTGACATTAAAGGGAGTACGCGTGTATACTACACACGGCTTTTAAAGCTTTATGAAGAGACTGAATTTTATTATCTGAGAGAGGAACAAAATGGAGAAAGAAAAAAAGTGGACAACTGTAAGACTTGCTAAGATGGCAATGCTCGTGGCGATTTCAATCGTCCTCGTGGCTCTGATTCATGTGCCTATTTTCCCGGCAGTGGCGTTTCTGGAATATGATCCGGCAGACATTCCTATTCTTATCGGAACTTTCGCCTTCGGACCGGGAGCGGGAGTTATTCTTACAGTAGTTACATCAGTAATACAGGGAGCAACAGTAAGCTCCGCCAGCGGCGTTTACGGAATTCTGATGCATATTATCGCGACAAGTACACTCGTACTGGTGTCGGGCATTATATATAAGAAAAACAAGACGAGAAAATCAGCAATCATCGGACTTCTCTGCGGTACGGCAGCCATGACGCTGATAATGATCGGTGCTAATCTCGTAATTACTCCGTATTTCATGGGAGTACCTGTTGCAGCCGTATGGCAGCTTATGCCTTTCATCGCCGGATTCAATGCCATAAAGGCAGGCATAAATTCACTTGTAACATTTGTTTGCTACAAGAGACTGTCAGGATTCCTGCACAGACAATAATCGATTTTTGTGCTATACTGTAACAGTTATGAATATTAAGACTGTTACGATGAACAATGAGACCGAAACAATGGCTTTCGGCAGAGAAATAGGGAAAAATGCTAACCCGGGAGACGTTATCGCCCTTATCGGCGATCTGGGCACAGGCAAGACTACCCTCACAAAGGCAATAGCTGAAGGGCTGGAAATTACGGAAGTCATTACCAGCCCGACTTTTAATATTGTAAAAGAATACAGGAGCGGGAGAATACCGCTCTTTCACTTCGATGTTTACAGAATCGGCGATTCGGAAGAAATGTTTCAGATCGGATATGAAGAGTATTTCTACGGCAAAGGCCTTTGCGTTGTGGAGTGGGCTGACATTATCGAAGAACTGATTCCGGAAAACGCTACTGTAATAAGAATCGAAGCCGGAGACAGTCCGGACAAACGTATTTACGAAATTGAAAGCAGGTAGAGAATGTATTTACTGGCAGTTGAGACGACGGGAGCCTTTGCATCTGTTGCACTGGCCGAAACAGAGTTATCCGATGGCAAGGTTACGAAATTTAATATTATGGCTCGTGTGCAGGGACATGATGAGTTTTCGCACCTTCAGAATCTGACACCTCAGGTACAGGAAGTGCTGGGAGCTTGCGGACTTGCGCCCGCTGATGTTGATGTAATAGCAGTATCCTGCGGACCGGGGTCTTTCACAGGAATAAGAATAGGTGTTTCCACAGGGAGGGCTCTTTCGCAGATTCTGGATATTCCCTGTGTTAAGGTTCCGAGCCTTGAGGCGCTTTCAATGAGAATAGACGGAGGCGGCGCGCTGGTTTGCCCGATTCTGGATGCACGGAGAAATCAGGTTTACGGTGCAGGATATTTTCTTGAGGAAATAATCGAAGCAGGACCGTATATGCTTGAGGATTTCTTGAAGGAGGTAAGCGTTGCCGGATTCAGGAAGGTCATTTTCATGGGTGACGGTGCAGATAAATACAGAGAGGAAATTGAGACATCCGGATATCTGACAGAAATGAAAGTGGATTTTGCCCTTGAAGAGCTGAGATATCAGGATGCGGAAACGGTGGCGAAGCTGGGTGCGATACTGGCAGCTCGCGGTAAAACCTGCGAATACGGAATGCTTGAGCCTGAGTACATGCGCATGGCGGAGGCTGAGCGTAAGCTGAAGGAAAAGCAGAAAGCAGAGGCAGTCAATGGGTGATGTGGTTGTAAGGCAGGCAGATGCCAATGATGCTGATGCCATATACGAAATCGAGAAGCTGTGTTTTCCGGACCCTTGGAGCAGAGAATCGGTTAGATTTGAGCTTGAAGAGAATCCGAGGGCCTTTTACGTTGTTGCAGAACACACCGGCAAGGTCGTGGGATATGCAGGTCTCTGGTGGATTGAAGACGAGGGGCACATTACCAACGTGGCCGTGGCTCCCGGATACAGACACAGACATATCGGCAAGGGTATAATTCAGGTGCTCCTTGATTTCACTGTTCAGGAGGGAATCAGACACCACACACTGGAAGTAAGAAGGTCAAATGAAGCGGCTATAGGACTTTACAGTAAATTCGGCTTCGAAGTATGCGGAGTAAGGAAGGGCTACTATAAGCACAATAAAGAGGATGCACTTATCATGTGGAGGCATGAGGAATGATAGACGGTAAAATCGCAATACTTGCAATTGAATCAAGCTGTGACGAAACGGCGGCGGCCGTTCTTGTTGACGGACGTGACATGCGTTCAAATATAATATCTTCTCAGATAGATATACACAAGCTTTACGGCGGAGTAGTACCTGAGATAGCGTCACGTCATCATCTCGAAAATATTAACGGCGTCGTGGAGGAGGCTCTGGCTGAAGCGGAAGCGACTATGGATGACATTGATGCCATCGGCGTGACGTACGGACCGGGTCTTGTGGGAGCGCTGCTCATCGGGCTGGCAACAGCAAAGGCTTTCGCACTGGCGACAGGTAAACCGCTGGTTGGTGTTCACCACATTCATGGACATATTTGTGCTAATTATATTGAGCATAAGGATCTTGAACCGCCGTTTATGTCCCTTGTTGTTTCCGGCGGTCATACGAATATTGTGGAGGTTACCGATTATAATGACTGCAAAATCCTGGGTGGAACAAGAGACGACGCAGTCGGGGAAGCTTATGATAAGGTGGCGCGCGTTCTGGGTCTCGGCTATCCGGGCGGACCGAAAATCGACAGGATAGCACGTGAAGGAAACCCGGACAGCGTAGAGTTCAAACGCGTATTTCTGGAGAAGGGGAGTCTTGATTTCAGCTTCAGCGGAATCAAGACCGGTGTTTTGAACTACGTAAACTCAGAGAAACAGGCGGGAAGAGAAATAAATACGGCTGACGTGGCAGCGAGCTTCCAGCAGGCGGTGCTTGATGTAATAGTGACTAAGACTGTCGATGCCGCTGTGGAACTGAAGAAAGATAAAATAGTAGTGGCGGGCGGAGTTGCATCAAACAGCAGGCTCAGAACTATGCTGGAAGAAGTATGCGGGAAAAAGGGCATCAGGCTGTATTATCCGTCTCCGGTGCTTTGCACTGACAACGCAGCAATGATCGGCTGCGCTGCATATTACAAATATATTGCGGGGGAAATCGACGATCTGACACTAGATGCGGTGCCGAACCTTCCGCTGTAATGTACGATAACGATTTTAAGGAAGAAAATGATAATATTATCAGCAAAAAATCTTACAAAAGCATATGGAACAGATGTGATACTTGACAGTGTCAGTTTCTCTGTAAACGAAGGCGACCGGATAGGCATTATAGGCGTAAACGGCGCCGGCAAGTCAACACTGTTTAAGATTATTACGGGGGAGCTTCCTCATGAAGAGGGCGATTTTTTTCTTTCGAAGGATCTGACTGTCGGATATCTGAAACAGGATACGGGCTTCGATTCGGAGAGAACCGTAATGGAGGAAGTAAATTACGTTTTCAGACACTTCCCGCGGATGGAAGAGGAAATGCAGCAGCTTCTGGAACAGATAGAAGGAAACCCTCATAACAGTGATGAGCTTCTGGAAAAGTACGACAAAATCCATGAGCGCTACAATTACATGGGCGGATATGCGTATCAGAGTGAAATCAGAGGAGTACTTGCCGGAATGGACTTCGGCGAGGAGGCATATAACAAGCAGATTAAGACATTGAGCGGAGGGGAAAAGACCCGTCTCGCCCTCGCGGTGCTTTTGCTTGAAAAACCGGATATTCTTTTTCTCGACGAGCCGACAAACCATCTTGATATCGACACGTTGAAGTGGCTGGAACAGTACCTTAAGGCATACAAAGGCACGATAATGATGGTTTCTCACGACAGATATTTTCTTGACAGAACTGTCGGCAGAATTTTTGAGATCGAAAACAGGAAGCTGAGTATTTACGAGGGCAGCTACAGCTTTTATGCCGGCGAGAAAAAGGTTCGCCGGGAGAGCGAGCTGAGAAAATACGAGAAGCAGCAGAAGGAAATAAAACGCCAGGAGGAAATGGTGCGGAGGTTCAAACAGCGCGGTACCGAGAAACTGGCGAAAAGAGCGGCTTCCAGAGAAAAGAGACTGTCCGCTATGGAAGTAATGGAAAGACCTGATTCCGGTCCGGGAAAAATGAAAATCACTTTTCACCAGAATTTTCAGAGCGGCAGGGATGTGCTGCTTGCGGAAGGCGTAGGTAAAAGTGTAGGATACGGGCAGAACAGACGGAAACTTTTCGAAAATGCCGGTCTGGATATTAAGAGAGGTGAGCGCATCTGCATTGTAGGCGCCAACGGAATCGGCAAGACTACCCTACTCAGAATTCTTATGGAAGAAATCAGTGCAGACGAGGGAAGAATAAGGATTGGTCATAATGTTCAGTTCGGGTATTACGATCAGGGCCAGCAGCTTCTCAATCCGGCTCACACTGTTATTGAGGAGCTGCAGGATACATACAGATTATACAGTGAGGGAGAACTCAGGAATCTACTCGGCAGATTCCTTTTCAGAGGTGAGTCGGTGTTTCTGGAAGTCGGCGCTCTCAGCGGCGGTGAAAAGGCAAGGCTTGCCCTGCTTAAGCTGATGATGTCAGGGGCCAATACACTTGTACTCGACGAACCGACAAACCATCTTGACATTGAGTCGAAGGAAGTATTTGAGGAGGCGCTCCTTGATTTCCCGGGAACGTGTATTATCGTGTCCCACGACAGATATTTTCTAAACAGAATACCTACGAAAATTGTTGAGCTTTCGGAATACGGCACTTTCGAGTATCTGGGGAAGTATGACTACTACGTGGAGAAAAAACAGCAGCTTGAGAATATGACATCTGAGGCTTTTGCGGAACCGGAAGAGGCTGTTACATCTTCGGCGGAGGAACGGAAGCTTAAGAAAGAAAAGGAAGCGGAAGAGAGGCGGCTGAGACGACGTAAAGAAACACTTGAGGACGATATCAGGAAACTGGAGGAAGAAATTTCGGAGACTGAGAAAGAGCTTTGCAGGGAAGAAATAATGACGGATCACGTCAAGCTTGCGGAACTGTCGGATAAACTTACAGAGTGCAGAGAACGTCTTGATAAAAAGTACGATGAATGGCTTGAATTACAAGAATAGGTCGGCTATAATAAGGGCATCTTTCAACGGAGGTAGAACTAATGATACTCGAAAAAATTAAGGCAATTATCGTAGATCAGCTTGGCGTTAAACCGAGTGAAATCGAAATAGAAACTAATCTTATGAAGGATCTTGAAGCTGACTCGCTGGATGCAGTTGAAATTATTCTTGCTATTGAGGATGAATACAGCATCGAAATACCTGATGATGACGCAGAACAGTTCCAGACAGTAGGAGATCTTGTAAACTATGTAGAAGCGAGAATCTAAAGCCATGAAGAAACAAACGAAAATATCAAACGCTGTCATAAAAAGATTACCTCGCTACAGAAGATACCTGAATGAATTGAGGAAAAAAGGCGTAGATAAGATTTCGTCAAATGAATTCAGTAGCCTGATTGGGTATACTGCATCGCAGATACGTCAGGATCTGAATAATTTCGGGGGATTCGGCCAGCAGGGATATGGATACAGCGTCGAAGGACTATACAATGAAATAAGTGCGATTCTCGGACTTGACAGAGGCTACAAAATGGTAGTTGTCGGGGCCGGTAATCTCGGAAGAGCAATTGTAAACCACACATATTATTACAAAACGGGCTTTGTCGTAGAAGGAATATTCGAAGTGAAGCCTGAGCTTATCGGTACCAGAATCAACGATGTGGAAGTGTTGAATTACGAAGGAATCGTTGAATTTGTCGAAGAAAATTCCATCGATATAGGAATAATATGCACGACGAAGGAAGTTGCTCAGGAAGTTGCCGACAAGCTTTGCTTTGCCGGAGTGAGAGGACTCTGGAATTTCGCGCCTATCGACATAGAAACTCCATCCCACGTAGCTGTGGAGAACGTTCACATAAGTGACAGCCTCCATTCCCTGGCATATCACATGAGCAAGATCTCAGAAGAAAAAAGTTAATAGGTTTATTTAAAAAACATTAACAGGCGGTGCTGATTGCGCCGCCTGTTTTAGTTGTTTAAGTTAGGCCTGTTTAGTTTCACCGTCGCCAGGGCTGTAATGATTGATTTTTCGTTGGCTGCGGTGAAAATCAGGCGCCGGAACGCAGTATTTGTTTTTTGCCTGAATCAAAAGTGCCTTTCCAGCCTCCGCTTTTCACCGCAGCCCATCTGTTTTTAATGCTTTTGCGGGATGCGACGGTGAAACCGGGAACCTTCACTTAATTAGATGAAACTTGAGGTTGCCAATAATTACCAATTATGTCATAATATTGGAAATAAATGGAAGTGAATTAAAGAAAGGTGTAGAAATGCTGACAAAACAGATTATAGAAGAGAATATTAATATTCTGGAGCAGATGGAGTCGAATTTCAATGAGAGATTGGGAGCTTTACCTGAGGGAAGCATATATTATAAGTTGCAGCATGGCAAGGCAAGGCCGTACAGAAGGATATACGGAAAAGAAATATATCTGCCTCATAACGAAGCACGGTTGATAGAAGGACTGACGAATCGTAAGGAAATTGAAAGAGCCCTAGATGTTTTAAACAGGAATGTGTCTCTGCTGAAGGGATTAAAGGAAGAATACAGCGAGCCGGAGGAGATGATTCCTTCTTTTTTAAAAATCTGTAAATTCAGCGGAAATAATGAAATAATTACAGCCGGCGAAGTATCAAAAATGATTTCCAAATGGCATTCGATTTCAACTGGGAATCCACGATACAGAAAAGGAGTCAATGTTGCGTCGGATGGGACTTTTGTGAAATCGCGAGCAGATCTGCTGGGGTACGAGCATTTAAAAATGAGAGGGGTTGAGTTCAAGTATGAACACCCGATTATGATAAACGGTAATCTATGGTATCCTGATTTCACGATATATCGAAGGAAAGATTATAAGATGTTTATATGGGAGCATTTGGGAATGATGGATAAAGTAGAGTACAGAAAAAAGGCAGAACGAAAACTGTATGAATATGCCCGTGAGGGATACTTACCGCTTGATAATCTGCTTCTAACATATGATTTCGGAGATGACAGCATTGATTTAGTATGGGTTGACAAAATGTTGAAGCTGTTTGACATAATAGACTAGGCATATGCCTAGGAGTATCACTCAGCTTCGCTGTTTCACCGTCGCCAGGGCTGTAATGATTGATTTTTCGTTGGCTGCGGTGAAAATCAGGCGCCGGAACGCAGTATTTGTTTTTTGCCTGAATCAAAAGTGCCTTTCCAGCCTCCGTTTTTCACCGCAGCCCATCTGTTTTCAATGCTTTTGCGGGATGCGACGGTGAAACCGATAAAAGAAAACAACCCTTTCGCCGACGAAAGGGTTGTTTTTATTTCGAAATTCTATGCTCTTAGCCTTCTACCGGAGCGTCAACAGGGCAAGCGCCTGCGCAAGCGCCACAGTCGATGCACTTTTCAGGATCGATCACGTGCTTGTCATCACCAGCAGTGATAGCTTCTACAGGACATTCTTCGATGCATGCTCCACAGTTGATGCATTCGTCCTTAATTACATAAGCCATAGTTATTACCTCCTTATAGATTTCGTAAAACGTTAAAAAGATTATAGCACTACGTTAAAAAAAATTCAAGGTAATTTGCATCGGTGTCTCGATATCGGCATTGTATACTTAAAAACATTTATATATAATATTTAAAACATTAAACCGAGAAATCAATCAAGGAATACATATGCACAGGAAGGAACCGGAAAGGAACAAGATGAAAGCAGTTTTTCTCGATTATAAAGACATCAATATCGGAGATTTGTCGTGGGCGCCCCTGGAGGAACTTTGCAGTCTGGAAGTTTATGAAACAACACCTGCAGAAGAGACAGCAGAGAGGATCGGTGACGCCGAAATCGTATTTATGGATTCAGCATCTGTTTCAAGAGAGGTTATTGAAAGCTGCCCGAATCTTAAATACATCGGAATTGCGGCGACAGGTTTCAATCACATAGATCTGAAAGCGGCCGAAGAAAGAGGAATAGCAGTAACTAATGTGCCGGCATATTCCACAAGCGCCGTTTCGCAGCACGCAATCTCATTGCTGCTTAACATTACGAATAAAATCAGCAGGTACGATAACGCACTGCGGGAATCGGTTGCGGACAAGGCGGCAGGAGGTTCCGGATGGGATGAAATAAGCGGGGAGTATTTTAACAGCAACCCCCTCACACTTCTTGAAGGGAAAACGATAGGTATAATAGGCTACGGCAACATCGGCAGGAGAGTAGCGGCAATAGCAGAAACCCTCGGCATGAAAGTCAACATATACAGCAGAGACAGAGAGGCAGCAATAAAATCAGATGTGGTTTCCATGCACTGCCCTCTGGACGAAAACAACCGGGGCATGATAAACGAAGAATTTATAGAGCAGATGAAAGACGGCGCGATTTTTATCAACACAGCCAGAGGCGGTCTGGTCGATGAGGAGGCACTGGCAAAAGCATTAAATACAGGTAAAATAGCCTTTGCGGGACTTGATGTTACACAACATGAACCCCCGCAGGAAGACTGTCCGCTGCTGAAATGCGAAAATTGCATAATAACGCCGCACATGGCATTTATGCCTAAGGAAACAAGAAGTGAACTTATCGAGCGCTGTGCTGACAACCTCAGATCCTTCACAGAAGGGAAAAGGCTCAACAGACTGGTGTAACCCTGAGCAAAGACACCATTGTGTTGAGAGAAATAATTATATATAATAATTCAGACAATATCAGAAGAAGAAGGAACGAAAATGAAAGTATTCAGTCTGTCGGGAAAGTCCGGAACAGGTAAGAGTTTCCAGGCTATAAACCTTTGCAAACAATACAAAATCGAAAGCATAATAGACGACGGCCTTTTTATCTGCAGAAACAAGGTTATGGCGGGAATTTCCGCAAAGCGCCAGAAAACATCGATTCGAGCAGTTAAAACGGCTCTTTTCACTGACGATGAACATAAAGAGGATGTCTGCAGAACTATCGAGGAGGTTTCTCCGGAATCGGTGCTTGTTCTGGGCACTTCAGACGAGATGATTAACAGAATCGTGGCGCGCCTCGGAATTCCGGAACCGTCGAAAAGGATATATATAGAAGATATAACAACAGAAGAAGAGCGGGAAATCGCACGACATCAGAGAAAAGATCTGGGTAAGCATGTTATTCCGGCACCTGCATTTCAGCTTAAACGTCAGTTTTCCGGATACTTTATGTCGCCTCTGCGAATGCTCAAGGATTTGGGAAGAGATTTTGGAAACTGGAAGGAAACAGCAGAAAAATCAGTTGTCCGTCCGACATACAGCTACCTGGGGGAATATAAAATATCCGAGAAAGTCATTTCCGATATTGTTGAATGCGTTAAAAACGAAGGAGGGACAGTTTTCGAGGTCCAGAAAGTAATCATAACCAAGGATACTGTATCGGCCGCCGAAGGAATAGAAGTTTACGTTGTTATGACCATGAACTACGGAGCGGGACTGCCGAAAGCCGCGGCAGAGTTTCAGGCTCGCGTGGCCGCGCAGGTTGAGAAGATGACAGCCTTCGTTGTAAACAAAGTGGATCTGGAAATACGAGGTGCAGTATAAATGAGCAGGCAGCTGGAATTTAAACGTGTTAAAGATTTCGATCCGCTGAAGACCTTTGACTGCGGCCAGTGCTTCAGATGGGAAGGCTGCGAAGGAATTGTAGGAAACCGGCATGTATCGCTTAAGTACGATGCCGAGTCAGAGATATTGCTGATAGACGATCCGGCAACTGAAGGGAAACCCGAAGAAAAAGCAAAGGCTTTCTGGCGCAGATATCTGGACCTTGACAGGGATTACAGTAAAATAAACGAAAAGCTCATCGGTACGGGAGAACTTTATGACCCTGTAATGGAGCGGGCCATCGAAGTCGGCCGGGGAATAAGAATTCTCAACCAGGACAGATGGGAAACACTGATTTCCTTTATCATTTCGCAGAACAACAACATTCCGCGTATAAAAAAATGCATTTCAGGTCTGTCGGAGCTTTTCGACGGATTTCCAACACCTTTTCAGTTGGCAAATGCGTCAGAGGAGCAGCTTGCTCCGGTGAGACTGGGATACAGAGCCCGGTACCTGACGGAAACCGCACGTGTAATTGCAGAAACAGGATACGACACGGAAACAGGCAGCTGCGCCTTTCTGGATAATCTCGCAAAGGCTGAAGTAAGCAGAGACGAAGCGGTTGAAGAACTCAGAACGTTAAGCGGTGTGGGACCTAAGGTCGCCGGCTGTATTGCACTTTTCTGCCTGGGAAAGATGGACAGCTTCCCGCTGGACGTCTGGATGAAACGCGTAATGAACAGGCTGTACGGAATACCGGAAAACAATGTGAAAGCTATGAAAGAATATGCTGACAGGCATTTCGGCGAATACGGCGGGATAGCACAGCAGTATCTTTTTTACTACATTACACATGACAAATAATTTTTTTGAGAAAGGCTGTTGACAAACGGCCTTTTTAGCAGTAAATTATAGTTAGCACTCAAGCAGTAGGAGTGCTAACAAAGAGAAAACGGGGCTGGGGTTATGGCCTTTGCTCGTAAATTAAATAAAAGGAGATGACAGAATGAGTTATGGAATCAAGCCATTAGGCACTAAAGTGGTTATCAGAGAAATGGTTGCTGAAGAGAAGACTGCAAGCGGAATCGTATTGCCGGGAACAGCACAGGAGAAACCTCAGATGGCAGAAGTTCTGGCAGTTGGACCTGGAACTGAAGAAGTTAAGATGGAACTTAAGGAAGGCGACAAGGTTATTTACAGCAAGTATGCCGGAACTGAAGTTAAATTCAATGGTGAAGAAGTAATGATTATGGACCAGAGAGATATTCTGGCAATCGTAGAGTAATAAAAGGGAGGAAACATAGATGGCAAAGGATTTACATTACGGCGAAGAAGCCAGAAGAAGTCTGCAGACAGGCGTTGATAAGCTGGCTGATACAGTTAAGATTACATTGGGACCTAAGGGAAGAAACGTTCTTATCGGCAAGCAGTTCGGAGCACCGCTTATTACAAATGACGGTGTGACAATTGCCAGAGAAATTGAACTTGAAGACGCAGTTGAAAATATGGGTGCTCAGCTGGTTAAGGAAGTAGCAACAAAGACTAATGACGTTGCAGGTGACGGAACAACTACAGCAACTCTTCTCGCACAGATTATTATCAGAGAAGGATTTAAGAATGTGGCGGCAGGAGCTAATCCGATGGTTCTCAAAAGAGGAATCTCAGGAGCAGTTGACGTAGCCGTAGACGAAATCAAGAGACTGTCACACGAAGTTGCAACTTCAGAAGAAATAGCACAGGTTGCTTCAGTATCGGCTGCAGACGGAGAAATCGGCAAGCTTATTGCGGAAGCAATGGAAAAAGTCGGCAAGGACGGCGTTATCACAGTAGAAGAATCAAAGAGCATGGGAACTACACTGGATGTAGTTGAAGGAATGCAGTTTGACAGAGGATACTTCTCACCGTACATGGTTACTGATACAGAGAAGATGGAAGCTGTTATCGACAACCCTTACATTCTTATTACAGACAAGAAGATTTCAAACATTCAGGAACTGCTTCCTGTACTGGAACAGGTTGTTAAAACAGGCAGAAAGCTTATGATTATCTGCGACGATCTGGAAGGCGAAGCACTGGCAACTATTATCGTTAACAAAATCAAGGGTGTATTTGACTGTGTGGCAGTTAAGGCTCCGGGATTCGGTGAAAGAAGAAAGGCAATGCTTGAAGACATCGCTGTTCTCACAGGCGGTACTGTTATTTCGGAAGATCTGGGATATGAACTTAAGGAAACATCAGTTGACATGCTTGGTTCAGCCGCTACAGTTAAGGTTGATAAAGAAAATACAGTAATCGTCGGCGGTGCAGGCACAGCTGAAGATATTGAAAACAGAGTTGCTCAGATTAAGGCGCAGATTGAACAGACAACTTCAGACTTTGACAGAGAAAAGACTCAGGAAAGACTTGCCAAGCTGGCAGGCGGCGTAGCTGTAATTAAAGTGGGCGCTGCTACAGAAACAGAGCTTAAGGAAAGAAAGCTGAGAATCGAAGATGCTCTCAATGCAACAAAGGCTGCAGTAGAAGAAGGAATCGTTCCGGGCGGCGGAGTTGCATTGGTAAATGCAATCCCTGCAGTTGCGGCATATGTTGACGGACTCGAAGGAGATGAAAGAACAGGCGGACAGATTATCGTAAGAGCCCTTGAGGAACCTGTAAGACAGATTGCAGAAAACGCAGGATACGAAGGAAGCGTAGTGGTTGCCGGCGTTAAGGACAGAGAAGAAGGTATCGGATTCAACGCTGCAACAGAAGAATATGTTGACATGCTTGCAGCAGGAATCGTTGACCCTGCCAAGGTTACAAGATCGGCACTTCAGAATGCTTCATCAGCATCAGCAATGCTGCTGACTACAGAAGCCGGAATTACTGATATCAAAGAAGACAATCCTATGATGATGCCTCCGGCAGGTGGCGGAATGCCGGGAATGATGTAATTCCGCTGTAACATAATAATTAATAATACTTAATACGAAGACAGGGAGTTGCTGCACTTAGCCGTGCAGCAACTCCTTTTGTTTGGAAAGGCTTCGAAGATTTATCCGTTACGAAAATTTTTTTAACAAAGGGGTTTTTATACTTGAAAGCTCAATTCCGAAGGACTATAATGAAAAATTAAAAGAGAGAAGATAATACAGTTTTTCAAGGAGGTATTCATGGCAAAGATATTTGAAGAACCGTCGAGAACCTTTAGCGAGTATTTGCTCGTTCCCGGATATTCATCTGTGGATTGCAGAGTAGAGAATGTATCGCTGAAAACACCTCTGACGAAGTTCAAAAAAGGAGAAGAACCTGAAATCACAATGAACATCCCTATGACTTCCGCAATCATGCAGTCGGTTTCAGGGGATGAACTTGCAATTGCACTGGCAAGAGAAGGCGGAGTATCATTCATATTCGGATCGCAGCCTATAGAAAGCCAGGCTGCAATGGTAAGAAAAGTGAAGAATCACAAGGCCGGATTCGTACAGAGTAATACGAATATCAGGCCTGATCAGACGCTGGCGGATCTTCTTGAACTTAAAGAAAATACAGGGCACTCAACCACAGCGGTAACCGAAGACGGAACTTCCGACGGCAAGCTGGTGGGAATAGTTACAAGCCGTGATTACAGAGTCAGCAGAATGTCAACGGATACTAAAATCGAAACATTCATGACACCATTTGAAAAACTCATATATGCAGAAGAAGGCGTGACCTTGAGCGAAGCCAATGACATGCTGTGGGAACATAAGCTGAACGCACTTCCTGTAATAGATAAAAACAGAAAACTCCTTTACTTCGTATTCCGTAAGGATTACATTGCTCACAAGGAATATCCGGATGAACTTCTTGACAGAGATAAGAGATATGTAGTCGGAGCAGGAATAAATACACGCGACTTCGAGGAAAGAGTTCCGGCTCTTGTTGAAGCGGGAGCTGACGTTCTCTGTATAGATTCCAGTGAAGGTTATTCGGAATGGCAGGCAAACACTCTGGCATTCATCAGAGAGAAATACGGCGATTCGGTTAAAGTCGGAGCCGGAAATGTTGTTGACAGTGACGGATTCAATTTCCTTGCGGAAGCGGGAGCTGACTTCATTAAGATCGGAATCGGCGGCGGAAGCATTTGCATTACCAGAGAACAGAAAGGTATCGGAAGAGGCCAGGCATCAGCTGTAATCGAAGTTGCGGAAGCACGTAACGAATATTATGAGAAGACGGGAATTTACATTCCGATTTGTTCAGACGGAGGAATCGTATATGATTATCATATGACTCTGGCGCTGGCAATGGGTGCTGACTTCCTTATGCTCGGAAGATACTTCTCGAGATTCGACGAATCACCGACAAACAAAATCCAGATTAACGGAAATTATTATAAGGAGTACTGGGGTGAAGGTTCCGCGAGAGCCAGAAACTGGCAGAGATACGATCTGGGAGGAAACGCCGGCATGAAGTTTGAAGAAGGTGTCGATTCCTATGTTCCGTATGCAGGTCCCCTCAGCGATAATGTTAGACAGTCGCTTCTGAAGGTAAAGTCAACGATGTGTAACTGCGGAAGCATGACAATTCCTGACCTTCAGAGAGATGCCAAGCTGACTCTTGTATCGGCAACAAGCATTATCGAAGGCGGTGCACACGATGTAATATTAAAGGATTCAATTAGTGGTACAGGAAACTGATAAATTCAACATATTGAAAATAATGGGCGCCTACGTGGCCTGGGTCATGGGATCCGGTTTTGCTACGGGTCAGGAGATAATGCAGTTCTTTACATGCTACGGCTATAAAAGCTTCGTTCTCCTGGCAATAAATCTGGTTGGATTTCTTATAATCGGACCGGGGATACTTGGTGCCGGACAGATTAACAGGGACAACCCGGAGTATAATCACTTCGGGTTTTTCTGCGGAAAGAAGCTGGGAGCTTTTTATTCATGGTATCTGCCTATCAGCCTTTTCGCGGGAATGGTCATTCTCATATCGGGATCCGGGGCGACTCTAAAAGAGTATTTCGGAATAAATCACTACGTAGGTGCGCTGATCATGGCGATTCTGGCGTTTGTGTCATATGTGATAGGTTTTCAGCGTTTTGTGAAAATCGTGTCGTTTATCGGGCCGACAATAATTGCGTTCACCGTATTTGTTGGAATTGTTACGGTGGTGCGTGATTTCGACGGGTTATCCCAGGCTGCGGCAGTTTCCGATTCAATGGCAGAGAAACAGCCTGTTGGACAGTGGTGGCTGGCAGGGCTTCTGTATATCAGCTACAATCTTACGGGAGGTTCCGCTTACTATTCGGCACTGGGTGCGACGGGAGCGACACGACGGGAAGCTGTAATCGGTGCGACAATAGGCACAGTTGTTCTCATGGCTGCCATTCTGCTAATGAATACGGCAATGCTTACAGACATAGGCAGGACTGCAGTTCTTGATGTGCCGACTCTTTACCTGACGAAAAAAATATCGGTTACCCTCGGGGCGGTGTTCAGCGTCATTCTAATAATGGGAATATTTTCTTCATGCAGTGCAATGATGTGGACAGTCTGCAATAAATTCGTGAAACAGGGTACACGCAAAGGCATAATCTTTGCCGCATGCGCGGGAGGTGTGGCATTCTTTATGGGGCTACTGCCATTCGCAGATCTCATAGGAATTGTTTACACTTTAAGCGGATATGCGGGATTCATATTTGTAGGGTGCGTAGCATATAAAAGGCTGAAAACCGGGATTGACAGGAATGAATCGGTCTGATATCATACTTAGGAACAGAGGACAGGAAGTCCTCACGATAAGATCAAGAAGATCAGGAATGGTCTTCTTTTATTTTTTGTCCGGAGGAATTTTATGAAAAACAAAGTGACATTTATTGCCGGCAAAATAGGGCAGCTGATACTGTCTGTATTTATTATGTCACTTATTGTATTTTTCGTATCCAGACTTGCGCCGGGAAATCCGCTTAGAGCATATTACGGAGAAGCAATTGAGCGAATGAGCCCTGAACAGCTGCAGAATGCGGAACAGCGGCTTGGCCTTGATGATTCCCTGTTTACACAGTATTTCAGATGGCTTGGAAATGCTCTTCACGGAGATTTCGGCATATCATATCAGTACAAACAGCCGGTGGCGGATGTCATAGGTCAGGTGTGGTCTAATACTGCATGGCTGACAGGAATATCAATGGTTTTGATATTCGTCATCGGAATACTGACAGCAGTATTTTGCGTCAGGAGAGAGGGAAAGCTTGCTGACAGAGTAATGTGCAGGATAGGAGTGGCAACAGGAAATGTTCCGGAATTCTTCGTAGCGCTGATATTAATCCTGATTTTCTCCGTAACTTTAAGCTGTCTGCCCCAGAGCGGTGCCGGTACAATCGGCGAGACAGGTCCGGTAGACAGACTTGTGCACCTGATTCTGCCGGTGGCATCAATTGTGATATCACATTTCTGGTATTGCGGATACCTGATAAGAAACAGACTCTCCGAGGAAATAAGCAAAGAGTATGTACTGATGTGCAAAGTCAAAGGACTCAGCGAAACAGCTATAATCTACAAACATTGTCTGAGAAACATAATGCCGTCGATAATAAGCATAATGGCAATTTTCCTGCCCCATCTGCTGGGTGGAGCATATGTTGTTGAAATCGTTTTTTCGTATCCGGGTCTGGGAAAACTGGGGCTGGAGAGCGCCAAATATCATGACTACAATATGCTGATGCTTATATGCCTGATTACGGGAGCGGCAGTAATAACAGCCAATATTCTGGCGCAGACAGTAAATCAGTGCCTGTCACCTGAACGTGAAGAAGAAAGGGGGCAGATGCTGTGAAAAAAGTACCTGTAACATCAATAGTGCTGCTGACATTTATTATTGTCGGCTGTCTGCTTGGAGATCTGCTTTCGGGAACAGATCCGTATTACATGGACTTCAGTGAAATCAGCCGGGCTCCGGGAGAGGGACACCTTTTCGGTACGGACACCTTGGGAAGAGATCTGTTCTCCGTAATATGGTGCGGCGGCAGAATTTCCCTGATAGTGGGGATTCTCTCCACCATACTGTCAACAGCCATAGCGATAGTATACGGTGCGGCAGCCGGGCTGGCATCATCAAAAATCGATGACGTGATGATGAGATTCACTGAGATACTGATGAGCGTACCTCAGATTCTGTTCGTAATGTTTCTGCAGGCAATAGCAGGTGATGCCACTGTAATATCCATATCACTTATTATAGGAGTGACCGGATGGATGGCAGTAGCGAAAATGGTAAGAAGCGAAGTCCGCGATTTGAGAAATACAGGTTTTGTAATGGCGGCAAGAACAATGGGAGGCGGATTCTTCTACATACTCAGACGCCACTTGCTGCCGAATTTCATGCCGACGATAATGTACATGATCGTAACGAATATCGGCAGTGCCATAGCAATGGAAGCAACGCTCAGTTTCCTGGGACTGGGTCTGCCAATGGAAATAATCTCATGGGGAAGCCTCATGTCTCTTTCCCAGAGAGCAATGCTGACAGGAGCATGGTGGATTATACTCATCCCCGGAATATTCCTGGTTGTAACATTAATATGCATAACAGAAACAGGTGAATACCTGAGAACGAGAAACAAAAAAGACAGATTGATATAGACAGATTGATACAAGGAGAAATCTTATTATGAAAAAAATACTAAAACCTTTAGCAGCCGCAGCAATGACGATTGTAATGTGCGCCTGCCTTTGCGCCTGCGGAGGAGAGGCGGAGTCTGCAGAAGGTGATAACACACTGGTGTACGGAAGCAGCGATTATACAGCAATAAATCCTGCACTGTTCGAGCACGGCGAAATAAATCTTCTGCTTTTT
>JAQXIX010000031.1 GCA_029008005.1 Bacillota bacterium | reverse complement strand
TTCCTGCAGCTTCCATGATTTCATAGTTTACAAAGTTCTCTGATGCGATCATCTCGATCTTTGTCTCCTGACGGTTTATCTCTCTCTTTATTGAAGCTGTTACCTCAGGATCTGCTTTTTCCAGATAATTAAAATACATATATTTCCTCCTAAAAGCTAAATGCAACGGGTGGAAAACACGAGTTGCATTGATTCAGACTTGGGGTGGCAGCCGAGCGCATATGTCTGAATCGACAGGCACTCGACTACCTGGTAAGGAACTTAAAACACCTTCATGATAGCATGGAAAAAAATAAAAGCAAGGACTTTTTTCTGCGTTTTTTTGTAAACAGGGGCCTGAAAACGGGGAAAACAAAAGTTGGCACGAATGATGCATTATAACTGAACATAAGGTAAAGTCATGCTTTAACATACTAAAGTCAAACAATGCAGAGCAAGGAGGAGAAAATGGAACGAAAACAGTATGTACTGGCAGTTCCGAATTTCAGCGAAGGCCGGGATTTGGATAAAGTTGAAAAAATTGTTGACGAGGTAAGAAGCGTTCCGGGCATTAAGCTTGTGAGCGTTGAACCGGAAGCTGATTTCAACAGAACAGTAGTGACGATGATAGGTGAACCGGCACCGATCAAGGAAGCGCTGGTAAAACTGGGAAAGAAGGCTGTGGAACTTATTGATATGAGCAAGCAGAAGGGTTCGCATCCGAGAATAGGTGCGGAAGATACTCTGCCGGTTTTCCCGTTTAAGAACATTACCCTGGAGGAAACCGCTGCTCTGGCTGAAGAAATCGGTAAAGAGTTCTATGAAGCAACTAAGGTACCTGTATTCTTTGCAGGCGAGAACGCCAGAACCGAAGAAAGAAAAGCCTTTGCGTTTATCAGAAAGGGTCAGTATGAAGGTCTGAGAGATCTGCTGAAGGAAGCAAAGGACGATGAAAGCAGAGCTGATGAATACAACTCCAGAAAGCCTGATTACAGCGAAGACGGGCTCTTAAGCGAAACTGCAGGCGGAACAATCGTATCCTGTGAAGCAAACGGACTGACAGCTTACAATGTGTTCCTCAATACTGAAGATGTATCAATTGCTAAGAAAATCGCAAAGGCAGTAAGAGGGCCAAGCGGCGGCTTCTCAACAATAAGGGCGGTTGGAATCAAGTTCCCTGAACACGAAGGCGTTGTAGTATCAATGAATATGTTTGATTGCATGAACACTCCGATAGCAAGAGTTTTCAACCTCTGTAAGCAGGAAGCTGAACGTTACGGTGTACGCGTTACAGGATCGGAACTGGTAGGACCTATTAAGCTTGATGCAATACTTAAAACTTTCGAATATTATCTGCAGCTTGAAGGCTTCAACAAGGAACAGATTCTTGAAACTCACCTGATGGACATGTAGAAAAAAATTCATATAGGAAAAATTTTCGGGAAAAATTTTCCGAAACCAGAAGGAGGACAACTATGAGTATCAAAGACGGAAAAAATATAAAAATTATTGATTTAAGTCAGGAAATCTATGTTGGCAACTCATTGTGGCCGGGACATCAGAAAACATTTATCTGGGTAAATGAAACTCACGAAGTGAATAAAGCAAAGACCGGAAGCAGAGTTGCATTCTCAGCTAGAAACCTTCTGATCAGTGAGCATTGCTCAACTCATTCCGATGCTGTCTGGGAATATCTGCCTGAAGGGCCTACAATCGACAAAATGCCTTTGAACATGTTCTGCGGCAGTGCGGTATGTCTTGATCTGACCGGCGTTCCTGATGATAAGTACATAGAACCGGCAGATCTGGAAGAAGCAGAAAAGAAATCAGGACAGACAATCGGCAAGGGAGACATAGTGCTTCTGCACACAGGCTGCTACAACAGATGGTACAAGGAACCGATGGGAGAACCTAAAGTAATGCCGGCTCTGGGCGTATGGACGGGTGATAGATATCAGACTGATTATGCAGGTCTCAGCGAAGCAGGTGCAGAATGGCTTGCCAAGAAAGGCGTAGTAAATATCGGTATCGATGCGCCGGCAATTGACCATCCGGACGATCCTGAATATTCGGGACACTGGATTTGCGGAAAGTATGGAATGACAAATACAGAGAATATGGCAAATCTCGATCAGGTTGTAAACAAGAGATTCCTCTACGTAGGTGTTCCTCTTAACATTACAGACGGATCAGGTTCACCTATACGTGCAGTCGCACTTCTCGATTCTGATGAATAATAAGAGGTGAAAATTATGAGCAGAAAGGAATTAGATGTTAAGAGCCTTTCTCTTGCAGGAGAAAGGCAGCATATGATTGATGTCCTGCTGGACGAAAACACATATGCGGATAAAGTGCTTAAAAATGCTGAATTCGTAAATGTAATAACTCGTGAAATATACACAGCTGACATTGCAATCTCAGGTAAATATGTTCTCATGGTCGGAGATTGTGAAGAGCTTATCGGAGAAAAGACAGAAGTTGAAGATTTAACAGGCAAGTATGTAATTCCGGGACTTATTGACTCACACATGCACTTCGAGAGTGCTATGCTGACAGCCAGTGAGTTTTCGAGAATTTCCATTCCGACAGGAACAACATGCCTGATTTCGGACCCTCATGAAATAGGCAACGTAGTAGGTCCTGTTGGCGTAAAGGCTATGGCGGACGAGCTGGACGACCTGCCTAACCATGTGTATCTCAGAATACCGGCTCTGACACCTGACTCACCGGGACTGGAAACAGCCGGTGTTGATATCACATCGAAACAGGTGCCTGAAATGCTTTCGTACAACAACGTCTCCGGAATAGGAGAAATTCAGGGTGTAACCGCTGCCAAGTGGGTATATAAATCGAATCCTGAAGTATTCAGAGATACAGTTGTTTCATCTGTATATGCCAGAGAAAACGGATACAAGGTTGACGGAAATGCCGCAGAGCTTTTCGGAAAAGAGCTGGCATCTCACATTATAGCAGGTGGTACTGAAATATCATGTCACGAGACTACTTCAAAGGCTGAAGCCGTAGAAAAGCTCAGATATGGTGTTTACATGCTGATGAGAGAAGGTTCCACTCAGAGAAATATGCCTGAATGTATCAGAGCAATAACCGAAGAAAAGCTGGATTCCAGAAGAGCTATTCTGGCAACAGACGATATGCTGGCGGAAGATATTGTAACTACAGGTCATATGAATGATATCGTCAGAAGAACAATCAGAGAAGGTGTGGATCCTGTAGAAGCTATTCAGATGGCGACTATCAATGCAGCTACATGGCAGGGATTTGATGACAAGGGCGTTATCGCTCCGGGAAAACTTGCAGACATGGCAGTAATTGAAGGAAAGCTTGAAGACATGAATGTGTGTGAAGTATTCCTCGAAGGTAAGAAAGTTGCCGAAAACGGAAAACTTCTCATCGACATTCCTGAGTACACGTATCCGGAATCAGTTAAGAATTCGGTTCACAGAGCTCCGATTAAACCGGAAGATCTCATGGTTGAGGCCAAAGGCGATAAGGCAAATGTAAACTGCATAGGTCTTATTCTCGATCAGAACCTTACTGATTCATTTGTTGAAAACATGGATGTTAAGGACGGATACGTATGTCCGGACGTAGAAAATGATATTCTTCCGATTGCAGTAGTAGGAAGACATGGACAGGCCAACATAGGTAAGACATTTGTAAAGGGCTTCAAGATGAAGTGTGGTGCCTTTGCGGAAACAGTTTCTCATGATACTCACAATCTTATTGTAATGGGTACTAATTATGAGGATATGGCGGCTGCCGTAAATCATGTAATTGAAATGCAGGGCGGAGTTGCAGTTGTAAAGGATGGCGAAGTAATCGGCGAACTTCCGCTCAATATCGCAGGACTTATGACAGACGAATTCGATGCGTTCTCACTTACAGAAAGAATGAACAGCCTTACTGCAATGGTAAACAACGATCTGGAATGTGAAGCTCATGCTCCGTTTATGCATCTCGCATTTTTGTCGCTGACAACATCACCTAAGTGGAAGATAACTGACATGGGTGTTGTTGATGCAAACAATTACTGCGTAATACCAACCGTTGTGGAATAATATTAGAAAGGATTAATTATGGCGAAAAAAGAATTTGTGAATCCGAATAACAGTGTCGGTCACATAGAAAAAAATGACATCAGACCGATTCCTCTCAACGAAAGAGAGGGCTCGCCAAAATCGTTAACACCTATGTGGATAGGTTCAAACACAAACTACGTGGTATTTCTTAATGGAGTGCTTGTTGTATCGCTTGGACTGTCATTTGTTGAGTCGATATTGGCTGTAATTATAGGAAACCTCCTTGGTTGTGCTGTTCTGGGAATGGCTTCAATCATGGGTCCTCGTACAGGAACATCAGGTATTGCTACATCGAGAGCACCTTTCGGTGCTGCAGGTGCTTATATACCTATTGTCGTAAGTACCATATCCGTACTGGGATGGTTTTCAATTAACTCAATCGTTGCAACCGAAGGATTGATGGAATTATTTAAACTGAGCGGATTCGGTGACATTCCGGGACTTCTCTGGATTTGTCTGTTTGCAGTACTGGCATTGGAAGTAATCCTTGCTCTGTACGGACATGCTACAATTCTGGCAGCCGAAAAATGGCTGGCTGTAATACTGGCGATAGTATTTATCGGAATGCTGTTCTTCGCTATTCCTATGATGGACTGGTCGTGGCCTAATACTGTTGATGTATCTCTTGGAACATCAAAACCGGGAATGTGGCTTGTTGCAATGGGTATTATTTTCTCATATCCTATTTCATGGACAAACTTCGCATCAGACTACAGCAGATATCTTCCTCCGGAAACTTCATGGAAGAAGATTGCAGTATGTGCAGGCGGCGGACAGTTTATCGCACTGACATTCGCTGAAATCGTCGGAGTGCTTTTCGCAATAGCTCTGGGCGGAAGCATGGATGATCCTATTGCTCAGCTGGCAGGAGTTCTCCCTACATGGTATCTCGTTCCGTTCCTTATCGTTGTAATGCTCGGCTGCGTTGCAACAAACGTACCTAACGGATATACAGCAAGTCTCGGTCTTATTGCAATGAGACTGCCGCTGGACAGAGTTAAGTCAGTATTCGTAATAGCAGCATGTACTCTCGTATTCAGAATTGCAACACTGCTTTACGGACAGTTCTTCGAGCTGTATCAGTCATGGCTCACATACATTATCATATGGTCATGTCCATGGGTAGCAATCGTTGTTGTCGACTACTTCATGAGAAGAGGAAATTACGACGGACACTCACTGATGACATGGGGTAACAAAGGAATATACTGGTATAAAGGCGGTGTATTCTGGGCAGGAATTATCGCATGGATTGCAGGTGTTGTAATTTCGATACTGTTTACAAATTCGACACTGTATGTAAGTCCGCTGGTAATGAACTTCCTCGGCGGAGCAGATATCAGTTTCGAAGTGGGATGTATATCAGGTGGTCTGATTTACTGGCTCCTCGCCAGAAATCACCCTACTTTTAAGGAAGCCAGAAATTTGACTCTTGAGTAATCGTCTGTTAAATAGTAAAATGGCTTTATTAACTATGGATTTAGGATAACGTGCAGGATTCTGCACGTTATCTTTAAAAGGTGGAATCGCAAATGATAAGAGTGTGTGGAGATAACATGTACCCTCCCTTTGAATATTATGATTCAGAGGGGAATGCAGTAGGCTTCAATATCGATCTTATTAAAGCTATTGACAGGAATACAGATACATTCGGCGGGGGCTATGAGATTGAACTTCTGCCCTGGCAGAATATTGAAGAAGCAATTGTCAATGAGAAGAAGGATGTTATTGAAGGAATATCCATAACTAAGCAGAGAGAAAAGAACTTAGTGTTTTCGAATTCAATATTCGAAGTGTCACATAACATATATGTTCTTTCCGAAAACAGAGAAATATATACATACAGAGATCTTAAAGATAAGGTGATACTGGCGCAGAATAATGATCCTATATGCGGATTGCGCGCTGAAGACACACTGATTAAAGATACATTTTTCAAGCTTAAGCTTGTGAAAGATCTGGAGGAGGGCTTTGAAACTCTGGCAAGAGGAGTGGGAGATGCTATACTGAGCCCTGAGCCTACGGCAGAATATTTCCAGGAAAAAATGGGTGACAGAATTTCCGTAAGACCCGTTACAAGATTATACTGGACCGACTATGCCATAGGCGTGAAAAAAGATAATATTGAGCTGATAGAGAAAATCAACAACGGATTGGATATAGTTTCTAAAATCGGTGAGATAGAGAGACTGAAAACCAAGTGGTTCGGCGACAGATACAATCCGAAGGAACCGGCTAAGAGTGAAATCAATACCGCATGTATTGTGGAAATAGATTCAGAAGGAAATGTTCTTGCATGCAGTGACGGAGACAATCTGCTGGGAGAATGCGAAAACATCTTTAGTTTAAATAATGAAGGAATGACAAATTGTATCAGAAGCGCATTTCTTTCATCAAAACCGAATTCATACATATATAATGTACATAATGGTGGATTTATAAGAGAGTACTGCTGTGATATTTTCCCTTGTTCCAGGGACGGCAAGGAAATTGCGGTAATAGTGGCGAGGAATCTGACTGAGGAAAAGCGACAGAGTTTCTATTGGCTTAACAGAAAAAAAGTCAGATTCATTGAGGACTTCGTAGGACGGGTGTTTGATATTATCAATGCACCTTTTACGACTATTAAGGCATTCGTGGATCTTCTGCCGGAAAACATGGATAAAGAAGAATTTATGAATGAATTTCTGAAATATGTTCCCGATGCCATTGAAAAAATCGGCGATCTGGGAAAAGTGATGATTCCTCTGTCAGAAAGTAATGAGCGTGAAAAAAACGAATTGCTCAGATCTGTTAATCTGGCTGTTTCCGAAATTGAGAATGATGAAATAAGACGTGTTGAATTTATTACAGAAATAGATGAAGACATGTATGTACTGTTTAACAAGAAATGCTTCCACAATGTTCTGACTGAGCTTTTCAGAAACTGTGTTGAAAGTAACTGCAGCACAGTAACAATCAGTGCAAAAGCATCAGAAAACAAAGTCAGATTGTCTGTAAGAGATGACGGATGCGGAATTAATGCGGAAGGCATGGATCATTTATTCGAACCGTTTTACTCAACAAAGGCAAAACATTACGGACTGGGTCTGAGCGGGATATTTATGACAGTGCAGCGCAATATGGGAGAAATACATGTTAGACAGGACGTTGACAGCGGAACATGTATAGAAATGATTTTAGAAGGAGGAATATAAATTGGCAAGCATCGTAATAATGGACAGTGAGCCGGCAATATGTTCATCCTTAAAGTTCGCATTGGCTCCTCTTTACCACGTAGAAACCTTTAACGAGGGTAAGGGTCTTTTGCAGTATATAGGAAACAACCCTGTACACGCTGTGCTGCTGTCAAAGAATGCTGATGACAGTGAAGTGTTCGATATAATGGATGAAATTAAAAAATCCGGAAACAGAGTACCGGTGCTTGTGCTTTTGCCTGTTTCATCATACGATGAGGAACCGAAATGTCTTCAGAAGGGCGCATTCAGATGCATCAGGAAGCCGATAGACATTGAGTCCATGAGGGAGATTCTAAGTCGTGCAGTTGAATTCGCTCAGTTGAAGAACAGAGTTGATGTCCTGGACAAGACCCTTAAAAGCGGCTACGATTATGCGGGCCTCATTGGGAAATCAAAGGAATTCAAGAAGGTAATAGACCTGATAGAAAAAGTTAAGGACGCTGATTCTAATGTTATGATTACGGGAGAATCCGGGACGGGAAAAGACCTTGTGGCCAGGGCAATCCATTTCAGAGGAAACAGGTCGAAGGAGAAGTTTGTGGCAATTAACTGTTCTGCCATACCGGCTAATCTTCTGGAAAGCGAACTGTTCGGCTATGAAAAAGGCGCATTTACAGGAGCGATGAGTTCGAAGCAGGGCTATTTTAAGGCGGCTGACAAGGGGACGATTTTTCTGGATGAAATAGGCGATATGGATGTGGCCCTGCAATCGAAGATTTTGCGAGTTCTCGAAGAGAAAAAGGTATATCCGGTCGGTTCGGAAACCGGTACGCCAATTGACGTAAGAATAATCACAGCCACTAATATAGATGTAGAAAAAGCAATAAAAAAGAAAAAATTTCGATTGGATTTATACTATCGACTTAATGTAATACAGATTAACATGCCGCCTCTCAGAAGCAGGAAGGTAGATATCCCTCTGCTTGTAGAGCATTTCATTGAGAAATACAGTAACGAGCAGGGCAAGAAAATCGAAGGAATAACAAAATCGGCTATGGAGCTTCTTCTCAGCAACGATTATGAGGGGAATGTAAGAGAACTGGAGAACACAATCGAGCGTGCAGTTCTCTTATGTGAGAATGACAAGATAGATGCTGAAGATGTTGTGCTGAAGACGCCTATGAAAGTTGATGCCGGACTGTTCCGGGATTCTGAGGATTCCATATGTGCGAAAATCGGTACACCTCTTAAGGAAATAGAAAAGATGGCTATTCTTAAAACATTAAGTTATACAGGAGGCAATCAGACAAAGGCTGCAGGAATTCTGGGAGTTACAACCAGAACTTTAAGAAATAAGCTGGCCTTATATAAGGAAGAAACATCGACGGGACAGTAAAATAAAACATCATATTTTCGCATATGCGGCTAAAAACTCCTTGCTTATAGGTTGTTGCTGATGTATAATGATAAGGCGTGTGAACGCAAAGTTATAGATTTACGGGTGGTCCTCTGGATTGCTGAGCAACCACGAACATGCCGAAGGGAAGGAGGAAGAGCAATGGATGTATTAAGCTCAATCACACAGGAATATATGAAATCTGACGTCCCTGCATTTAACGTTGGAGATACCGTTAAGGTACACGTTAAAATCAAAGAAGGTAACAGAGAAAGAATTCAGATATTCGAAGGATTTGTACTGAAGATTCAGAATGGTGGAATCGGCAAGACTTTCACAGTAAGAAGAATTGCATCAGGAGTAGGCGTTGAGAAGACATTCCCAATCCACTCACCGCTGGTTGAGAAGATTGAAGTAGTTAAGCGCGGTAAAATCAGAAGAGCCAGACTTCACTACATGCGTCAGAGAACCGGCAAATCAGCTAAAATCAAGAGCAAAGAATAATCAACGAAAGGAGCCGCAGGGCTCCTTTTATTTATAAGAGGTAGAGGATGAACAATATTAACTGGTATCCCGGTCACATGAAAAAGACAAGGGAGCTGATTCGTGACAATCTCAAGATGGTGGATGCCGTCGTGGAGGTAATAGATGCCCGAATACCACGATCCAGCAGAAATCCTATAATAGATGAGCTTGTTAACAGAAAACCGAGAGTAATCGTTCTGAATAAAAGTGATCTGGCAAGCGAAGAAGCAAACAGAGCATGGGAAAAACACCTTGAGAGCGACAGTGACAATGTGCGCACGATTTCCATGAACTGTTTGAGCGGTAGCGGTGTGAAGAATCTCTTCGGCGTGCTCAACAAGATGGCGGCAGAGAGAACGGGAAATGCGGCAATGAAGCCTTTTCGTATTATGATCGTAGGAGTACCTAATGTCGGTAAATCTTCGCTTATTAACAGAATGACCGGTCACAAAAGCGCAAAGACCGGAGACAGACCGGGTGTAACCAAAGGCAAACAGTGGCTTACTCTTCCCGGGGGAATGCAGCTTCTGGACACACCGGGAATACTGTGGCCGAAGTTTGAGGACCCAAAAGCAGGGGAAAATCTCGCTTACTGCGGTTCAATCAAGGATGAGATACTGGATGTTCCCACAATGGCAATGAAGCTGACAGAACTTCTGGCAGAACAGTATCCGGAACTTTTGCAGGAGAGATACAAACTCGAGGAGTTAATGGAAAACCCCCTGGAAAACCTTGATAATATGGCGATAAAGAGAGGATGTATCCTGCCGGGCAAGAGAATAGATTACGAACGTATAGGCAGACTGGTTCTTGACGAATTCAGGAGCGGTAAAATCGGACGTATCACCCTCGAAATGCCGGATTGAGTGTTATAATGAAAAAAGAAGAAAGAATTGCTTTACAGAAACAGAAACTGGCTGAGATGAAGGCAGAAGAAAACGCCTTGAGACAGTCGGGAATTAAATATATAGCGGGAGTAGACGAAGTGGGCAGAGGTCCGCTGGCAGGACCTGTTGTCGCTGCGGCTGTAGTACTTCCCGAGGATTTTGATACACTCGGTGTCAACGACTCAAAAAAACTGTCCGAGAAGAAACGGGAGGAGCTTTTTGATATAATCGAAGGGGAAGCACTCGGAATAGGCATCGGAATCGTTGACCACGATGTCATTGACGAAATCAACATACTTCAGGCAACGAAAAAGGCAATGAAGGAAGCTGTGGAATCCTGCAGCCGCATGCTTGAGGAACGATTCGGAACCGGATGCGATTTCGTGCTGCTGGATGCGGTCAGCCTCGAAGGCACGGAATGCCCGCAAAAGGCAATAGTCAAAGGTGATGCCAAGGTGTTGGCAATTGCGGCAGCGTCTATTGTTGCCAAGGTGACACGTGACAGAATGATGGTTGATTTCGCTAAAATATATCCGGGGTATGGATTTGAGAAAAACAAGGGGTACGGAACAAAAGAACACTATGAAGGTATTGGTGAAAGAGGCATATGCCCTATTCACAGGAGAACCTTCCTGAAAAAAATATTGAGCAGAGACTGATGGAGGGAATCATGAAAACAGATATTCAGATTGCACAGGAAACAGAAATGAGGCCGATTGTTGAGATTGCAGAAGCGGCAGGAGTTGATGAAAAGTATCTGGAGCAGTATGGCAGATACAAGGCCAAGATTGACTATAATATTATGAAGGACGAAAGCTTCGGCAAGGAGGGAAAGCTTGTTCTCGTAACAGCAATATCACCGACACCTGCGGGAGAAGGCAAGACAACTACTACCGTAGGTCTGGCAGATGCCATGAACAGACTGGGAAAGAGAACTATGGTTGCTCTGAGAGAGCCGTCACTGGGTCCTGTATTCGGAATAAAGGGTGGAGCAGCAGGCGGCGGATACGCTCAGGTTGTTCCTATGGAAGACATTAATCTGCACTTTACAGGTGACATTCACGCAATAGGAGCGGCAAATAATCTTCTGGCTGCACTGCTTGACAATCACATTAAGCAGGGAAATGCACTTAATGTGGATTTAGAGAGAATTACATGGAAACGCTGTGTTGACATGAATGACAGACAGCTTAGAGTAATAGAAGACGGTCTGGGCGGCAAGGCAAACGGCGTGCCGAGAAAAGACGGATTCGATATTACAGTTGCAAGTGAAATAATGGCAATACTCTGCCTTTCAAATGACATTAACGATCTTAAGTCCAGAATTTCGAGAATAGTTGTTGCATACAATACTGACGGAGAGCCTGTGACCGCAGCGGATCTTAAGGCACAGGGCGCTCTGGCTGCACTTCTTAAGGATGCTCTGAAACCGAATCTGGTTCAGACACTTGAGGGAACACCGGCATTTATTCACGGCGGACCTTTCGCGAACATAGCACACGGCTGCAATTCGGTAATGGCAACTAAAATGGCTCTCGGCCTTTCGGAATACACAATTACCGAGGCGGGATTCGGTGCGGATCTTGGAGCTGAGAAATTCCTGGATATCAAATGCAGAATGGCAGGAGTAAGACCTTCGGCAGTAGTGGTTGTTGCTACGGTAAGGGCTCTAAAGCATCACGGAGGCGTGGCGAAGGATATGCTTTCGGAAGAAAATTTAGAAGCTCTCGAAGCAGGAATTCCTAACCTTATGCGTCACGTTGAAAACATTACGACAGTATACAACCTTCCTGTTGTTGTGGCAATTAACAGATTCCCACAGGACACTGAGGCTGAGCTCCGGCTTATTGAGGAAAAGTGTAAGGAGCTGGGAGTAAATGTTAAGCTGTCCGAAGTATGGGCTAAGGGCGGCGAAGGCGGAATGGCTCTTGCCGAGGAGGTTGTACGCCTTTGCGAAAACAACGAAAAGAGCGAAATGACTTTCTCATATGAACTCTCCGAAACTATAGAAGAGAAAATCAATCACATCGCACGCAGAATTTACAGAGCCGAAAATGTTGAATTCACACCTGAAGCGGCTGAGAAAATGCAGAAACTTCAGGAACTGGGATTCGGCGAACTTCCTGTCTGCATTGCCAAGACTCAGTACAGCTTCAGTGATAACGAGAAGCTTCTCGGCGCGCCGGAAGGATTTACTCTGACTGTAAGAGATATGAAAGTATCTGCCGGAGCCGGATTTGTTGTGGCACTGACAGGAAAGATTATGACAATGCCGGGACTTCCTAAGGTTCCTGCCGCAGAAAGCATTGACGTTGACGAAACCGGTAAAATCACGGGACTGTTTTAGGGGTTGAGAAATGGATAATAAGAAATACATGGATTTAAGCTGTAACGATTTCATTGATGTCGTTGCAGGGGAGGCTCCGATTCCGGGTGGAGGCAGTGTCGCCGGACTTGTCGGTGCTCTCGGTGCCGCCCTTGGAAACATGGTTGCTTCTCTTACTGTAGGAAAGAAGAAGTATGCTGCCGTAGAAGAAGAAATGCAGGATTATATAATTGAGATTCGTTCAATCCAGCAAAATCTCAAGGAGCTTGTTCAGGCTGATATTGAAAGCTTTGAACCTCTTTCGAAGCTTTATAAGGTGAAGCCTAAAACCGATGAGGAAAAAAGAAAGCACGAGAGACAGATGGAGAACGCATTGTATGAAGCCTGTCAGGTGCCTATGGAAATAATATGTCAGTGCGGCAAGGCGATAGAATTGGCAGGAGAATTTGCGAGAAAAGGAAACAGAATAGCAATCAGTGACGCTGCATCAAGTGCGGTGCTGTGCAAGGCAGCAATGAAAGCCGCGAGCCTTAATGTTTACATTAACACAAGCATGATGAAGGACAAGGATACAGCAGACAGATTAAACAGCAAGTGCGCTCAGTATATTGTGTATTACGGAGCAGCGGCAGACTATGTTTTCGGCTATACCACAAACAAACTTATGACAACAACGGTTTAATATCAGGAGTGATAAAATGGCAGAATTACTTAAAGGAAAGCCGGTGGCAGCAGGCCTTACGGAGCTGTCAAAAGCAAAAGCAGAGGAACTGAAATCAAAGGGAGTAATTCCCACATTGGCGATTGTAAGAGTCGGTGAAAACCCTTCAGACCTCTCTTATGAAAAAGGAGCACTTAAAAGAGCTGAAAAAACGGGAGTTGCTGTGAAACAGGTAGTTCTTCCGCCGGATATTTCACAGGAAAAGCTCATTGAGGAAATCAGCAGAATCAACGAGGATGATTCTATCCACGGGGTTCTGATGTTCCGACCTCTTCCTGAGTATATGGATGAAAAAACCGTATGCGAGGCGCTGGCGCCGGAGAAGGACATGGACGGAATCACCTCAGGCTCCATGGCAGGAATATTTATGGACAGCGATGTGGGATATCCTCCGTGTACAGCGGCAGCCTGCATGGCCATACTGAATCACTACGGAATAGGGCTAAAAGGCAGTAAAGTCACTGTAATGGGAAGAAGTCTCGTTATCGGTAAACCGGTGGCAATGATGGCGATGAGAAAAAATGCTACGGTTACTGTCTGCCACAGCAGAACGAGAAAAGAAGATTTCGCTCAGGCCGGAAGAGATGCGGATATTGTAATCGCTGCCCTCGGAAGGGCTAAAATGATAGGTTCGGATAAACTTGGTAAAAATCAGGTAATAATCGATGTCGGAATTAATGTGGATGAAGAAGGAAATCTTTGCGGAGACGTTGATTTCGCAGAAGTTGAACCGCTTGCAAAGGCTATAACCCCTGTTCCGGGCGGCGTAGGTGGTGTTACTACCGCTATACTGATGAAGCACGTAGTAGAAGCTGCAGAGAAAACATTATAGTCATTAACGTGAGCTGTTGCACCGAGTAGTCGGTGTGACAGCTTTTTTTATTTGCGAAGCTGCAGACGTGTTTTTCGCTGCTGCTTCGCAGGCAGTATGGGTCATACATTTATTATTCCTTCGTAATCAGGCGAATCCAAAGTGATGTATGCAGTCATTTCGTCAATAAAGGAATAAGGAAGCTTATCATAAAGCTCCATGAGATGTTTGTTGTCTTTGCATACAAACTGGAGAATAAGTTCCTTGCCGCCTGCAATTATTGTTTCACACTTTATTATTTCCTCAAGATTCTCAATGTGCTGTATAAACTGCTGGATATCCATTTTCTGAATGCTTATGATTATATATCCTTTAACACCGAATCCCAGCTTCGAAGTGTCAATGGACGCATGATATCCGGAAATAATTCCGCTTTCTTCGAGCAGTGATATACGCCTTTTTACAGCAGGACTGCTGAGGTTTACCTCCTTAGAAAGACGGCTGATGGAAATGCGGGAATTTTTTTGAAGCTGATTTATTATCTTACAGTCAATGGAATCGATATGATGTTTGTTCATGATATACCTTATATTTAAAAAATTAAAAAATATGGGATAAATTATTATTTTATTAAACGATATGTTTGTTTTTTTAACATTTAATCGTTTATTACTTTAGCACACTAACATATAATTTGTCTATATTTAATAAATATATGTAGGAGGTAATATATATGAAAAAACTGAGGATTTATTTTCCCGGTATCGACAAATCGGTTCATGCGACACTGCTTGAAGATAAAGAACCGAAACTTGTAGAGGAGATATGGAACATACTGGAGACACCGATGAAGGCATATGCTCACAGCACACTGTCAACAGGAGACTTTGTTGAATGCAGACCGGTAGCCCCGTATGAAATGCCTGAATTCGGAAATCAGTCAAATCCTCTGGGAGATGATATACCGTTTCTTTGCAATATGAAGGCCGGAGAAATATTCTGGGCAGGCTGGTATTTTGGCTTTATATATGGTGTTTGCACCGAGCCGATGGTTGCAATGGGACCGACTGTTGCTCTGGTTGACGAAGAGGATATTGAGACGTTCGCAAAAGCAGGACTGAATTTGTGGAACCATGTTTACCTGTATCACGAATTGGGAAGAATCGAAGTATACAGGGAGGAGGTATAAAATGACACTTGACTGGAGAGAAGTAAAAAGAGAAATACACGATGAAGTTGAAAAAATCTGGTTCGACGAACCGGTAGAAGTTACAATGAGTAAGCTTGGGGTGTTTCCAAGCGGCGCAGGAACAAATCATCAGTATCTGGGAAACCTGTTTTTCCTCAATGCGGATACACAGGGAATGGGTTGGTGGACTATAGAACCGACCATGTTTGAAGTCCTTGCAGATGATGACTTTTCACTGGCACAGTGCAAGCAGTTGTTTATTTACATGAACGGACCGATGGCACATCTTATGGGAGATACCTGCGGAGAAAACTGCCCTGCACCGTGGATGAACTTACCTAAATTCCCTTATTTCCATGAGAAAATTGTAGCATCTTATGATTCGATTGAAACAAAAGATGATCTGGCAAGTCTGCTCTGGTCATGGTTCTGTTATGTTGACAGAATAAATGACTGGTTCTATACAGTGCTTCCGTGGGAGCTGGGAAAGAACCTTCAGAGAAAAGATGTTGAAGATGTTGAGAAACTTGCGGAACTGCTGGGTTACAGACTGGAAAAGTAACGTATTTTCGTAATATAAGAAGAGAGGTTCAGAAATGGAAAAAAGAAAACCAAGAACACCGAAGTTATGGGAGGCTCTGATTATTATTGCGGTAATCCTCGCAGTACTTATTATATTTAACGTAGTAATATATGTTGATACTCCGATTGCGCTTTTTGCTACGTTGGTAATCGCAGCAGCATATGCTGTTTATCTGGGATACAGTTTTAATGATATAGAAAAAATGATGATGGACGGCCTTAAGGGGGCGAACATGGTAATCCTGTTCAACTTCCTGATAGGACTTATAATAGCGTCGTGGATTGCATCGGGAATAATTCCTTATATTATATATTTGGGACTCGGATGGCTGTCACCTTCACTTGTACCGTTCCTGGCACTTGTTATGTGCGCTGCAATGTCACTGATAATAGGCAGTTCGTGGACAACAGCCGGAACTATGGGCCTTGCTTTCGTCGGAATAGGCGTAAGTATGGGAATCCCTGCGGGAATAATGGCCGGTGCGGTAATATGCGGAGCAATGTTCGGTGACAAGCAGTCGCCTCTTTCTGAGACAACTACCCTTGCGGCAGGTGTATCAAGAGTTAAAGTGTTCGATCACGTGGCATCCATGAGATACACTTCAATACCTTCAATTGTTATTTCGGCAGTAATGTTCCTGATTTTAGGATTCATATACTGCAATGAGGGCGTGATAGACTCATCTGATGTTGATGTTGTGAGAAATGCACTGGCAGATACATTTAATTTCAATATACTGCTTTTGCTGGCGCCAGTTTTCCTTATTGTAATCCTTGTGAAAAGGACAAATGCCTTTGCTTCGCTCATAATGGCAATATGTGTTGGAATTCTTGTTGCTGTACTGTACCAGGGTATAGGAGTAGGGGATATGGCTGTAATTCTCGCAGATGGAATGACTGCGAACAGCGATGTTGACTTTGTAAACGAGATTTGTGCCAAGGGCGGAATCAATGCAATGTGGTGGATGATTTCAATAATCATCGTCGGATTTGCCATGAGTGAGATTCTCCTGCAGACAGATACATTCAAGGTGCTTGTAAAGGCTCTGTCAAGGGTCATCGCATCAACGTCATCTACTGTTATCGCTACGCTGCTTTCATCAGTACTCCTTACTGTATGTACTGCCAATGCTTACATAGCATCAATGGTTACAGGAGTTGCTTTCAGTGAATTCTATGACAGAATAGGCCTCGACAGAAAGATTCTTTCAAGAGCAATAGAGGATGGTTCGACAGTTATTCTCATTGCTCCGTGGGATTCCACAGTTGTATTTTTCAGTTCCCTGTTTGGATGCGCCTTTGCAGAGTGGAGACTTTTCTACTTCATGGGCTGGTTAAATCCTCTGTTTTCGATTATATGCGCACTTACAGGATACGGAATTTTCTACACCAATAAAAAACGTGGATGGGGAAAGAATAAATACTCTCCGAAAAAGGATGAACCTATTTCACAGGAGGAAACAGAAGCATATTATTCAGATTCGAAATAATAGAACATATACTCATAATAAAAAATCCACAATAAAAGAGCAGCACCGGCGTTACTTGCCGGTGCTGCTTTATCTTTATTGTTATTACGTTTAGAATGGTGCGATTACACCTGTTGCCAGAAGCACGATTGCGACTACGAACATTACAACCAGTATCACTGCAACGACCTTGTCGTAAACCTTAGGGAATACAGGACCATCCTTTTCCTCTTTTCTTCTGATGATGTAGAGGATGATTCCCGGTGCGTAGAGCAGTGCACAAACCAGTACATATGTGATGCTGGAAGCGTAGAGCATCCATACACCGTAGATTGCTCCGAGGATTGAGAAAATCCATGTCCATGCCTTGCCGGCGCCTGAGAGACCCTGAGTTGTTTCTCCCTTGCAGCAGCACTTCAGTGCATAGAATGCTGACAGCATGTAAGGAATCATGATTGCAATTGTTGACAGATAGTAGCAGTTCTGGAATGCTGCATCCGAGAGCATTGCTATTACCAGGAATATTTCAACGATAACTGCACTGGCAACGATTGATACTGTAGGAGCATCATGCTTGTTTCTCTTGTTTAGAATGCTTGGGAAGCAGCCCTGAGCTGCAGGTCCGAAGGCACTTTCTGTGGAGAGAATTACATATGTGAACAGAGCTCCGCCGATTGAGATAAATACTGCAACGTTTACGAGTACTCCGCCCCAAGGACCAACGATTGAAGTCATTACTCCAGCCATTGAAGGCCATCCCAGATTAGCCAGTTCATCATGAGGCATAACGCCCATTGAAAGTGCTGAAATAATGAAGTACAGCAGGAACAGAGCGATGAATGAAATAACTGTTGCGTTTCCGGCCAGCTTCATGCTCTTAGCTCTTTCTGAAATAACAACGGCACCTTCAATACCGATGAAGATCCATACTGTTGTGAAGATAGTTGCCTTTACCTGCTCAAACAGGGACATGTCTGAGCCGGCTCCTGTGAAGTTGTCAACGAAGATGCTCCAGTGGAATGATCTGGCGAAGATAGCAGCGATAACCATGAATATAATCGGAATAACCTTGGCGATTACAACGAAAGCGTTGATGATCGTTGCCTGTGAAACGCCTCTCATAAGAAGAAGAACGAAGAGCCACAGGATAACCGATGCGCAGATTACAGCAATAGGAGTTGCACCTGAACCAAATGCAGGGATGTATGAACCCAGATTTCCGAAGAATGCAACGAAGAATGATACGAGAGCCAGAATAGCACTCATCCAGTATCCCCATGCTGAGTTGAAACCTATATATGAACCGAAACCTTCCTTGGCATAGCTGTAAATACCTGAAGTGAGCTCAGGCTTAGCGATTGCCAGTCTGTAATAGCACATTGTGAGGGCAATCATTCCGATGAAGGTGATTCCCCAACCGATAAGAGTAGCGAGAGTATATGCGCCTGCAGCAGCAAAGTCTCCCGAAAGTGTGAATACACCGCTGGCGAGCATGCAACCTATCGCAAAGAACACAAGCGGAAATAGACTGAGTTTCTTTTCCATGTTACTTAACTTCCTTTCAGATTACATAATAAACTTGTTACAAAATTTTTTATGACAGAAATACGTTTTATGCCCAGAATCTCATTGAGAGACAGCTGAGACCTCCGTCAATCTTTCTGAATTCCGAAGTGTCAACTGTAAGTGTCTTGTAGCCTGCGTCCTGAACAGCCTTAAGTACTGCCGGATATCCTTCCGGAACGATTACTGTATCATTTACCCAGATGCAGTTAGCAGCGTATGCTTCTTCTTCCGGGATTACAATCTTGTTGTACTTTTCGAATTCAGGCTTTTCGATGAATTCGCCGGATACCAGCATGTTGTTGTTTTCGATGTAGTTAACACCGGTCTTAAGGTGAAGAACCTTTTCAAGAGGAACCTGGATGCATTCGAGACCGTACTTGTTCAGAATCTCTGTAAGCTGTCTGATTCCTTCTGCATTTGTTCTTGCTGAGAGACCAACGTAGAAAGTATCTCCTACCATCATTACGTCTCCGCCTTCCAGCGTGCCGGGATCCTTGATGTATTCAATCTTGTCTTCAGGGAAGAACTTCTTTACAGCGCCGATGATTTCGTTCTTTTCACCGTTTCTTGAAGCTGCACCCGGGTTAGTGATGATGGCGCACTTGCGTGTAATAAGAGCAGGGTCCTCAACGAAACATGAGTCCGGATATCTTTCGTCAGCTTCGAGAACTGTAACTTCAACACCGCACTTCTTCAGTGCTTCGATGTATGTGTCGTGCTGCTGAAGAGCCTTTTCATAAATAGGCTGTCCCAGTTCAGGGGCTGATGTGATTCCTTCGCATACTGCCTTACACGGTCTTCTTACGATTACGTTGTTAAATTTTGTCATGGTATAGGCCTCCTTTTAGTTGCGTATTAAAAATTATACAAAATACAATATACAAAATTGCACAGTTATCATTATCAACCTGTTTCTCGACAATGTCAAGAAAATAACAAACTTTTATACAAAAAAAGTGCAATCTAAAATCCCAACTTGTAATTGGGATTTTGTGAAAAAAGGCTTATCTTATCGGTTTTAGGTATGATTCAATAAGTTCTTTTCGCATCGCTCTGTGTTCTTTGAGAGATATTTCACGTAGAGCATCTTCCTCGTGAGTACTCAGTTCACGATTTTCTATCCTTTGAATCAGGTGTGCGCAAACATTGTCGCAATGATCGGAAATACGTTCGATATCCGTAAGCATTTCGATAAATGAAACGCCTCGTTCAACTGTACACAAGCCGTTTTGAAGGCGATTGATATGGTTTTCTTTCATGGTATCAACCATATCATCTATTATATCTTCCAGAGTCTGAGCGCGAACGGCCAGTTTAACGTCTGTGTTTTCATATGCGTTCTGAGTGGTTGCAAGAATGTCGTCTATGGCATTTGTAAGGTATGACAGTTCTCTCATGCTCTCTTCTGAATAAGATATTTTATCTGTATGGAGAATTTCCGCCTCCTCTTTTAAATTCAGTACGTGATCGCCGATTCGTTCCAGATCGCCAACGGTATGAAGGAATTCCGTAGCCAGAAGCCTTTGCTTAAATGAAAGAGGACGCTCGGTAATCTTGAGTATGTATTTGCCGAGAACTGTTTCCGATTTATCGACAAATGCTTCGTTTTCATCTATATCCGCTGCTATATTGTCATCGTAAGTTTTAACGAGACCGCATGCTTTTGAGAATGATTCCTTGTCAGTATTGAACATGAGACTGATTACCTTACGGCACTGTTCAAGAGCAACATCAGGTCTGTCAAGAAAAATTGTATCGAGAATTGCCAGTTCTTCATCCATTCTGCCGGATTCGGGACTATCTTTGATTATGGCTTTTGCAATCTTAATGAGAAGATTTACAAGAGGCAGGAAAAACAGCGCAACCAGAAGGTTGAACAATGTGTGAAAATTGGCAACCGTTCCTCTGGTTACAGCATTGTCCCAGAAGCCGAAGCCGATAATACCCTGATAGAGATATACTCCCGCGAGAAAAAGTGCTGAACCGAGAACGCACATTGTGACGTCGATGATTACGGCTCTTTTGGCGTCTCTGTTAACGCCGATGCTCGCCAGAAGTACAGTAACGCACTTGCCGAGATTGCAGCCGATGGTAATAGGAGCGGCCATTGCGAAGGTTACGACACCCGTTGATGCTGTAGCCTGAAGAACACCGACTGCCGCAGAGGAACTCTGGAGAAGTATAGTTACAGCCATACCTGCGAAAACACCGAGGATAGGGTTTTCGAATATTGTGAAAACCTTGCAGAATTCAGGAGACTCCGCCAGAGGAGAGAAGCTTGATTCCATAAGGGTCATTCCCATGAAAAGGATACCAAGTCCCATAAATATTTCCATTTTGTCTCTGAGACTCTGTTTTTTCGTCATCAGTATGACGAATGCGCTCAGTGCTATCAGAATAGGTGCGAAGGATGCGGGTTTAAGCATTGTCAGGAAAATATTGTTACCGTCAATATCTCCCATTCGCAGAATCTGTGCAGTAACGGTGGTGCCTATGTTAGCGCCCATGATTACAGGTACACCTTGAGCCAGTTTGAGGATGCCGGCATTAAGAAATCCGACAACCATGATTATCGTTGCGGCGGAACTTTGAATTACAGCCGTTACACCTGCACCTAAAGCGATTCCTTTAGGCTTGCTGTTTGTAAGCTTTTCAAGAATTTTTTCCATTTTTGCTCCGGCGGCTCTCTCGAGAGCGCTGCCCATGAGCTTCATACCGTAAAGAAACATTCCGATGCCGCCAAGCATCATAAGAACCGATTCAACTGACACTTTGATATCTCCTTATGCTGGTTTTCCGTTTTTAGTGTATCTCTAGACACCCAATTATATATTATATATCCTATAAGTACGACTTCAATATTTTTTTTGAGTGTATTGTATTTTTTATGACATGTGATGGTGATATAATCAATTGAGTGTCGGATGAAATATCAAACACACAGGAGAAAAGAAATGACTGATACGAAAAAACTTCTTGAACAGGTTAAAACAGGAGAACTGTCAGTTGATGAAGCACTTCTTCAACTTAAAACGAAGCCCTTTGAAGATATCGGAATCGCGAAAGTGGATCTTCACCGGAACATTCGCCAGGGAGCAGCGGAAGTAATATACGGAGAGGGTAAAACCTCAGAGCAGATATGCGAGATTACGAAAGCTCTGAGAGAGGGCGGATGTGACAAAGTGCTGATTACCCGTATAGACGATGCAAAGGCAGAAGCACTGAAAACCGCCGAAGGCCATGTGTTTCGCTACTATGAAGCTGCGAGACTGGGAGTTATAGGAGATTTTCCGGAACCGGACGGTAAAGGGAAAATCCTCGTGGTAACAGGAGGAACAAGCGACATTCCAATAGCTGAAGAAGCAGCAGTTACGGCTCGATTTCACGGCAACGAAGTTGAATGCCTGTACGATGTCGGAGTGGCGGGGATACACAGGCTGCTTTCCTATACGGAGCAGATAATGGAGGCAACAGTTATTGTGGCAGTTGCCGGTATGGAAGGAGCCCTTGCCAGTGTACTGGGCGGACTTACAGACAAGCCTGTGATTGCAGTGCCTACAAGCGTCGGCTACGGAACTGCATTCGGTGGACTGACAGCACTTCTTTCGATGCTTAATTCGTGCGCCAGCGGAGTATCTGTAGTCAATATTGACAACGGCTTCGGCGCAGGATATCTGGCCGGAATGATAAATCATATATAAACGCAGCAATGTGTATATATATAATTCAAAAAGAGGTCACAATTTGACAGAGATTTCTGTTATAATAAATTCGTATATCTATATATGAAGATAATTAACTTAAAATATTGAGATGAGACGACGCCGTACTCGACAATCACCTGTTGTGAGAAAGGAAGAATATCGGTATCGTCAATTTGCTTTGGGATGGCTTATTAAAGAAGAAATACATAGTTGAAATACATAATTAAGGAGATAAACGGACATATGAAGAAAAACTTAGCCAAAACTTACAATCCGAAGGATTTTGAAGATCGAATTTACGAGGCCTGGGAGAAGAGCGGCGCCTTTAAGGCAGAAATCAACCCGGACAAAAAGCCTTTTACTATAGTAATGCCGCCGCCTAACATTACCGGTCAGCTTCACATGGGACACGCCCTCGACCAGACTTTGCAGGATGTGCTCACAAGATACAAGAGACTGCGCGGATACAGTGCACTCTGGCTTCCGGGCAGCGACCATGCCAGCATAGCAACAGAAGTTAAGGTAGTGGACAGAATCAGAGAAGAAGAAGGTAAGGAAAAAGAAGACCTGGGAAGAGAAGAATTTCTTAAGAGAGCCTGGGCATGGAAGGAAGAGTTCGGCGGCAAAATCACTAAGCAGTGCCGTAAGCTCGGTGACTCATGTGACTGGAGCAGAGAAAGATTCACAATGGATGAAGGCTGCAACAGAGCAGTAAGAGAATTTTTCGTCAAGCTTTATGACAAAGGACTCATATACAGAGGAAACAGACTTATCAACTGGTGCCCAGAGTGTGGAACATCACTCAGCGACGCAGAGGTTGAACATGAAGACAAGACCGGTTCGTACTGGTACTTCAGATATCCGTCAGCAGACGGTACCCTTAAGGGTCCCGACGGCGAAGACGGAATCGTAGTTGCAACATCAAGACCGGAGACAATGTTCGGAGACGTTGCCATAGCAGTTCATCCGGACGATGAAAGATATAAGGATTTCGTTGGAAAGAAAGTCGTACTTCCTCTTGTTGGAAGAGAAATACCTGTGGTCGCAGACCCGTATCCGGATCCGGAGAAGGGTACAGGAGCAGTTAAGATCACGCCGGCTCATGATGAAAACGACTTTATGGTAGGACAGAGACACAATCTGGAGAACCTCTCTTGTATTAACCCTGATGCGACTATGAACAGCGTTGCAGGCAAATACGAGGGAATGGACCGTTATGAGTGCAGAAAAGCCTGGGTCAAGGATCTGGAAGACGCAGGATTCCTTGTGAAAATCGAAGAAATGGTAATTCCGGCAGGAACATGCTACAGATGTCACACAGTAGTTGAACCTATGCTTTCGGATCAGTGGTTCGTGAGAATGGAAGAACTGGCAAAGCCTGCAATCGAAGCAGCGAAGTCGGGAAATCTTCGTCATGTTCCGGACAGATTCGAGAAAACATATCTTCACTGGCTTGAAGAAATCAGAGACTGGTGTATATCCAGACAGCTCTGGTGGGGACACAGAATACCTGCGTGGTACTGCGATGAGTGCGGTGAAATAACAGTAGCCGCAGAGGATCCGGATTGCTGCAGCAAGTGCGGAAGCAAAAACATCAGACAGGACGAAGACGTTCTCGATACATGGTTTTCCTCGGCACTTTGGCCGTTTTCGACGCTTGGTTGGCCTGAAGAAACAGAGGAACTTAAGTATTTCTATCCGACAGATGTTCTTGTTACGGGCTACGACATAATATTCTTCTGGGTTGTAAGAATGGTATTCTCAGCCCTGGAAACTACAGGTGAAGTGCCTTTCAGCGATGTTTACATTCACGGACTCGTTCGTGATGCCCAGGGACGAAAGATGAGCAAAAGCCTGGGGAATGGCATTGATCCTCTGGAAATAATCGACAAGTACGGAGCAGATGCCCTCAGATTTATGCTTTCAACAGGTATCACACCGGGCAACGATATGAGATTCAAGGAAGACAGACTTGAATCAGCCAGAAATTTCGCCAATAAACTCTGGAACGCATCAAGATTCGTAATAATGAACCTGCAGGATGAAGAAGGCAACTTCCTTCCGATGGCAGAGTGCAGTGATACATGCTGCGGAATGGCATGCTGCAATGATATTGCAGCTGAAGGCAGAATCAGAGAAGAAGATAAATGGATTTTCAGCAGAGTGAACGAAGCCTCGAAGTACATGACAGAAGCCATGGAGAGATATGACCTGGCGCTGGCAGGACAGAGAGCTTACGACCTGATATGGAATGAATTCTGCGACTGGTATATAGAAATCGTCAAAGAGAGACTTTACGGCGATGATGAGGAAGACAAGAAAACAGCCAGATACGTTCTCGTGAGAGTGCTCAAGGAAATGCTTACACTTCTTCACCCGTTCATGCCGTTTATTACAGAAGAAATCTGGGGATTCCTGCCGCACAGCGAACCGGCAGAAGACAATCCTGAGAACTTCCTGATAAAAGACAGCTGGCCGGAATACAGTGAAGAGCTGGTATTCCCTAAGGAAAGCGGAATTCTGGAAACAGCAATGTCAGTAATCAGAAGCATCAGAAACATCAGAGCAGAGGCTGATGCATCACCGGGTAAGAAACTTACAGCCGTTATCCTCATGGGAGCCGGCAGAGAAGACGAAATCAGAGCCGGAGAAAGATATATAAAGAAGCTGGCTAACATTACAGACATTACTTTCACAACCGACAAGGGAGATGTTCCTGAAGAAACAATGTCGGCAGTAATTGACGGTGCGGAAATATATATTCCTCTCGATGATATTATGGATTACGAGGCAGAGCTGGACAGACTCCGCAAGGAAAAGCAGAAGCTGGAGGGAGAAGTTAAGCGCGTAACAGGTAAGCTTTCAAACGAGGGCTTCGTAAGCAAAGCACCGGCAAAGGTAGTAGAAGAAGAAAAGGCAAAGAAAGTTAAGTATGAAGAAATGCTCGCCAAAGTTATCGAGCGTCTGGCAACAGTAGAAAAAAAGGTTGGAAAATAAATGACATCATCAGCAGTAGACAAGTTTCACGAATTCGATAAATTCGGAAGTGTTCTCGGTCTTGAGAGAGTGGGTGAACTTCTTTCAAGACTGGGCAATCCTCATCTTACGATGAAATATATACACGTGGCCGGAACCAACGGCAAAGGCTCAACATGCAAGTACCTTGAGAAGGGACTTGCCGCGTGCGGATACAAAGTGGGACTTTACACATCACCGTACATTGAGAAATTTAACGAGAGAATACAGTTTGACGGAGAGATGATTACTGACGAAGAACTTGAAATCTACGGAAATCAGGCTCTCGCAAAGGCAAAAGAAATGGTGGATGACGGTCTCACATCACCGACAGAATTTGAAGTTGTAATGGCGACGGCTTTTCTGTATTTCAGAGCAAAGCAGCCGGATATAATTGTTCTTGAAGCGGGAATGGGCGGAATCGGCGATGCCACAAACATAATACCGAAACCGCTGGTAAGTGTATTTACGGGAGTTGCATATGACCATATGCACGTTCTGGGAAATACCCTCGAGGAAATTGCAGCAGACAAAGCAGGTATAATCAAGCCGGGATGCCCTGTAGTGTCAAATGTTTCGGAACACGGACCGGCAGCAGTAATTGCCAGAAAAGCATACAGTATGGGCAGCCGTCTTTATGACGTTTCGAAAATCAGATTTACTGTTGACTGGGAAAATGCCCTTAATCAGCAGGTAAGCATGGAACTTTGGGGAACAGATTACAGCGAAGTTGTGACCTCAATGGTAGGACGTCATCAGGCAGAAAACCTGAAGACAGCACTTGCCGTAATAGAGATATTAAGAAAACAGGGAACAATAAGCATAGAGAGAAGCGCTCTTTACAGAGGTCTGAAAGAAGCAGTTCAGCCGGGAAGATTCGAAGTTCTTTCACAGAACAAGCCGAATATTGTAATCGACGGAGCTCATAACGATGCAGGGGCGGAAGCTCTGGCGAAGACAATGAAGGAATGCTATCCCGGTGCTAAGACACTTATTGTTGCCGGAATGGTCGAAAGAAAGGAAACTGTTAAAGTCATGAAACATTTCCTTGAAGTTTCAGGTGACTTTATCGTTACAAAGCCTGACTACGAAGACAGAGCGATGGCAACATCGGAACTGGAAACACTTATCAGACAGGCATCGGAGGAATCCGGAAAACCGTGCAGAATATTAGATACTGTGGAATCGGTTTATGAATCCGTAAGTCGTGCGGAAGAACTGGGAAGGGATTACGATGTAGTGCTTTTCGCAGGATCACTCTATTTAATAGGTGCAGTAAGAAGTGTAGTAACGGGAAGACCCGATTACGATAATGACAGGACATTAAAGTACAGCTGATTTAATTAAAGGGATAAAAATCGGAGGTAAGAAGGATGACGAGAACAGCTAAAGGGAAAATACTGCTGTATTACAATGCATACTCGGGCAGCGGAGTATTTAAGAACAATCTTGACCACATTATAGAGAGGTGTCAGGAAAAGGGCTATATAGTAATTCCCGTGAGAGCAGCAAACGGTGTAATGATTGACAGAGCGCTCGCCAATATCGATCAGCACGAATACAGCAGAATAATAGTGGCAGGCGGAGACGGAACCATAAGCATTTGTGTTAACACGATGGTCAAACACGGAATACATCTGCCTCTGGCAATACTTCCTGCGGGAACAGCCAATGACTTTGCATTTTACTTCGAAATACCGTCAGACCTTGATCTGGCTCTTGACATTGCTCTGGGCAACAAGACTACGAAAGCAGATGTAGGCGTTGTTAACGAGAAATGCTTTATTAATGTCTGTGCGCTGGGGGCCATGGTGGATGTAAGTCAGAAGACAGATCCGGCCATGAAAAATGCCCTGGGAACATTGGCTTATTACCTTAAAGCAGCGACGGAAATACCGCAGATTCACTCGATTCCTATTAAAATAACTACAAAGGAAGAGACAATAGAAGAAGAAATCTACTTCATGACAGTCCTTAACGGAGAAAGCGCCGGAGGGTTCAGGAAGTTGAGTCCAAATGCTTCAATGAAAGACGGTAAGCTGGATGTGGTAGCATTCAGAAAAATGCCTATTGTGGAATTCGGCCCGCTGCTGTTTGAAGTGATAAACGGAAGACATCCGGAGAACAAAAATGTTCTCTACTTCCAGTCCGATGAGTTTACGATAGAATCAGAAGAAGATATTGCTACGGATACTGACGGTGAAGCAGGAGTCAGACTGCCGCTTCACTTCAGTCTGATCGACGAAAGACTTGACATTTTCGTTTCTGAGGAGACATGGAAATATGATTGATTTTAAAATACAGGAAACAGATGAATACGAAAGACTGGTGGACTTTTTCATAGAAAACGGCCTCGAATACACAGATGAAGATGCCGAAGAAGTTCCGACAGACCTGGTTAAATGCTGGAAAATAGAGGATGAGGGCAAGCTGATAGGAGCTTTTGTCCTGGCTAAACGCGAAGGCGAATATATCTGCGACGGAGTGGCTGTGGATGCCGCTTACAGAAAACATCATCTTGGCAAGGCGCTTCTCGATAAAGGAATAGAGGAAGCAAAGGCAGCAGGCGGCAGCAGAATGTATCTGAACGCCAGAGCACCGGAATTTTACAGAAAACAGGGCTTCATCACTGTCAGTGAAGAAGAAGCACCGAATTTCTTTGAATGCTTCACTTGTCCACAGTATGGTGTAAGCTGTCACCCTGAAGTAATGAGAAAGGATTTCGAGTGATCAGATTATTATATAAAAAAATCATTTGCTTTGCGGCGGCGGCAGTAACGGCAGTGACATTATGTACGGTTCCGGCTTTTGCTGAAACGGAAGCGACGGAAGCGGAGAAAGAAGCAGCAGTGGAAACAGATATTTCCCGGGAATACGAAGAATACGGCGAAATCGGAGTATATCGTCCGGGAGATGAGGAATACGAAGAACTTCTGGCCGACAGCAAAGGCGATCCGGAATTTGACAAATACTACACAGTCGAAGAGGATGGAAGTATTGTCAGAAAAGATGCCGAAACTGTGACGGCCATGTCTGCAACTCTAACAAGTATAAGCCATCAGTCAAGGTATAAATCATTACCGCAGCTTGACTGCATCGACGTTTCGAAGCATCAGAAACAGATTGACTGGAGCAAGGTTAAGGCTGCTGGTTTTGACTATGTCATTATCAGAGCCGGTCATACTTGGGCGAATAAAAGCAATAGTCTGACGCCTAATCAGGACCCTTATTTCACTTCATATCTCAAGGCGGCATACAATGCGGGACTGAAAGTGGGAGTATATTATTTCTCACAGGCAAAGACAGAAGCGGAAGCAAGAACGGAAGCCAACGCTTTCATTGACATTATAGAACCCTACAAGAGTATGATTACTCTGCCTGCGGTAATGGATTACGAGACCTACGGAGGCTCTGACTGCAGATTCACCGATTCTGTGGCAAAGAGTCTGGGGAAAACAAGACTTACGAATAATGCAGAGATGTTCTGCAAAATAGTAAAGGCCAACGGATACACACCTATGGTCTATGCCAACAGGAGCTTTCTCAACGACAGAATCAATGCTGCGAAACTTGAGAGCAAAGGCTATGGTATATGGCTCGCCCATTACACAAGATCAACAAATTACAATACAACAGGTTTTTCAATATGGCAGTACAGCTCATCAGGCAGAGTGTCAGGTATTGAAGGAAATGTTGACATGAATGTAATCTACGGTCTGGGAGAGTGGGTAAAAGACGAAAAGGGATACAGGCTTGTTTTCGCAGACGGAAGCTACGGGAAGAACTTGTGGTCAGCCGTAAACGGATATTCCTGCTATCTGGGATCCGACGGATACAGGGTGACGGGACTGAGAAAATTCGGGAATTACTATTATGGATTTTCACCGGATGGACTGCAGTACAAAAATACTGCGGCAAATATCGGAGGTTATCGGTATAAATTCCTGAGTAACGGTAAATCCGTCGTGTATACGGCTAAGATAAAACGCACTGTATACAGTCGCAAAGGACCTTCGACCAAGTACGGGAAGGCCGGGAAGCTCAGGAAAAACAAAAAGGTTACTGTAATCAGAACATACGGTAAATGGAGCCAGATGTCCAACGGACGATGGTTTAAGACAAAATACAGAAAGAATGTTTACAGATATCCGAAGAAAATTTAGGGGAGGAAGAAATGATTAAGAGAATTTTCAGATTCGCGGTGATAGGTCTTATGGCAATTACCCTTGCGGTGCCTGTTATTACCGTTCCTTCGCTGGCGACAGACAGCAGCAGTGCAGAACAGGAAGTGGAAGGCAGTGCCGACAGCTGGAGATTTTCCGACGGGGAAATAAACGATGAAGCCGATAATACCATATATAACGAAAACAGAGACGGAACCCTGCAGACAGAAGTGGACTGCATAGGAGGGTGCACTCTGGCGTGGAGTAAGCTTAACGGCTTGTTTTACAACAGCAAAGGAGATGTAATAAGCGGAGCAACCCGAAAGGGAATGGATGTGAGCAGCTGGCAGAAGGATATTGACTGGGTGCAGGTAAAGAATTCAAGCGATATTGATTTCGTTATTCTCCGATGCGGATACGGAAATGACAAGACGAAATACGATGATAAGAAATTCCTTGCCAATGCTCAGGCATGCGAGAAGTACGGAATCCCTTACGGCGTGTATCTCTATTCGTACGCCGATTCTGTAAGTGATGCCAGAAGTGAGGCAAAACATACGCTTAGACTTCTCGCAGGAAGGAAACTGAGTTATCCTGTATATTATGACCTTGAAGACAAGGTTGTTAAGAAACAGGGAAGAAGTCAGATAATAAAATTTGCCTGCGAATATTGTACGATAATTGAAAATGCAGGATATGATGCAGGAATATATGCGTCTCTTACATGGTTCAACAAATATCTTAACGACAGCAGTCTTGACAAATACAGCAAATGGGTTGCTCAGTGGAACAGCACATGCACATACAGTAAGAATTTCAGACTGTGGCAGTGTACAAGTAACGGAAGTGTAGCCGGAATCAGGGGAAGAGTTGACATCAATTTTGATTTCAGCAGCAGTGTAACATCATCTTCGCCGACGCTTGTTCAATATAAGACAACTGACAATCTTAATTACAGAACAGGACCGGGAACGAAATATACGAGGAAGGGTATTTACAAGAAGGGTACTGCTATCTATATTTCAAAAGTTACAAACGGATGGGGCATGCTGGCAAACGGCTACTATGTTTCCATGAAATATGTGAAGAAGACAACAACGGCAGCATCTTCATCATCACAAAGCAGCAGCTACATGGTGAAGACAACGGACAACCTTAATTACAGAACAGGTGCCGGTACTAAATACAAGAGAAAAGGAACATATAAAAAAGGAAAGATACTTACAATAGTATCAACTAAAAACGGTTGGGGAAAAACAAGTTCAGGTTATTATGTTTACCTGAAATACACGAAGAAATTATGAGCTACACAGAAAAATACGAAAACTGGATAAACAGCCCCTATCTGACAGATGAAGAAAAGGCTGAACTGGAGTCCATGGGTGAAAAGGAAAGAAAAGATGCCTTCTACAGACTTTGCCCTTTCGGCACAGCCGGAATGCGCGGAGTTATGGGTCCGGGAACAAACAGAATTAACAGATACACAGTCAGACTGGCAGCGAGAGCAATGGCGCTTATGCTGCTGAAGCAGAAAGGAATCAAGATTGAAGATTCTGAAGAAAAACAGGGATTCTTTCGCAGACTTTTCAAGAAGAAACAGCCTGATGGTCCGGCAGTGACTGTTGTAATAGCATATGATACGAGGAACAATTCACGTGAATTTGCCGAAGAAACAGCTAAGGTTCTGGCAGCATCCGGAATCAGAGCGAAACTCTTTAGAGAATGCACGCCTGTTCCCGTGCTTTCCTTTGCGGTAAGGTATCTTAAGGCAGACGGAGGAGTTGTTATAACAGCGAGTCACAATACAAGTGAATACAATGGCTTCAAGGTTTATGACGAAACAGGATGCCAGCTAAGGCCTGAGCTGGCAGAAATCATTTCTTCCAATATGGAATCAGCTGAGGAACCTCTCAACGTAAATGCATCAGGAACCTATGAAGAAATAGGCGATGAAGTTTCGGAAGCATTTATGGAGGCAGTTTCGGGACTTGGAATACCTGAAACGGAAGACAGTGGATTTGATTTGGAGGAAGCCGCTGCAGAGCTGAAAGCAATATACACGCCTCTGCACGGATCGGGAAGAAATTATGTGACGGAAGTCCTCAGAAAAGGCGGGTTCAAAGACTTGCGCCTTTGCAGTGAACAGGCAGATTTCAATGGAGACTTCCCGACAGTTAAGAAACCGAATCCCGAAGATGCAGATGCCCTGAAAATCGCCTGTGACATGGCGATTGAGGAGGGCGCGGATCTTGTAATAGGAACAGATCCGGACTGCGACAGAATCGGAGTTGCGGTGATCAGCGACGGAGAGTCAGTGCACCTTTCGGGAAATCAGGTGGGAGCACTTCTGATAGACTATCTGGCAAAGTGCACAGAAAATAATGTAAGAAAGAAAGTAATAACAACTATAGTAACAAGTGAGATCGGGGCAATGACCGGACTCCTCCACGGATTCGATGTTATTAAGACCCTTACGGGATTTAAATACATCGGGGATATAATGAATGAAATGGAGTCGAAGGGAAGGTCCGATGAGTTTCTTCTCGGGTATGAGGAAAGTTACGGATATCTGGTAGGAACTCATGCCAGAGATAAAGACGGTATATCGGCAGCACTTGTAATATGCAGAATGGCGGCATATTACAAGAAACTCGGTATGAAGCTGACAGATGCACTTAATGATCTCTATTCAAGAGTGGGATTCTGGCTGGATAAACAGGAATCATTCGTTTTCGGAGGTGCCGAAGGGGATGAGAAAATGAGGAGCATAATGGCTCGCCTGAGAGTAAAAGGAGAAGAGTACGAAGGCTTCACCGATTACAAGAAAGGTGCTGACGGATTGCCGCCGGCAAACGTTCTCAAGTTTACTATGGAAGACAGTTCATGGATTGCAGTCAGACCTTCCGGAACAGAACCAAAGATAAAAGTTTACTACTGTATACGAGGGATATCAGAACAGGAGGCAGAGAATCGTCAGAAAGCAATTGCCGAAGAAATAGGGAAAGTTATGGAATAAGGGAGAATCCTTACAATGAGTAGAGAAAGAGACAGACAGTATGAGGAATACCTGAGGCTGAGAGAACAAAGTCACAGAACCGAAGAACCTCATAACAGACCGCCAAGGCAGAGAATAGAAGAAACCCCTTATGGAAACTCAGAAATGAGGCGGAGAAATCAGGATGATGACAGACGCCGCAGAGAACTTGAGGAATACTATGCAGCCAGAGAGCATCGCGCACAGACAGGAAGGGGAAGTGCAAACCGAAGCGGCGGAGGCGGTAATAAAAAGGTTCGTAAACCTTCGAAAAAAAACAGAAAAAGCAAAGGCCGTAAGGCAAGACGTGCAATAACGATAATATTGGCGTCTGCAGTTGTAATCACTGCAGCTCTTGTTTTGTTCGTGTTCGGTTCGCTGTCAAATATCAATCGCATTGATATTGATGAAAGCGCCCTGGGAATAGACCCGAATGTGGCGGCGCAGCTGGATGGATACAGAAATATTGCTGTTCTGGGAGTGGATGCCAGAGATATGAGTGACGACACAGGCTCCAGAACGGACTCGATTATTGTGGCCAGCATCAATAAAGAGACAGATGAAGTAAAGCTGTTTTCTGTTTTCCGAGATACATATTTGTATGTCGGCGACGAACACGGATACGATAAAATCACACATGCTTATGCCTATGACGGTCCGGAAGGCACCCTCTACACATTGAATAAGAATCTTGATCTTGATATTGACGAAGTCGTAATTATCAACTGGAAGGCAGTCGCAGATACAGTTGACGCTGTGGGCGGTATAGAGGTAGATGTTCAGGAATCGGAAATAAACGAAATGAACAAATACATTCCGGAGACGGCTAAGAACACTACAGGAGATAAAACACTTATTTCAGCACCGGGAATGCAGACTCTCAACGGAGTTCAGGCAGTAACATACTCAAGAATCAGAAAAGATGCAGTCACAGGAGACTACAGACGAAACGAGAGAATGAAGATAGTTGTCCAGGCTACATTTGATAAGGTTAAGACCATAAGTATTCCGGGAATTTTCAGGATTACCAATAAAGTTTTCCCTGAAGTCAAGAGCAACATGTCTTCAATGGATATGATAAAACTGGCTCTGAAGGTAAAGAACTTCACGATGGAAGACAGCACTACGGGATTCCCGTATGACGTTGCCAATGCAACAATGAACGGAGTATTTTACGGAGCACCGAGAAATCTCGGAGCAAATGTTACGAAACTTCACGAACAGTTCTTTAATCAGGCAGGGTATACGCCTTCTGATTCAGTGAGAACAATCAGTAATGAAATATCATACAGAACAGGTATATATTGATTATGAAAAAAGATAAAACAACACTTCTTATTCTGTTCGGAGGTGTGTCATCGGAGCATGAAGTGTCCCGTGTGTCGGCGGCATCTGTTCTGAGGCATATCAACAGAGAAAAATACAATATAATAAAGGTTGGAATCAGGAAAGACGGAGCATGGCTTCTGACTGACGCAGAACCGGATGAAATTCAGACCGGCACATGGGAAAGTCACGAAAGCAATGAACCGGCAGTGATAATGACAGACCACAGCAGGAGACTTGTTACAGAAAAGGGAAAATCAGAACTGATTGATGTGGTGTTCCCTGTTCTCCACGGTAAAAACGGAGAAGACGGAACAATGCAGGGACTTCTGGAAATAGCGGGAATTCCTTATGTAGGATCTGATTCATTCTCATCGGCAGCATGTATGGATAAGGCTGCCGCAAAGGCAATGGTCGATCAGGCAGAAGCATGTCTTCAGGCAAGGTGCAGTGTAGTTCACAGAGGATGCGACTGCAGTGAGGCAGCAGATGTTATTGACGAGTTTTTCGATTCGGAATATCCGTTGTTTGTAAAACCGTCGGCAGCAGGATCTTCGGTGGGGATATCCAAGGTCAAGTCAAAGGAATATTTGCCGGCGGCACTGGAAACAGCCTTTGCGGAAGACAGCAAAGCTCTCGTTGAAGAATGTATAACCGGCAGGGAAATAGAAGTGGCGGTTCTTGGAAACGATGAGCCCAGAGCCAGCTGCATAGGAGAAATCTTCGCGGCAAACGAGTTCTATGACTATAATGCCAAGTACGAGAATACAGAGTCTAAAACAGGAATAGTCAGAGACCTTAGTCCCGAGAAGGAAGATGAGATACGAAGAACGGCAGTGGCAATTTACGAAATAATGGGATGCAGCGGTCTGGCAAGAGTCGATTTCTTCCTGAAGGAAGACGGTACACCGGTATTTAACGAGATAAACACAATACCGGGATTCACAAGTATAAGTATGTATCCGCAGCTCTGGCAGGAATCGGGGCTTGGATACAGTGAGCTGATAGATAAACTGATAGAATTAGCACAGGAGAGGAAATAAAAAATGGCAAAAGAAAAGATTAATTTTGAAGATGAACAGGTAAGATCCAATTACAGACATACATCGTCACATATTCTGGCGCAGGCAGTCAAGAAACTGTGGCCTGATGTCAAGCTTGCTATAGGACCTTCAATCGAAAACGGCTTCTATTACGACTTCGATATGGAGCACAAGCTTACAGATCAGGACCTTCTTAAGATTCAGAAAGAAATGAAGAAGATAATTCAGGCCAATTATCCTCTCGAGAGATTCGAGCTTCCGAGAGAAGAAGCAATTAAGTTCATGGCAGACAGAAACGAAGACTACAAGGTTGAGCTAATAGAAGACCTTCCTGAAGGAGAAGTAATTTCATTCTATAAGCAGGGCGACTTTGTTGACCTTTGTGCGGGACCTCACATGAACAGTACAGGTCAGATTAAAGCAGTTAAGCTTCAGAGTGTTGCAGGCGCATACTGGAGAGGGGATTCGGATCGTAAGATGCTTCAGAGAATTTACGGAACTTCATTCCCTTCGCAGGCAGAACTTGACGAATATATTGCACGCCTTGAAGAGGCCAAGAAGAGAGACCACAGAAAAATAGGCAAGGAAATGGATCTTTTCGCGCTCTTTGATGAAGGTCCGGGATTCCCGTTCTTCATGCCTAAGGGAATGGTAATAAGAAACGAGCTTATAAACTACTGGAAGGAACTTCACAGAAAGAGAGGATATGAGGAAATCATGACTCCTCTGATTCTTAACGAACAGCTGTGGAGAACTTCCGGTCACTGGGATCACTATAAGGACAATATGTACTTCACTAAGATAGATGAAGAAGATTACGCAATCAAGCCGATGAACTGTCCGGGATCGATTCTCGCATTCAAGAGAAAGCTCTGGTCATACAGAGAGCTTCCTGTCAGAATGGCTGAACTTGGACAGGTTCACAGACATGAGCTTTCGGGAGCACTTCACGGTCTTATGAGAGTAAGAACATTCGTGCAGGACGATGCTCACATCTTCATGCTTATGGAGCAGACAAGAGACGAAGTAATCAAGGTTATACAGTTGTTTGATGATCTGTACAAGCTTTTCGGTCTTTCATATCATATTGAACTTTCAACAAGACCTGAGGATTCAATGGGATCGGATGAAGACTGGAATACAGCGGAAGCCGCACTGAAGGAAGCAATCGAGACAGTTGATGTTCCTTACGTTATCAACGAAGGAGACGGTGCATTCTACGGACCTAAGCTTGACTTTCATCTTGAAGATTCACTGGGCAGAACATGGCAGTGCGGAACTATTCAGCTGGATATGCAGATGCCTCAGAGATTTGACATCAGTTATGTGGGACCTGACGGCGAGAAGCACAGACCGCTTATGATTCACAGAGCGGCCTTCGGCTCCGTAGAGAGATTTATCGGTATCCTCATTGAGCACTTTGCAGGTAAATTCCCGCTCTGGATTGCACCGGTACAGGTTAGACTGATGACGGTAACAGAGAAATTTGCAGACTACTCCGACAGGATTGCGGAACAGTTCAGAGAAGCGGGGCTCAGAGCCGAAAGTGACGTGAGAAACGAGAAAATCGGTTACAAGATCCGCGAAGCCAGAAACGAGAGAATACCTTATCTTTGTGTAATAGGTGAAAAGGAAGTTTCGGCAGAAACCCTTACGGTAAGAAACACCAGAACAGGCGAAGAAGTTGAAATGAAACCTGAGGAACTCTGTAAGTTCCTTATTGAAGAAGTTACATCAAAGGCAAAGGTTAGAAGTTTTGAAGAAGATAAATAAACTCAAGATTATTCCGGATTCCATGAAGCTGTCCATACCGCTTCTGATAATGATTTTTTCGGAAGTGGTATTCCTGTTTTTTATGCTGGCGCTGGACGTGCTGCCGTTTCAGTATATGCTTCTGCTTATGCTGCTGTTTGCTATTGTCGACGGGATTATCGTTATGCTGTTCAATATGCCGTCTAAACGAGGGCTGCGACGCATATCGGGAATGATAGTTCTCGTGATAATAATGAACCTGCTGCTTATGGGAGACTACTATGTTTACAACACCTGCGATACATTAAGCAAGATAAGCGGCGGCAGAGATACATGGGAATACTACGATGTAGTGACACTCAAGGAGGGAAGCTACAACAGTATCGACTCCATTGAAGGGCAGAAGGTTTTTGTCGCCGACATGGATTCCAAGCAGCTTAATGAAGCTCGCGAAAGGCTTGTTACGAAGGAAGATGTGACCTACGAGACAAAAGCCAACTTTATGGATACAGCCCGGGAGCTTTATGACGAAGAAGGAATAGCACAGGACAACATAGTTCTTCTTCCGCAGACAAATTACAAGCTTGCCTCCGAGAATATCAAAGGCTATAAGAAGAACACTCAGGTGATATATAAAATAAAAGTCAAGAAGAGAGCCAATGATAACAGCAAGGCTGTAAACGTTACGGAAGATTCGTTTAATGTGCTTATTTCGGGAATGGATCACTGGGGCACAATAGACGAAGGCGGACTGAGCGACGTTAATATGGTAATGACGGTTAATCCTCAGACAAGAACGGTGCTGCTCACGTCAATACCTCGCGACAGTTATATTCCGTTCCATTCATACGGCATGAAAGACAAGCTGACTCATACGGGAATATACGGCGAGGAAGAAACAAAAGCAACAATTGAGGATTTTCTCGGAATAGATATAAATTATACCTTCAAAGTTAACTTCTCGATGTTCTGCGAAGTCGTTGATGCCATAGGAGGCATAAGGGTTTACAACGATGTGGATTTCATTTCACACCCTAAGGGATGGCACTACAAGAAGGGCTGGCACAACTTTACCGGCAAACATGCGCTATGGTTTGCCAGAGAACGTAAGTCCTTCAAAGAAGGTGATATGAAGAGAAATGAAAACCAGCAGAAGGTAATGAAGGCCACTATCAAGAAAATCACAAGCAGTAAGGTTCTGCTCACGAGATATACTAAAATCCTCAATGCTGTTGAGGATTATATGAGCACAACCCTCACCGACAGAGATCTGAAGGCGCTTGTTAAGATGCAGATTTCGGATATGAAAAGCTGGAACATCAAGACGATTAATATTAAAGGAGCAACAGGGGGAGCGCCTTGCTTCAGCATGGGCGGACAGAATCTTTCGGTAGTATTCCCGGACGAAAATACAGTTGAAGAAGCGAAAAAAGAAATACATGATGTAATGTATCCGGGAGAAAATATTAAAGAAAAGAAGGGTACCGAGAAGGAAGATTAAGGTAATTGTATGAGAAGTATTAAATCGGGAATCATGATTCTCGCTACAATCTTTGTTGAACTGATATTTATTTTCATACTGATGGCAGTAGATGTGCTGCCGGGTCAGTACATGCTTGCTGTTGCTCTCGTAATTGCAGGAATCGATGGATTGATAATATATCTTTTCGGTAAAGAGGGGAAGAAAAGCAAGAAGACCATCGCTGCATGGATTATCAGTGCACTTGTTGCGCTGGTAATGTGTTTCGGGATTTTTTATCTGTACAACACTCTTGACACCATGAACAAGATTTCGGGAACGGGAGGTCCCGGAAATGTTCCGAAATCATTTAACTTCCTGATTTCGGGAATTGACAGCCGTGAGGATATCAGTGATGACTTCGCCAGAAGTGACGTTAACATGATTGTAACCGTAAACACGGAAACGAAAACAATACTTCTCACGTCAATGCCGCGAGATTCATATGTGCCTTTGCATATGAACGGAGAAATGGATAAACTGACACACTCTGGTGTGTACGGAATCGATGAGACAATAAACACGATACAGGACTGGCTCAAGGTGGATATTGATTATTATGCCAGAGTAGACTTCAAGATGTTTAAGAATCTTATCAATGCAGTCGGGGGCATTCGTGTGTATAACGACACTGACTTTATTTCACATCCTAAGGGATGGCATTACAAGAAGGGCTGGCATGACTTTACCGGCAAGCAGGCACTCTGGTTCGTAAGAGAGAGAAAATCCTTTAAGAATAAAGACGAGAAGAGAATCAGAAATCAGCAGAAAGTCGTAAAGGCACTTATAGAAAAAATCACTAGCAGCAAGACGCTTATGCTCAATTATATCGACATACTCGGGGCCGTTGAGGACAACATGCAGACGAATATGAGCCGCAGCGAAATGTCGTCGCTGGCGAAAATGCAGATTGAAGACATGTCAGGATGGACAATCAAACGTCAGAGTGTAGACGGAGAAGATGCTGAGAGAGGTACATGGAGCATGGGTCCGAACAGACCGCTTTTCGTTTCGATACCTAAGGAAGAATCCGTAAAGAAGGTTACGAAGACAATAAACAGGACATTAAACCCCGATGAGGAGAAATAGAAGTGGACAATAAGATTTATGCAGCAATAGACAACAGAAAAGTAGCGATTATAGGGTCGGGATTTGTAGGCGCTTCTATAGCATATGCCCTCACAATAAGAGACCTTGCCAGTGAAATCGTACTTGTGGATTCCGATTCGAAGAAGGCATCGGGAGAGGCTCTTGATATTCAACACGGTATTCCGTATATGGGAACATCGGCCGTAAGAGCCGGTGACTACTGCGATTGCAAAAACTGCGATCTGATAATAATAACGGCAGGAAGAAACAGAAGAGTAGGTGAAGACAGACTCGACCTGATATCCGATAATATCGGAACAATGAAAGCCGTTGTCGACAAGATAAAACCATACTACACGCACGGTGTAATAATGGTTGTGTCAAACCCTGTGGACATTCTCACATACAAGTGTTCCGAATGGATGAATCTGCCTAACGGCAAGGTGTTCGGAACAGGATGCATACTCGATACATCGAGACTTGTGAGAAGCATTGCCAACTATACGAATCTGAATATAGAAGCAATTAAATGCAATATTGTGGGAGAGCACGGCAGCTCTCAGTTTCCTGTGTGGAGCAGACTTTCCATAGCGGGTATTCCCATGAAGGAATACTGCAACAGTGTCGGTCTGCCATGGGGTGTAGACCAGAAAGAGGAAATATACAATCAGGTTAAGAATATGGGTGCCGAAATAATAGCAGATAAGGGAAAGACCCATTACGGAATCGCAACATGCGTCTGCTCCCTTGCCGATGCCGTTCTTAATCAGCGCCTGACAGTTGCTCCCGTAACGTCTCCCCTTCAGGGTGAATACGGAATTGAGGGAGTATCGTTGAGCATACCTTCGATTGTCGGCGTTAACGGAGTCGAACACAGACTTGAGGAAAAGTGGACGAAGGAAGAAAGACGAAGACTTCAGGACTGTGCCGACAAGCTTAAACGTGCACTTAGAGAATTCGATTAATCATAAGGAAGAACAGATAATGGGATTTATACAAAAAGAATTTAAAAATCTGATGACACTTTATTATCTCCTGAAACTCGATAAGAAAGTTCCTACAGACAACAGGAAGATAAAGCAAAGGCAGAACAAAAAAATTCACAAGACGATGAAGGCGGCATATAAGATTCCTTATTACAGGAAGCAGTTTGATGAGCTGGGCCTTACTCCCGATGATTTTCACAGCGCGGAGGATCTGGCCAAGTTCCCTATTATGACTAGAGCCGACATGAGAGAATGGATGCAGGGACTCATAGAAGAGGATCCGAGCCTCCTTGAAAAATGCCAGGTTTACGGAACAAGCGGTTCCTCGGGAGTACCGCTGAAATTCCTGCTTTCACAGAGGGAGACAGCATGTATGAATGCCAGCTGGATCAGAGTTCTTATGTTCGCAGGGCATAAACCTGTGAGAGGAACGATGCTTTCGTTTCTGACAACTCATCAGAAGGTGGATCCGAATAAAGGGGACTCATGGATTCAGAAGCTGGGCTTTTTCAGAAGAAAAATCGTTTCGGAGCACCTCTATGTCGGAGACGGTATGAAGGATCTTATTGAACTTGTCAACGAATACAAGCCGGATGTAATCTGCTTCAGGAAGAATGTGCTAGTAAGAATGGCCGTATACGCCAGAAACCACGGTATGAAAATATGGCATCCTCACGCTTACACACCTGTAAGTGAGGCAGTTGACGAAATAACGAGAAAACTCCTTCTTGACACCTTCGGTCCGGGACTCTTTGATGCCTACGGCTGCAATGAAACAGGAAACTGCGCAGTTAAACTGCCGGGAAGCGATGTGTTCTACGTTTACAATGACACACATGTGCTTAATGTCGTAGACGATGAAGGCAATCTTTCGGATGAAGGCAGACTTATCGGAACGACACTTTACAAAAAAGATTTCCCGATTATCAATTACGAAATCGGTGACACGGCGACATCCGAAATGAGAGAAGGCGTTCGCTATATTAAGACAATCAAGGGAAGAATGAACGACCTTGTCAGACACGCCGACGGCACAGAGACCTCAGCCGCCGAACTGTACAAGATCTTTCACGGAAGTGACGGCGTCGCTCAGTTCAGATACATTCAGGATAAAATTGATGAACTGAGAATCATCATGGTTAAGGATCCTATGAATAAAAAGGCCACAAAGGAAGGCATCGAAAGCTATATTACAGAGAAAATCCACAAGCTTTTCGGACCTTCCGAATACAAACTTATTTTTGAATGGGTAGACGAAATTCCGCCTGACAAGAACGGCAAAATGCGCTGTTTTGTATGTAATGTACCGAAGGAGTAAGCCTTCCGATTAAGGAGAAAAATATGATAGATTTTAATGTTCCTCCATTTGTGGGACGGGAAACAGAATACATGAAGCAGGCCATCGAAAGCAGAAAAATCTGCGGCGACGGCTCATTTACAAAGAAGTGCAACAGCTGGATCGAAGAAAAAACAGGAACAAGAAGAGCACTTTTGACAACATCGTGCACCCAGGCTCTGGAGCTGGCTGCGATTCTGGCGGATATCAAACCGGGAGATGAAGTTATTATGCCTTCATACACATTTGTTTCAACGGCAAATGCTTTTGTACTGCGGGGAGCGAAGCTGGTATTCACAGATATCAGGCCTGATACTAAGAATATCGATGAGAATCTCATAGAAGATGCCATAACAGATAAAACGAAAGCCATAGTGCCGGTTCATTACGCCGGAGTAGGCTGCGAGATGGATAAGATTACCGATATTGCCCGCAGGCATAATCTGATTGTTGTCGAAGACGCAGCTCAGGGAGTAATGGCGGAATACAAAGGAAGAGCTCTCGGAAGTATAGGAGATTATGGGTGCTTCAGCTTCCATGAAACGAAAAACTACAGCATGGGAGAAGGCGGAGCGATTCTCATTAAAGATGGTGCAAAGGCAGAAGAAGCAGAAATAATTCGCGAGAAGGGAACCGATCGCAGCCGCTTCTTAAGAGGTCAGGTTGACAAATACTCATGGGTTTCCATGGGATCTTCATATCTGCCGAGCGACATGAATGCGGCATATCTTTATGCGCAGCTTGAAGAAGCCGATAAAATCAACGATAACAGACTTAGAAGCTGGGAAATGTACAGAGAGCGGCTTCAGTGTCTCGAAGACGAAGGAAAGGTTAAGCTGCCTGTTATTCCTCAGGAGTGTAAGCATAATGCCCATATGTTCTATATCGTGACAGACAGCCTCGAAGAGCGCACGAAGCTTATTAAGCACCTTAAGGAAAATGGTGTGCTGGCAGTATTTCATTATGTGCCTTTGCATTCGGCGAAGGCAGGACTTAAGTACGGACGTTTTCACGGAGAGGATAAATATACGACAAGTATTGCCAACAGCCTTCTGAGACTGCCGATGTATTACGGTCTCGAAGAAGCTGACATAGAGAAGGTATGTGAACTGATTAAAGGTTTTTACAGATAAATGAGGAGGAGACGACAATGAAAGGAATAGTTCTGGCAGGCGGCAAGGGAACGCGACTTTATCCGATGACAAAAGCAGTATCGAAACAGCTGCTTCCGATTTACGACAAGCCTCTTGTATATTATCCGATTTCTGTGCTTCTTCTCGCAGGAATAAGAGAAATACTGATTATTTCAACGCCGGAGGACATTGATGACTACAGAATGCTTCTTGGTGACGGAAGTAAAATAGGCGTTAAGTTCAGCTACAAAATTCAGGATAAACCGAGAGGTCTCGCCGATGCGTTTATTCTCGGCGAGGAATTTATCGGAGACGACAGTGTGTGTCTCGTTCTCGGAGACAATGTTTTCTACGGCCAGGATCTGACGAAAATATTAAACGATGCTATGGACAACCTTAAGGGAGCTACTGTATTCGGTTATCCCGTAAAGGACGCCACATCCTTCGGAGTAGTGGAATTCGATGAAGACAACAACGTAATTTCAATTGAGGAGAAACCGGCTAAGCCGAAGTCAAACTTCGCAGTACCGGGACTTTATTTCTATGATAATGAAGTAATCGAAATAGCAAAGGCAGTAAAACCGTCGGCGAGAGGAGAAATTGAGATTACTTCAGTGAACAATGCTTACCTTGAGAAAGGCAAACTCAAGGTTGCTCTAATGAAGAGAGGAATGGCCTGGCTTGATACGGGAACACCTGAGGGAATGCTTAAGGCTGCTGAATTCGTTGAAGCGGTTCAGTCAAGACAGGGTTTCTATATTGCGTGCCTGGAGGAAATAGCATGGCGTCGCGGATTTATTGACGATGCTCAGCTTAAGTCAATCGGGGAAGAGCTTAAGATGACAGACTACGGTAAATATCTGCTTTCTCTGGTTGGTGAATAATTAATGACGAAAAATAGTTTTAAAATAACGGATATAATATATGCTGTTGTGCTGGCAGGTCTGTTTCAGGCTCTGACTTGCCTGTTTTACCGTCAGTCCGTAAAGTACAATGGCGGATATGCTTCTGATATGGCTGCCTATATCACCGGATTCGAAGGTGATATAGACGGCAGATTTATCATGGTTGTTTTCAGGCAACTGATGAAAATCAACGGCAGCACATTACCTGTGGCATTGTTCTGTGCTGCTGTTGTCGTAGGAACGATAATTGCCGGATATTATTTTCTTTCGTATATGCTCGAAAGAGAAAATGTATACCGGGAGAGATGGCAGCTTCAGGCAATGTCTCTGAGTGTGCTTTTTTCAGGTCCGATTTATGTGCCGGGAATTTACGAACACATCTATATGAAAACATGGCCAAAGTATGCATGGCACAGTCCTACGGAACAGTCCATGGTTCTCTTTTCAATACTTGCCATGCTGTTCTTTTTCAAGGTTTACGATGACGGGAAATACATGGAAAAAATCAATCCGGTGAACTGGATATGTTTTACTGTGTTCCTGTTTATGTCTGCATGGGCCAAGCCGAATTTCATGCTTGTTATTACGCCTGTCGCAGCTGTTTTTTTCATTGTCGAGATGATAAGACGAAAGGAATATTCCATAGGAAGAAGGCTGAAAGGTATCGTAATCTTCGGATGCGGTATGATACCTGCGGGAATATTCATGGTTATTCTGAATATGCTTTTGTTCCCTTCCGACGGATCTTCTGACAGCAGCATCGCTGTCAGACCGGGATATTTCCTGGAGGATATAAGACATCCTTTCGTGATGATAATTCTGAGTCTTGCCTTTGCGCTGTTTGTGATTATGATGAACATCAGTGCCCTTCGGGATTTTTACTACAGGATTATTACATGGATTGCACTGATGGGAATCGGCGAATATCTTATTTTCGTTGAAGACGGACCGCGTATCAACCACGCTAATTTCGGATGGAGCAGACAGATTGGACTGTACCTGCTGTTTATGATGACGGCAGTGCTGTTTATGAAAAACTTCAGAGACAAAGAGTTTCTCGGGCAATGGCGAAAGGTCAGGTCTTTGTATTTCATTATAGGGGCTGCGCTACTGGCAATGCATGTTATTTCGCAGGTTGTTTTTGTATGTTATCTGCTTAAGGGCGGACTGTACAGAATTTAGAAATGCTGGAATCAATAAGAAAGATACTCGGAAAAACAAAAAACGTAAAGAGAAGCGCGTATATCTGGAATGCTGTCAATGCTATTGTATCGGCACTCCAAAATCCTGTGATTCTTCTGGTAATGACGAGAACCAACGGCATCAGTGATGCCGGAGTTTTTTCAATTGCTTTTGCTATTGCGACGCTGATGCTTTATATAGGACTTTACGGACTTCGCAGATTCCAGTCTTCGGATATTAACGAAAAGTATTCTTTCGCCCAGTATCACGGAATGAGAATTCTGTCCTGTTCCGTAATGATGGCTGCCTGCGGTGTGTACTGTGCATACGGCGTGGTGTTTTCAGGCTATTCTGTTTCAAAGGCTGCGGTCATCATGATGATTTGTGTAGTGAAATGCTGTCAGGCTTATTCCGATGTTTACCACGGCAGGATGCAGCAGAAGGGAAGGCTTGATGTTGCTACCAAGTCATCTACATTCAGATATCTGCTTGAACTTGTTGTTTACGCGGCAGCTCTGGCCGTAACTCACGACATTATTATTTCCACAGCTGCTTTCATGGCAGCTTCGATTGCCGGACTTCTGCTTACTTCGGTGAACGCCGGCAGAGATTTCGGAGTCTACAGACCTGAATTTAATGGTTTCAAGCTGAAGAATCTGGCTGTTGAAGGGTTTCCTATTTTCGTCAGCCTGTTTCTTAACATGTATATTAGCAATGCGCCGAAGTATGCTATCGACAGATATCTTACAGAGGAAGATCAGGCAGTTTATAATATGATTTTCATGCCGGCTTTCGCTGTCATGCTTATTTCGAATTTTATTTTCAATCCTATTATCACAACTTATGCTGAGCTTTGGAATGATGACAATAAAAAAAGCATAGCACGCCTGAAGAAAAAAGTCTTCGGTCAGTGTATGCTTGTTGCAGCTATTACAGCCTTCGGTCTCCTCGTTGCAGCGACAATAGGCTGTCCTGTTCTCTCGATAATCTTCGGAGTTGATCTGACAGGATACAGACTCGAGCTGTGCATAGTAATGGTCGGAGGCGGTGCACTTGCGTATACTACGTATTTCAGCACTATCCTCACAGTAATAAGAAAACAGAATACTCTCCTGGTCAGCTATGGTATTATTGCTGTTGCTGCCAGAGTAATGTCCGGATTTCTTGTTGTTAATTACGGCATGCTCGGCGCCACGGGGCTGTATGCCATACTTATGACTTTGCTGGCATTAGGCCTGGGAGTCATTGTATATATAGGAATCAATCAACATCAATCTCTATCTTCTCGAGGGCATCGTTAAGAACATCGACAGCTTCCTTGAGAGTTTCGCCGCGAGTGATAACGTGTCCGATACGGTTAGGTCCAACCTTGAATTTCTTCACGGAGTCACCCGGTTTGTAGTCAAACTGAACTTCAACAATCCTGTCATCTTCAGGATTGTTGTTTTTTTGCGATTTTATAGTTCCGTCTTTTTGGCTCATAAGAAGCATGCTTGCGTTCGGTGTGCCTTTGATTAATTCCGAAGGAGTTCCGTCTGCATAGTTAAAGTCGGTTTCTTCGCCGAGAGCTACTTTGAGAATCTTTTCGTAATAATTGTAGCCGTAATAAATCGAAACAAGTTCGGCGAGGCACGTTGCACCTGAACGTCCGCCTATTTCCAGAACATATGTCTTGTTGTCCTTCAGGATAAAGTCCGCATTGATGGCGCAGTTGTCGAGCCCCATGGCCTTAACTGCCAGTCGGAGCTGAACTTTGGCATCTTCTGAAATTGAAGGAGCCAGATCGTAAGGGGCGAAGTGTCCGACAGGAACTCCCGTATCTCCCTTGAAAACGTAATCTCCGTGAGGAAGGATGAATGTTATTTCCCCGTTTCGCACAAAGGCCTGAGCACCGAATTCTTCACCTTCTATATATTCTTCAACTATGAAATAGTCCGATCTCGTGTTTTCGAGTACGTAATCACGAGCGGCGGAATACTCTTCCGGTGAGGTGACCTTAATTATGCCGCGGCTGCCGGATGAATCCACGGATTTAAAAATGAGCGGCAGCTCCAGCTGATTTACTGTCTCGGCGTAATCCTCGTTATCGAAGGAAATTTTTCTGTATTTGGCTGTGCGCACTCCGAATTTTTCATAGCATTCCTTCATCTTAAGCTTATCTGTGGCAATCTGAGCAGATTCGAAGCTGAGCCCCGGAAGTCCCAGTCTGTCACAGACTCTGCCGATTGTGATTACAGCCACATCGGTGCCTGTTGTAATTATGCCGTCGATATTTTCTCTTCTGGCAATGGACAGGATTTTTTTATAATCTGTAGTGTTTTCGTAGTAAACTTTATCCGCCAGCTCGAATCCCGGATAATTGCCGGGAATACTTGCCACGATCGTATACAGTCCCATGGACTTTGCTGTTTTAATCAGGGGAACCTGATATATTCCGGCTCCCAGAATCAGAATTTTTTTCATAGCTGCTCCTCCCGGTTTTCATTGGTGTCCGCATGGCGATATACATTTCTCACAACGTATTGCGGTGTATTGTTCATTCCCAGATACATTCGACCGAGGTATTCTCCGATGAGCCCCAGAAACATCATAATCAGCCCCGAGAAAAAGCAGACGCTTACCATCATCGAATACCAGCCTATGGCCGCTGTAGGTGCAATCAGCTTCTTGAGTATGATTCCAATGGCTCCGAGTATGCCAACAATTGCGAAAAACACCCCTGCATTTCTGGCTATTCGAAGGGGAACAACCGAAAATCCGATAACATTTGACCATAACCCGAGAAGTTTTTTGAATGTGTATCCGGACTGGCCGTAGGCTCTTTCGAAATGCTTAATGGGAACGCATGAAATATTTCGCGTTGTCCTGAGAAAGAGTCCCTGCAGGTGCGTATGCTGGCTTGGATACTGAATAACATAATCACGGACAAACTTCCGGATTACCCAGTAGCTTGACGTTTTAAGTTCCTTCGGCTTACCGATAAGAATCCTGAAGGACATGTAGTTAACCCAGCTGCCGAAGTTTCGGAACAAGCTGTGCTTTTTCTCCGGATAATATCCGTATACTATATCAAAGCCTTTATCGAATTCCTCAAGAAGTGTCGAAAGCTGGCTCGGATGTGTCTGCATATCGTCGTCCATGCCTATAATCACGTTTCCTTCGGCGTTGTGAAGACCTGCCAGAATCGCATTGTGCTGTCCGGCATTCTGTGCCAGCTCCACTACTGTGACGAAGTCGTATTCTTCCGAAAGCCTGATCAGCTCATTCAGGGTTTCGCCTCCGTCCGGAGAATAGTCGTCAACAAGGACGAACTCGTAAGGTGTTCTTCCCAGTTTCTCCAGTTCCTGTGAAGTTGCTTCAACAACCTGACGGATCGTATGTGATGATTTATAGCATGGAATAACTATTGAATACAAATTTGAATGCAATTTTTATCTCCTTGTTTGTGTCCGGCCTGGGTTTTCAGCCTTTGCAGGCTGCCGCCCGAACCGGGACGCTGTTTTCTTAACAATTATATTATAAATGGAGCGGTTAAGCAATGTTTGGTGATTGCCATAACAGACATATTCAACTTCGGATATGTCAAAGATTATACATCTCCGGGCGTTTTTTTAGCTATATGGCAATTTAGAGCCTGAAACTGCCATATACGGTTTCAAAAAATTATAAATGGCAAAATCATCAAAAAAACCGGTGATTTCAAACAAAAATTGCCATATAGAAAAAATTTTGATTCTGTTTGTATAGTTTTTGTACTAATCGCATGTGAAAATATTTTATATGGCAAGCCCAATTGCAAATTTCGTGTCACGACCACAGAATATTAATTCTTGTTTAGTTTTTAATAATGAGAACCCGTTTCATTGAAAAGAACAGCATTTTGTTATATAATACATTGAAATATGATTTATAACTAACAAGGAGAAGAGTGGATATGAGAAAATTTGCGAAGACAGCGCTTGTGTTTTTAATGGTGCTGGCAATGGCGGCAACTACAGGTACAATTGCTTTTGGTGATACACCTGCCGGCAGCGGTACAGCGCCTGCTGTTGCAGGTAATGAAGACACAGATGTGGATACTTTAGGGGAGACTGAGCCAAGTACAACTGTTGCGCCAAGTACACAGGAGACAACAGGCACGACCGAAGCGGGTGAGCCGACTTCCGAACCGCCTGCTGCTCCGAGATTTACAACACCGGTTACGGTAGGTAAGATCAGCACATTGTCAGGTCACAAGAGTGTAACAATCAAATGGAATAAGGTTGAAGGATGCAGCGGCTATATTGTAATGAGAGCTTCAAGAGCTTTCGGATCAACATCGGCACAGGGTCCTGCAGCACCTGCAGTATCGAGCTATTCTAAATACCGTACAATTGCAGGCGCCGACAATACTTCACTGTATGATGGTAAAAACTACTATAAGAGTGCTTACAACTACAGAAAAGGCACAAATGTTGCGCTGAGTGACAGAGTTCAGTATTACTACATTGTTTATCCATACTTTGACAGTCAGGAAGGATTGACAGAAGAGCAGGTTGCCGAAGAAAATGCCAACTATCAGAAGAATGTAGTTGCATGTGCAAGTAAAGCCAGCGATTCACCTGTTTGCCCGCTTTACATCAGAGTAACGGCGAAGTCGACAAGAAATCTTACAAGCCATGACGGCAAGAGAGCTAAGCTTGTTGTGCGCAAAGATAAATCGGTATTGACTCAGGGATATGCGGCAGGAAGCTACTATTTCTACGCTAAGTCAAACAAGGGAACGAAGAACAAGTTCAGACTTAACAGAATCAGCTGCAAAAACCAGGTTGCGTATTATGTGGGCAAGAAATCATGGAATTATTCGGTTGCGGAAGCTGAGAACTTCGTAAACGAATATCTTGCCAAGACAGGTGTTTCCAGCAGCAAGAAGCGCCTTATCTGGGTAAGCTACTACACTCAGAGACTGTACATTCTCAACAAGGATGCTTCAACAGGTCTTTATAAGAATATGAAGATTTACAACAAGGATTCAAACTGGGATTGCTCAACAGGTAAGGCATCGACACCTTCACCGACAGGAAACAAGAAGATAAATTACAGAAGATATGCTAAGCAGGTGGGAATCCCTTACTGGAGATGTTTCTCCGGCGGTAACGGAATCCACGGAAAGAGACCTAGCTACGTTCTTGGAAAGCCACAGTCACACGGATGCATCAGAAACGAAAACATCAATGCTAAGTGGATGTACAGCATGTCAAACATTCCTCTCGGAACAAGAGTGCTTTGTTACTAGGAATTACAGCTGTATCGATTAGATAAAAGAAAAATGAATTAAAAAAGGGAATTCGGAACATGATTACCGAATTCCCTTTTTTATCATTTAACCGTCATTATTCAACCTTCGTGAGAACTACACGAATATCCTCTTCCTCCTGGAAGACCAGTTTGCATTTGTCGCTGTAGTACATTTTGCCGCTTATAAGCTCGCTTGTATATTCAATTCCGTCGGAAGTCGCCTTCCATGTGCCGGAAAACTTTTCGTCTGTTATAGCTGCATCAAAGGTTCCGTCATCTTTAAGAGTAAACTGGAATGTACCGTAGAGGTTTTTAGCCTGAGCGGAAGTTGCTGTCCATGTGCCGTAGAAATTCGACTCATCGGAATTGAGTTCCTTGGCTTTTGATTCCAGTTGTTCCGGAGTTTTTAAGTCTTCTATACTCTCGGTGGATTTTTCTTTAGTGGGTTCTTCAGCATTATCCTTATCATCACCGCATGCGCAAAGTGTAAAGATAAACAGTGAGAAGATCACCATCAAAACCACCGCTTTCGCGTATAACTTCATAGTGGTTTTTTTCATTTTTCCCTCCCTTTTTATGGCTTGTTATTTCGGCTCTGCCAATGAGCCGGATTAAATATATTAATTTGTTAAGCTATGATATCATAATCTCGAAAAAACCGCAATTATGTGGTAGAATGAACAGGAACTGAAACATGAAACCGAAAGGAATTATCCAATGAAAAAAGTAATTACATACGGAACATTCGATTTACTTCATTATGGGCATGTTAATCTGCTACAGAGAGCAAAGGCGCTTGGAGACTATCTCATAGTCGCCATTTCCACAGACGAATTTAACTGGAACGAGAAGAGTAAGAAATGCTATTTCACATACGAGGAGAGAAAACGTCTCGTTGAAGCAATCAGGTATGTGGATCTTGTAATTCCTGAAGAAAGCTGGGATCAGAAAGCCAGCGATGTGCAGGAATTCAAAGTGGATACATTCGTAATAGGCGATGACTGGGAAGGTAAGTTCGACTTCCTTAAAGAATATTGCGAAGTGGTATACCTGCCCAGAACGCCGGAAATATCAACAACTCAAATCAAGAACGATTTGAACAAAAACGGTGAAAACAGCAAATAATAAGGGGAAGAAGAGATGAAAGAAAATAAAAACCGATTAAAGAGGTTCACATTCAAGAGAATCGCATCAGTTTTTATTGCTGTGGCGATGGTACTGACATGCGTTTCAATTGTCCGGCCGGGAACGGCAGTATACGGAGCCACATATGACGGCAAAATGCCTGAACTGCCTAATAAAATCGCTAAACAGGCAATAAAATGTTCGTGGCCCTATGGGACAGCCAAATCAAAATACTCGTATCCGGGAGGAAAACCGACTGCCGAATATGCTGCAGCACTTACAAAAGCATACGGCAGTAGATCGTCATGGGGCAAGCAGACAAGAGCAGGTGCATCCTGTGATGTTTTCGTGGGAACAGTAGTCAGATCATGCGGATATGATACGTCATTTCCGAGAGGCCTTGAACCGGATCTGACATATCTGCCATCCTCCAGCAAGTTCGAGAAAGTAAACGTATACAAAAAAGAAGACTTCCGTCCGGGCGATATAATCATGGTGCTTTTCAGGGGCGGCGGCGGACACATAAGCATATTCGTGGAATACAAAGATACGGCATATATTGCCAATGCTCATTACTCACTGAAGACATACGGTGTGAGAGATGCCAAGGCGAAAACATTCAAGCCGTCAAGCTACAAGATGTATTCCGTTTACAGAGCGAAGAACCCTTGCACAACGTCCTTTTCAAAGGGTGACAATTCCTATCAGGTTAAGCTGCTTCAGGAATTCCTCAACTGGGCAGGATACTTCTGCGGCAAGCCGGACGGATCATACGGAGCCAATACAGAAGCGGCAGTTAAAAAATTCCAGCAGGCAAACGGACTGGAAGCTGACGGTAAATTCGGAAGCGGAAGTCTGGCAAAAGCTTATGAAGTAGCAGGAAAACAGCCGTTTACGGCAACAGAAAGCAATATGCCGTCATCGGGAAAACCTGCGGCAACTACAAGTACGGGAACATCAGCTGCGGCAGCGACATCATCCTCAGGAAGCAAGTATACAGGAGCGTTCCCTTCATCTACAGTCAGCAAGAGCAAAGGCAAGAAAGCCGAAATAAAAAAGTGGCAGACGTTCCTGAAGTGGTACGGATACAGCAAGATAAAAGTTGACGGCGATTTCGGATACCAGACAATAAAATATACTAAGGCTTTCCAGAAAAAGATGAAGCTGAAACGCGATGGAATCGTAGGTCCGGTGACAGTAAAGAAAGCGAAACAGGTTAGAAAATAACTGAGCTTAAAGACACATATAAATGGACAATATACAAAAAAAGAGCAGTAGAAAAAACATGTTGACCGCATTTGCGGTCAACATAATAATAATGGCAGTTATTCTGCTTCTCACAGATGTAGTTTACGAAACGAATGACGATTTTGCACTGGCGTGCAGAATTGCAGACGGAGAACCATACCTCATATTTGTAAACTACTTTTTGTGTGTTCCCCTCGCAGCGCTCCAGTCAGTTGTAACCGGCGTAAACATATTCGTTACGGTGCAGATGGCCGCAGCGTTTTTGTGCTTTACGGCAGTAACGAAAATAATGCTGGACAAGGGCAGGGGATTATTATTTAATACAGCGACGGTAATGATAATCGGAATGCTGGCCTTTGATCACTACGGGATGATACAGTTCACGAAAACATCAGCTCTTCTGACAATATCCGGAATGATGATACTTGCAGACAGCATGTTGAAAAGACGCCACTTGGGATACTATGTATTCGCCATAATTATGGTTTATATGGGAGCCGCATTCAGAATTTACAGCCTGGCGGCAGCAGTGGGATTCGCAGGACTGTATCTGATCTTTGAGCTCATATACGAAAGAAAGAAACTGGCTGATGCAGGACTGTTCAAACCGAAGCAGATAGGCAAATACTGTCTGATATTTATTATTCTCTGCGGAACGATGCTGATGCATACAGCGTCAATGAACATGGTGAACAGCGATCCTGAACGCAGTGAGTACAACAGCTACAACGATGCCAGATCCAACGTGGTTGATTACCCCGTGTACAGCAGTTTCATCGAAAACCCGGAAAAATACAAGCATACGGGACTTTCGGAAAACGATGTTTATCTTATAAGCCACTGGTATCTTGACGATGAGGGCGCGGCTGCGGAGAAAAATCTGCTGGCTTTGAGAGAAACATATACTGATCTGGAGCAGGGTGAATCCAAGGCACCGGCTGAAGTTGTCAAAGAATTTGTGAAAGGCACAATAAGCGACATTACGGAACACTCGAGAAGAGGCTCTCATATAATAATAATGGTGCTTATGGCTTTGACGGCGGTGGTGTTTATGAGACCGAAATACCTGCCTTTTGTCTTGGCGGCAGGTGCCTCGGCGGCAGTTCTGTACATGATGCTGTACTACATGGGTCGCCCGGCATATAGAGCTACGTACATGGCAGATGCGGGATGCATTCTGTGGCTTTTGTACTACATGAAACCGGAGTATTTCCGCAGAGCCGGCGGCAGCCGAAGGGACAGAAATAATCTTCTGTCGCTTAAGGCAGCAACTGCGGCAGCTACAGTTATAACAGTAATAATCTGCTGCGGTCTTAGTATTCCCATGTATAAGGCGGATATTGCAAAGGCAGCGGAAACAGAGGGAAGAATTATTTCCTCAGAGCTTCTGGAATACACGGAAGCTCAGGAAAACACATTGTTCATATGTGATATTTCGGTTAAACGAAGTGCACCGGAATATGCAGACGCATTAAGCTATCCTCAGACAGTAAATAATATTATGGGCACAGGCTCCTGGGGAACCCACTCGCCGTATATACAAGAAAAATTCCGAGGCTTCGGTGTGACAAACTGTTACGGAGACGCAATTGACAGCGACAGAATCAGATTCGTGGCAAACAGCAACATCGACAGACTGGAAGAATACTTTAACAAATGGTACGGAGAAGAAGGTTCCGAAATACACATGAAGGAAACAGGAACAGCAGGCGGATACAGTATATGGCAGGCTGTAAGAGAAGTTAAATGAAAGAAAAACTAAAAGGACTTTTTACAGAAACTAAGGACATAGAGAAATCGAGTTATATATGGAATGCCGCATCGGGACTGCTGTATTCAGTCAGATCCGTTATTCTCCTGATGGTTATTATGAGAACAAACGGGCTGGAGGATGCAGGCATATTCTCTATAGCATATGCGATATCCAGCCTGATGTCATACATCGGCGAATTCGGTGTAAGAAAATATCAGGTAAGCGACATAAAAGAAATTAACAGCTTCGGCGAATACCATTTCTTCAGGATACTTTCATGTGCGGCAATGACGATCGGAAGCGTCGGAGCAGTAATTTACGGTCTGCTCTGTAACGGGTATTCCGCAGATAAGGCACTTATAGTTTTATTTGTCTGTATTCTTAAAATGTTCGAGTCATATGCAGATGTAATATACGGTCGATTCCAGCAGAAATGGAGACTTGATATCGCATCAAAGACGACAATGTTCAGACTGGTTGCAAGTGTGGCAAGCTGCTGCGTATGTCTTATAATTACACATAACCTGCTGATTTCGGTAATTGTGTGGACTGTAGTGTCAATAATCACAACATTCATGTCAACAATACTCGTTGCACCCGATTTCTGCCGACTGAAATCAGAAGTAAACAAGGAATCCGTAAAGAGAATTTTCGTGGAATGTTTCCCGATATTTCTCGGATTCTTTATGCTTCTTTACGTTGGAAATGCACCGAAATACGCTATAGACGCATATCTCAACGAAGTAATACAGGCGAAATTCAATTTCATATTTATGCCGGTATTCGCTATAGAGATGCTGGCGAATTTCATATTCAACCCGATACTGGTAAGACTCGCGGAGGAATGGCATGACAGACACCTGAAGAAATTCAAGAAAATGATAGCCGTTCAAATGCTGGCAATTACGGGAATTACAGTATGTGCTGTAGTATTTGCGTGGTTTCTCGGGACACCGATACTGTCGGTTATTTTCGGAACGGACCTGTCTGCGGAAAGAACGGAACTCTGCATTCTCCTTATAGGAGGCGGAATGATGGCCATGGTGAACTTTTTCGCAGTAGTAATGACAGTAATAAGACAGCAGCGTCTGCTGACAGGCGGATATATAGCCATTGCCCTGGCAGCGAAGCTGCTTTCGAAATTTTTCGTTCTCAACTACGGAATGCTGGGAACATCGCTGATGTACACATCGCTGATGACCGGCCTTGCTGTAATTTTCAGCGTTACGCTTATAGCCGGATATAAAATAGAATTGCGGTCAAAGAAACCGGGGCAGTCGCTGCAGTCATGCTAGTCAGCTGCCCGGTCAGTCACCTGATAAATATCAATATCATCATTGGAGAAGCACAGTTCATAGCCTTTGCCGGAGAGATTTCCGGCATCGGTAAAGCGCTTCGATACAATTACATAATCAACACCAAGCTCTCGGGCATCGTCTCCGCGACGGGCATTGGCGCTGTCATAGAGAGCACTGTTCTTTTCAAGCATATCCCGGCGAAGTTCCCACTTGTCATCAGGGATATTGTAGCCGGACCCTTCAAGATAACAGAACCTGTTAGAATAAATAGAATACAGGAAGAATCTGTTTTTCCATCGATCCTTCACATCATACTCATCAAGTGAAACACTGTAGTATCTGTCTGTAGCCAGCAGTGAATCATAAGGAGTATTGCTTTCAATCCACTTCATGGCATTGTATTCGTCTTTGCTTATGCTCAAGTAAGTGTCATAGGTCTTGTGAGTATCAAGGGCATCGACAGCACCGTCCGCAAGCTTCTGATAATGACCTGCCAGAGTCATAGTGGAAATCACCAGACATACAGCAAAGGCAATACGGACAAGTCTCATCCACGCCGATTTATTCCCGGACATATCTTCCAGAAATCTGAAAGCGATAACAGGAGAGAACAGAAGAGCCAGAAGACCGAAGTAAACCTGGCTGTGACCGCTGTAGTTAAATATGAACAGGAATACCATTCCCAGAAGAACAACGGCATAAACAGTTACTGCCGGGAAATCGAATTTCTTGCGACCTGTGAGAACCAGGCAAAGCTCTCTGATATATCCTGCGCAAAATGGCACGAAAAAGGCAGTGAAGAAAAATGCCAGGAATACAACGAGAACAACAGCAAGCCTGATAATTTTAGGAATACCGAACCCCTTCATGAAAGCAATCAAGGCCGACTTATAGTAAGCTATATTGGCTATAGTGGCAAAAGCGAAAATAGAAGTGCCGCCGCCGTTGGACTGTCCCTTCATTCCCAGAATAACTACATAGATTAGAAGGAAACAGACAGATAAAACAAGAACGGGAACAAGAGTCTTCCCGGGAACTTTGCGCAGAATCATGCCCAGCAGACAGGTTCCCCATACAGCACCTATCATAACAAGTCCCATAGGACCCTTGATTCCGGTCAGAAGCATCATAAATGCCGCCAGCACGATGAAATAACGACGTGAAGGCTGACCGGAGGAATATGCATTGTACCAGTACTTAAGAGCAACCATCAGAGCGAAAGCAGCGCTGATGCCGTAACCTGAAGCGTTTTCGTTTCTGAAGATAAACAGAAATGCCAGAGAATTAGTTGAGGAACGAGTGATGTAGAGATTGGCAAGCATCACCGCCAGACAGTAGAGCCCCGTCTTGTCTGTGTTACTGCACATTTCCCTGAGAACAGTATAAAGTGACAGGGAAAAAGTATAGACAGTCATGAAAGGACCGCAGGTAACAAGGACAGTATCGACACTGAGACCAAAAAGCCTGACAGGAACCGAATACATCATTTCCGTGAAAATGTGATAATTAAAAGTGATGCCGTTTACCCAGGGACTTTCCATAGGCCATCCGTGGGACAGAGTTTCGATAAGCCCCATATGGAAACCGCGGTCTGCATTTAAATAAGTGAAATCGCAGGTATCCGGCGCCATGTAAAGATACTGAGTATAAAGCAGGGAGTAAGCGAGAGCCATAACAGCGAATACAGCAAAAGCTCCGGACATTCTGTTAAAGGAAAAACCCCCGAAAGCTTTTCCTTTCTTTCCCCGGAGTGCAGGAACCGACACGAAGACAATGTACAGAACCGAGAGAACAGGTCCCGCTACGTACAGAAGAATATTCGTGCCGATAAGCTCAGTGATAAAGTACTGTATTATAATCAGGCTCCATCCGGTGAAAAGACCGAGACACAGCTTGGTTGAAATGTGGCTGAACTTCAGGGAAAACAGATCCAGAATGTAAAGCCCCGGAATCTGAACATAGAATACTATGTACAGAGCGAAGACAGCCAGCCGGCCAATCTGAGCATGATAAAGGCCTCCGCACATTGAAATCATAATAATCAGGGCGGCGGCACACAATACTTTAACGGCATTATTAAGTTTATCGTTCGTCATTGTTTTCTCAATTATATCCATATTACAAATCTTACTCCATAATATGGTGCAAATCAATAAATTGTGTTAAAATAGGATGACATTTTGTGATTTTTAAGGAGAGATAAGTGGAAGCGTTAAAAACGATATTTATCGAACATTTTGAATGGCGCAGACAGATACTTAAGCTGGCCAAATCGGATATTATCAAGACATACAGCGGCGCAGCCCTCGGATGGGCATGGGCTCTTGTAAAACCGACAATCACTATTGTAGTCTTCTGGTTTGCATTCACATACGGAATCAGAGCAGGCGGCGGCGTTAACGGATATCCTTTCGTACTGTGGATGATTCCGGGATTCATAGCATGGTTCTTCATGAGCGATATGATTTCCCAGGGAACGGGAGCCATTCGAAAATACAGATTTCTTGTTACGAAGATGAAGTTTCCCGTATCTACAATTCCTACATTTGTGGGAATATCCAAGCTGGTAATACATCTGGGTCTTATGGTCATATGCTGTATGATTTTCATAATTACGGGACATATGCCTGACATTTACTGGCTGCAGACATTTTTCTACATGCTGCTGATGGCGATGTTTTTCATTTCGTGGAGTCTCTTCGCTTCAATGCTGGGTGCAATGAGCAAAGACTTCATAAACCTTATCAAATCGGTAAATACAGCGATTTTCTGGTTCTCGGGAATCATGTGGGATGTTAACACAATCGGTATTCCGTGGCTTCAGAAGGTACTTTTCTTTAATCCTGTAACATTTATAGCAACAGGTTACAGAAACTGCTTCATATACAAAGTCTGGTTCTGGGAGGAACCTCTTCAGCTGGGAATCTATCTGGGAATGTTTCTTGTTATGACTATAGCGGCAGTATGGGCATACAAGAAACTGATCAAAGAGATACCTGACGTATTGTAGGAGGCGCATTCAATGGACAACAACGTAGTAATCAAATTCAAGAATGTTACAAAGCGCTATAAACTGTATAAGAATGACAAGAAGCGCTTTATGGCGGTTTTTTCAAAGAAGGTTTCATACAAGCCGAAACTGGCTGTTAACAATGTCAGCTTCCAGGTAAAGAGAGGCGAGGCTGTAGCAATTTTCGGCAAGAACGGCGCCGGCAAATCCACAATACTCAAGATGATAACGGGAGTAACCTATCCTTCGGAAGGGGAAATAAGCGTTGACGGTCGCGTCAGCGCACTGCTGGAGCTTACATCGGGATTCGACCCGGAGATGACAGGAAGAGAAAACATATACCTTAAGGGACAGCTCTGTGGTCTCAGAAACAGTGAGATTAAAGAGATAGAACAGACTATTGTGGATTTTGCGGAAATCGATGAGTATATCGACCAGCCCGTAAGATCATACTCCAGCGGAATGAAGGCCAGACTGGGATTCGCAGTGAATGTCAACATTAGTCCTGAAATTCTGATTGTAGACGAAGCACTCAGTGTAGGCGATAGAGTCTTCAGGGAGAAATGTCTGGCTAAAGTAAACGAATTGATCGAAAATGATAACGTGACTCTTCTCTTCGTAACACACTCTACAGGAACTGCCAGACAGTTCTGCAAGCGCGGGATTGTAATGGTAAAGGGCAAGATGGTGTTTGACGGAGACATTGACGAGGCAATAGATAAGTATGAAGGCCGCAGTTGATTTAATGAAGAAAGCGGCGGTTCTTATGATAAAGGCATTGTATGTGTTTTTCAGACCGCTGAAAGTCAGAGACAGAATAACAATAATATCAAGGCAGAGTGACAAGGCCACCGAAGACGTTAAAATGCTTGCGGAGGAACTGCGCAGGCTGCTGCCTGAATACGAAATAGCCGTACTCACGAAGACTCTTAAGAAGTCGAATTTCATCAGCTATGTGTTTCACATGCCGGTGCAGATGAAATACTTCGCCACATCAAGAGCAATCGTGCTTGACGGCTATTGTATAATATGCGGAATTATTCCGCACAAGAAGGAGACCGCAGTAATTCAGATGTGGCATGCTATGGCGGCAGTCAAGAAATTCGGATATGATTCAGTGGGAAAATCATCGGGAAGAGACGCAGCCACTGCGAAGATAATGGGAATGCACAGAAATTACGATTATATTATCGCTCCTTCCCCGGCAACATCGGAACACTTCAGGATGGCTTTTGATGCAGATTCGGAGAAAATGGTGACAGGAGGGCTGCCGAGAACAGATCTGCTGGTATCGGGAGAAAACAACGAAGCCGAAATCGACGAAATCAGAGGCGGAGAAGAACGGGAGATTATTCTCTATGCTCCCACTTTCAGACGTGGAGCGAGCGCCGATGCAGAAGGACTGATGAAAGCTTTGGACAGTAGCAGATACAAGCTTGTTGTCAAGCTGCATCCTCTTGACGAAAGATACGAAATAAGCGAGAAAAAATACAGCACATATCAGTGGCTTATGGCCTGTGACAGAGTAATAACCGATTATTCCGCCCTGGGAGTTGAAGCGGCACTGACAGGCAAGCCCGTTTACTGGTATGTTTATGACATAGATGAATACAGAGAAAGTACGGGGCTGAATATCGATCCGGAGACAGAGATGCCGCAGGCATCATCCGTGAACGCAGCGGATCTGGAACGTATGATGAGGGAAGAGTACGATTTCGATGCCCTCAGAAAATTCAGAGATAAGTACATACATGTTATACCGGGAGAGTGTACAGCCCGGCTGGCGAAATTTATTGCAGATAAAGCAGGAGCGCAGGTGAAATAAGCCATGAGAAAAATCAAGAAGATACTCAGAAACTTTCTGAAGAATCACCACAAACTGAGAGTGATTGTGAGAAAGGTGAATACAGCCAGAAAGGTCAACGGATATAAAATTATCGCGAAGAATGTGAAGATTGACGACAAGACAATCCTCTTCGAAACATTCATGGGTCGTCAGTACGCCTGCAATCCCAGAGCGATATATGAATACATGATAAATGACAGCCGATTCGACGACTTTGAATTTATCTGGATATTCAATGATGAAAACAAGGGAAATGAATTTCCGGCTCTCACCCGTGCCCGAATCATCAAGGCCAAGACAAGGGAAGCAATGGAGGCTTATGCAAAGGCTAAGTACATAATCACAAATTCCAATCTGGACAACAGAGTAAGCAAGAAAAAGGGACAGGTGATTATGCAGACATGGCACGGCACACCTCTTAAGAAGCTGAGATGTGACATTACGGCAGAAGAAGGCAATGTAAACAACACACTCGAAGAGATAAGATGGAAAAACGATATGGATGTAGTAAGATACGACTATTTCCTTTCTCCGTCACCGTTCGCATCTGAGAAATTCATCAGCTCTTTCAGAATGAAGGAACTGGGAATCGAAAATATAATAGCCGAGACAGGGTATCCGAGAAACGATCTGCTTTTTAATTACACTGAAGAAGATGTCAGAAGAGAAAAGGAACTTCTGGGAATACCCGCAGACAAGAAGGTGATTCTCTATGCGCCTACATTCAGAGACAACAGTCACGACGGTGTGGGATATGTTTACGATACGCATATGGATTTCGACAGACTGAGAAGAGAACTGGGTGAGGAATATGTGATACTTTTCAGAGCTCACTACTTCATTGCCAACAGCTTTGACTTCGATAAATACAGGGGATTCGTGTACGATGTATCGCTGGTTGACGATATAACGCCGATGTACCTGATAACGGATATACTCATAACGGATTATTCCAGTGTATCTTTCGATTTCGCTAATTTAAGAAGACCGATTATGTTCTATATGTATGATCTGGATGAATACGCCGACAGTATCAGAGGCTTTTATTTCAGCGTCGATGAGATGCCGGGTGATATTCTCAGGACTGAAGATGAGCTTATCGATAGTATTAAGAACTGCGATACATCATCCTTCACACCTGATGAAAGATATGAGAGATTCAACAGTAAATTCAACTGTATAGATGACGGCAGTGCAGCCGCCAGAGCGACAGAAGTGATTTTCGGAGAAAGATAGAGAAAATGAAGAATGAAACCAAGCCGATTAAGCCGTTAATAAGAAACATATTCTTTTCTTTCTTTAAGAAGGGAAGCCGGATTGCCTCGAGAGGCCTTTGCATTATGAAACTGCAGGGAAGCAGGAAGCCTGTGGACTGCAGCAGGCTCAGATTCAGAATAGGTGAGACAGGTCACGAAGCAGATGTGAGTTTCTCAATGAGACGCGGGATACCCCTTCCGAAAAACTTCAGACTCAACATGTACACTTTGAAGCTTGATTCGGAAGTACTCAATGAACTGGACATACAGAACAGAATTATTCCGGTTTATGAGGACGGAGGGAATGTATTTGAAGGCAAGCTTTCGTATAATCTCTTCGAAACGGGAAGAACAAGCTTCAGAAACAGCCCTGTTCTAAACTGCGGCGGCAAGTCCGTATATCTGCGCCAGGCAATGAAGAACGGCATGTGGCTTACGGTCAGGGAGCCTAATCGTTACGATACGCCGGAGGGCAGGCAGGCTGTGAGAAGAGCCATGAAGGCAGCTGAAGCCGGCAGATATAAAAATGCGATTTTAATGTATGAGAAGGAATGCTCCAGGTACGAAGAGAGCGCATCTGTTCTCTACGAGAAGCTGATAGATATGGGATACGACAATGTATTCTATGTGATAAACAGAGAAAATCCTGTAATTGACAGGCTGGAGGAAAAATACAGACGAAACCTGCTGTTCAAAGACAGCGACGAGCACCTTGAATGTTTCTTCGGGTGCAGCAGCTTCGTAGGTACGGAGACCCGGGAGCACATAGTTCAGCTGAGGGCCGCCGACAGAAACATAATGAGCAGAGCCAACGACAGGAACGTTCCTTATGTATTTCTTCAGCACGGAGTCATGTACATGGTGTCTCTGGACGCAGATATGAGAATTTCCTTCAGAGAAAACAACATGAAGCTTTACAGGGTCGTTGTTTCGTCGGAGCTTGAAGCCCGGCATTTCATCGAGCTGGGCGGTTTCGCCGATGAAGAGCTTTATGTAACGGGACTCGCCAAGTTTGACAGAAACACACGATTTGACGATGCAGACAGAATAGTCATAATGCCTACATGGAGAAGATGGGAGAGTAATGCGGCCGAAAGAGACTTCGAGTCGACGGCATACTATGCCATGATGAAGCGGATGGTCGAAGGTGTACCTGAGGAGTTGCGGGATAAAGTCGATGTGCTTCCTCACCCGCTCATGAGAAGCGCCATGCTTAAATCATCCTGCGGCCTTTCATCATACATACCTGAGGAGACATCCTACGATGAGATTCTCAAAAGCTGCAGCCTGCTGATTACCGACTATTCGTCAATATCATATGACGCTTTCTACAGAGGCGCCAATGTGATATTCTGCTGGGAAGAAAAGGACGAATGCATGGAGCATTACGGGGGAGCGCATCTTATGATTGATGAAGAAAGTGCCTTCGGCGATGTCACAGTGACCGGCGATGAACTGAAGGCAGCCGTTGCTGCCGGCTATATGCAGAAACAGAAGCCGGAGCATGTTGAGAAGTACAGGAGAATCGTAAGCTTCCATGACGGAAACAATTCGCAGAGAATAGTTGAAATGATGAAAAAGGATGGGATTATATGAGACAGGACTGGCTGGATGTACTTAAATGTATCGCCATGTTCGCAGTAATTGTGGGTCACGCCTCCACCGGAGAAACACCGGATACTCTAAGGTATTACATATATGCATTCCACATGCCGCTGTTCTTTATAATATCGGGAATGACTTATAACCTGCAGATGAACAAAAGGCACTATACATTCCCGGAGCTTCTTAAGAACAAAAGCAAAACACTGCTGTGGCCCTATTTGATATTTAATTTACTTGTGATTCCCCTGTGGGCAGTATATTTCGTGCTGTTTCCCGAAGAAGAGGGTAGCATAGTGAGTCTGCTGGTTTCTACAGCATACTCAAACCCGACTTGGTCATCGCTGCCTATATCGGCATCATGGTTTCTGACGACGCTTTTCCTGACGACACTTCTTTTTTACGGTATCGTCAGAGCTTCGAAGAAGAAAAACAGCGTGATATTCGGAGTATCTGCGGCGGCGGGACTTTTGGGATACGGAATATCCCTTGTGGAAGATATTAATCTGCTGTACCCGTGGCACATATCAACGGTACCGGTGGCATGTTTTCTTTTCATGCTGGGATACATGTTTATGGAGTACAGAGACAGAATAGACAAAGTCCTGATTACAAGGAAGATGCCGGTATGGATTCTTCTTGCCGGAGGACTGGGATACATTGCTGCCGGATATAACGTTAAGATTACAATGGGACTGAATCACTACGGGAACTTTATTCTGTTCGCAGTATCGGTTGCAGCATTTTCTCTGGCATTTTACATGATATCGAGAATTATTCCTCCGTTCGGAGTGCTGAAGCTCATAGGCAGAAATACAGTGGTGTATCTCTGCACTCACGAGCTTCTGATAATAGCAATGACAGTGCTCAGCAGCAGCACGGCGGCACTTGTAAGCAATCACGTGATAATCGCATCACTGATAATATTCATCGTGCTGATTCCTGTGGCATATATTGTTGAGAGATGGCTGCCGTTACTTATAGGCAGGAGAAAGAAAAAATGAGAAAAATTTTCAAGAAGATATTAAAGAGATGTGTTCGGAAGCTTTATGAGAATCCGCCGCCGGTCAATGAGAATCAGCTGGTGTTTCTCTCCAGTCCGGATTTCGCAGACAACGGCAGGGCGTTTTTCGAATATCTCGTGGAAAACGGTTATAACGACAGATACAAAATCTACTGGCTCGTGGATTATCCTGAGAGATATAAGCACATTCGCTGCAAAAATGTGAAATTCATAAGGCGGAAGCATCAGGATATTGAGAGAATAACATATAAAGCTCACAAAACAGTGCTAACATCAAGGTACGTGATTTTCACCCATTCAATATACTGGGTCAGGAAGGTACAGGAGGGACAGACTTATCTCAATCTCTGGCACGGATGCGGGTACAAAGGTCAGAAGGCAGGCGGAAGCGATAAGATAATCTACTTTGATTATGCCCTTGTGACAAGTGAAATGTACAGGAAGCATTACGCAGAGTTCCTCAACTCCACAGAAGACAAAATGCTGCCTATAGGCTTCCCGAGACTTGACTGGTTCTATACGGACAAGACAAACGCACGAAGATGGATAAGAGAACTGAAGGAGGGAAAAAAGGCAGATAAAGCGATAATCTGGATGCCTACCTTCAGAAAGAGCGGTTCCGAAAGGCTGTCTGACGATACGGTTACGGGAGAGCTGGGTCTGCCTCTTGTGAATACTGTCGAGGAAATGAAGAGGATTGATGAGCTTTGCTGCAGGCTGAATACTGTAATAATTATCAAGAAACATTTCCTGCAGGTGGATTATCCCCTTAATAACGAAGATTACAGGAACATCGAAATAATCGACAATGAGTTTATTGAGGACAAGAACATTAATCTTTATGAGCTTGTGGCAGGAAGCGATGCCATGATATCGGACTATTCTTCAATAGCGGCCGAATATCTGCTTCTTGACAGACCTCTGGCTTTCGTCCTGGACGATTTGAAGACTTATGAGACGGTAAGACCTTTTTTCTTCGACAATCCTCAGGATTACATGCCGGGAGAGCATGTTTTCACTATGGATGATTTCGAAGGCTTCATAGTGAATGTTGCAGAGGGAAAAGACGAATACGGCAGCCGGAGAGCAGCCATGAGGGAAATAATGATGAACCCGTGCGACTGCTACAGCAGGCGCGTGGCAGATTACTTTAATCTTTAATTAATGTACATTGTATGTTAAAATATATGAACTAAAAATATTAAAGGAGAAATGACAGAAATGAGAGATCAGGTACTTGAAATTTTAACTGAAATCAGAGGAGATGTTGACTTCGAGAATGAGACTAAGCTTATTGATGACAACATTCTGGCATCACTTGATATTGTAGCTATTGTAGGAGAATTCAACGATGAGTTTGATGTGGAGATATCAGTTGAGGATCTGGTTCCCGAAAACTTCAACTCAGTTGACGCGATGGTGGAACTCATAACAAACGCACAGGAATAATCCTATGGCATTCACATCACTGAATTTTTTAATATTCGCATTGCTGACGGTAATTGCCTACTATGCCATCCCCGTTAAAGGGAGATGGCTTGTGCTGCTTTTTGCCAGTTATGCTTTTTACCTTATATCGAGTCCGAAGACATTTGTCTTCGTTCTTTTTACAACTGCAGTCACTTTTTTCTGCGGCAAAAGCATAGGCAGGTGCAACGAAGAGCATAAGGCTTTTATGGCAGAGCATAAGGCGACAATGAGCCGTGACGAGAAGAAGGCCGCTAAGGCAAGAAGTCAGAGCCGAAAGAAAAAGTATGTGGCAATGGCACTGATACTGGATTTCGGTATTCTGGCGGTTCTCAAGTATTTCAGATATTATCTGAACGCTCTCGGAGCAGGTTTCGATCTGGGCGGTATACTGATTCCTCTGGGAATTTCCTTCTACACTTTCCAGTCGGCGGCTTACATTATAGATATTTACAGAGATAAAATATCCCCTGATACGAACATTGCGAAATTCGCACTGTTTACTGCCTTTTTCCCTCAGATAATACAGGGACCTATAAGCAGACACGACCAGCTGGCTCATCAGCTTTATGAGGGACACAGATTCGATTACAGGAACCTTACTCACGGAGCGCAGTTGATGCTCTGGGGATTTTTTAAGAAGCTGGTAATAGCAGACAGAGTAGCGATTCTCTGTAATGAAGTTTTCGATAATTACGGAGATTATTCAGGCGGAGCCGTTTTCGTGGCACTGCTCTTTTATACAATTCAGATTTATGCTGATTTCAGCGGAGGAATAGATATCGCCCGAGGTGTGGCACAGTGTATGGGCATTGAAATGACCAATAACTTCATGCGTCCGTATTTCTCGGACAGTCTGTCTTCCTTCTGGAACAGATGGCATATTTCTCTGAGTCACTGGTGCAGAGATTATATATTTTATCCTGTGGCCATGTCCAAGTTCTTCGGCAAGCTGGGCAAGAATCTCAGAGGAGTTCTCGGGGACAGAGTAGGCAAGCTGGTTCCCGTAATAATTGCCCAGTATGCTACGTTTATCACTATCGGAATATGGCACGGAGCTGAGTTCAAATATGTGGCATACGGACTTTACAACGGTACGATAATAGTACTGGGGCTTCTTCTGGAGCCTTACTTCAAGGCGATAATGGAGAAGCTGCACATAAATGCATCATCGTGGTGGTGGATGGGTTTCCGCTATATCAGAACATTTTTTATCGTCGTGTTCGGCAGAATATTTCCTAAGGCAGCATCACTCGGTGTTGCTGTGACAATGTTCGGCTCCATGTTCAGAATCAATCACGGAGTCCCGTTTACCGAGACAATACTTTCACTGGGACTTAACGAAACAGACTTCCTGATTATTCTGGTTTGCTGCATAGTGTGGTTCATAATCAGCTATATTGAAGAGACGAGATGTCAGGTAAGGGAGCTTTTGGAAGCGAAACCGCTTGTTCTGAGATGGACGCTGCTTCTCCTGATGCTGGCAGCAGTGCTGGCGTTGGGAGTCTACGGTCCGGGATATGACGCAGGAGCATTTATTTACAGAGGATTTTAAATGGCTAAAAGAAACTATTCAAGTAAGAGAAGTACAGGTTCGAAGATAAGAAGAGCGATGAAGCGGCCGATTAAGAAGGTCTTTGGTTTTATCAACCCGAGGATTCCGGCAGTGAAAAGATTTTACAGAAATATGAAACTCCACAGGAGAGCGTCGAGATTCAATAAATATGCGAAGCTCCCTGTCGAAAAGAACGTAATCATCTTCGAATCTTTCATGGGGCGCAAGTATGCAGACAGCCCGAAGGCAATATATGAATACATGCTTAATTCACCGGAGTACAGTGAATATAAGTTCATCTGGAGTTTCAAGGACAGATGCATGGATGAATACCTGTTCCTTGAGAAAAACGACAGAACGAAGCTTATACTCTGGGGATCGCCCGAATACTACAAGGCCTTCGCTACGGCAGGATACTGGATTTCAAACTCCAGGATAAATAAAATGTTTGCAATCAGACCGGAGCAGGTATATGTACAGTGCTGGCACGGAACGCCTTTGAAACGAATCGGATTCGACATTGAAGTTGCAGCGGAAGATGCGAGAAACAGCACTGAAGTAGTCAGAGACGTATACGAAAATGACGCTAGACGATATACATATATGATATCGCCTTCAAGGTACTGTACAGAAAAATTCGTGTCAGCCTTTAACCTTAGGAATATCGGCAAA
>JAQXIX010000030.1 GCA_029008005.1 Bacillota bacterium | reverse complement strand
ACACCGATCGCAATCGAAGAAGGACTGAGATTCGCAATCAGAGAAGGTGGAAGAACAGTAGGATCAGGCGTTGTAACAGAAGTTATCGAATAATCGAATAAACGCATGTAATGAGGCTGTCGCATTTGCGGCAGCCTTTTTGAATGTTGTATATACGGAAATAAAAAGAAACAAATTCACCGGCATATGTGTTATAATGCACCTTATGAAAGATTTATATATTAATGACTTAAAAACAGGACAGGAAGTTGTTTCTTATTTTATTGTAAAAAACAGCACCATAAAAGTAGGATCAAACAAGAAAGCGTATCTCGATTTGCTTCTGGGTGATTGCACCGGAGAAATTTCGGCAAAGAAATGGGATATAGCAGATGAGGAAATTCCGGGACTCGAGAGAATAAAAGAAGGAACGGTAATCAAGGTTAAAGCTGTCGTAACCGAATGGAACGGAATGAAGCAGCTGAAAGTAACGAGAATCAGACTCACAGGAGCCGAAGACAATTTGGATATGACGGATTATATTAAGGCGGCACCTGAGAAACCCGAAGATATGTATGATTACATATACGGCAGGGCAGATGCCTTCGAGGATGAGGAACTCAGAACATTGTGCACGGGAATTCTTAAGAACAGCAAAGAAAAGCTGATGTACTATCCTGCAGCATCAAAGAACCATCATGCCGAAATGGCAGGCCTTCTCTATCACATTAAGCGCATGCTGTTGATGGCGGAAAATGTGTGTAAAGTTTATACAAACCTTAAGAAGGAACTGCTTATGGCAGGCGTTATTATTCACGACTTCCAGAAGCTTACGGAAATCGAATCAAATGAAATGGGAGTGTCGCCGGGGTACTCTTTCGAAGGGAAAATGCTAGGACACCTGGTTCTGGGAGTCAGAGAACTGGAAAAACTGGCACAGGAACAGGGTATGTCCAGAGAAAAGGCAGTACTGCTTGAGCATATGCTTATTTCGCATCACTATGAGCCGGAATTCGGAAGCCCGAAGAAGCCATTGTTCCCTGAAGCTGAGATGCTTCACTATCTCGACATGATAGATGCTAAAATGTATGACATGGAAGAAGCCGTTGCAGGAACGGAACCGGGTCAGTTCAGTGAGAGAATATGGACACTTGATAACAGAACTGTTTATCGCATGGAGGAATAAAAGATAATATGAGGAAGCCAAAAGAAATCAACTCAATTCTTAAAACTCTTACAGATAAAGGATATGACGCATGGTGTGCAGGACAGTGTGTTGCAGCTGTGGAAATGGGACAGGATGCTCTTGACTGGGATATATACACAGATGCAGACACAGAGGAAGTCAGGAAACTCTTTCCCGAAGGAGAGGCAATAGGGACACGCGTAACGAGACTGGATAATACAACAGAAGTAATATCCGATGACATTAATATACCGAACACCTTTGACGGAGTAGTGTCAGATATTGTTACACTCAAGGGAAGTATTGAGGATCAGCTGGCAATTTACGATTTCACATGTGAAGCAGTGGGAGAACATTCATATAAGGCACCTTGCGATCCTTTCGGAGGCCGGGGCGATATGAAGAAAAAGCTCCTGAAACCTACCGGAAATATTGCTGAGGCTTTTGCGAAAAATCCGATGAAAATGATGAAAGCTCTGAAGTATGTAGGGCTTTACGGATTTGACCTTGACAGAGATATATATGAGGCTATGAACAACAGAGCCGATATATTGAAGAAAGCACCTAAAGAAGAACTTCTCTATGATTTCACGGAGGCGATAAACGGAAACAGTGCGGGCAAAATGCTCAAGATGATAAAAGGAATGAATCTGCTGCCTGCATTTATCGGAGATGAAGGACAGTCACCTGACAGAAGAGAGGCCAGGGAGTACGACCTTCTCTGCGAAAATATAGATAAGCTTAAGCACATAGCACAGAGAAGACTCGTTGTATTTTATCTGGTGTTCGACAGGCATTATAAAAAAGCCGTATCTTATCTTCCTCACGAGGAAGAAGATCTGGAACTTTATCTGGAGACAAAAAAAGCGCTGCCGAAGCTGCATTTTGCCAGCGACGACACTAATCTGAAAAAATTCATATACAGCGTCGGATGGGATAAATACAATTTCATCGATAAAGTTGCCAAGGCTCAGATTATTACAATGGGATACAACAACCAGAGAGCAGAAGGAAGAGACGAAGTGCTCAAGGTTATATTGAGAGAACGGCAGCCTATTTTCGTTGAGGATCTCAGAATCGACGCAGACGATATAGTTGAAGCCGGAATCACATCGGATCCGGAAGAAGCGGAAATGCTGCTTAATCTTCTGCCGGATGTGATACACAAACAGCCGTACAAGAATGACAGAGAACAGCTTCTTAAATATGCCAAGGCATTTAAGAAGAGCAAGATAAGACGAGCTCTGAGAGATGTCAGCTGGCTGAGATAGGGTGAAGGACAATCGGTAAAATGATTGAAGAGTATGAAGGCTTAATTGCCGAAACAATTTTCCATAACAGCGAAAACGGCTATACTGTAGCCGTTTTTGAAACTGACCGGGAAGCATTTACATGTGTCGGCACTTTGCCGGGAGCAGAAGCGGGAAGAAGCTACAGAATCTCAGGGGAATTCATTGATAACCCTCGTTACGGAGAGCAGTTCAGGGTGGACAGCTTCGAAGAAATCATGCCTTCGTCCGAAGAAGGAATAAGAGAATTCCTGGCATCCGGAGTAATGAAGGGGATAGGTCGAAAAACTGCCGCCGCAATAGTGCAGAGATTCGGAGAGGAGACCTTCCGGGTAATCGAGGAAAATCCTTCGAGACTTTGCGAGGTAAGTGGAATCGGAGAAAAAACAGCCGAAAAAATTGCAGAGGCATTCGCGGCTCACAGAGAATTCGCACGTATTACCATGAGCCTGAAGCAGTATGGAATCAGCGGAGCGCAGGCCGTGAAAATATACAGCGTATACGGAAGTGAGACTGTAGATATCGTGACAGAAAATCCATACGCTCTTGTTGATGACGTTTTCGGAATAGGCTTCAGGAAGGCGGACGCAATTGCGGCCAAAATAGGTATAGCGCAGGACGACAGATACAGAATCGACAGCGGTATTGTTTATACCCTTAAATGGTTTGCAGGTGAAGGACACACTTTCCTGCCTGAGAGAGAACTTTGCGAGAATGCCGGGAAACTTCTGGATGTTTCAACGGAGATAATACAGGACAGCCTGGACAGTCTCGTCTTCGAAGGTCGTGTCCGTGTGGATGTACTTGAAGGAAGACGCGTTGTCTATCCGGAGTACTATTATCTGGCAGAGCAGAATATCTGCAAAAACATAAGACAGCTTTCGAACGGTACACTGAAACCGCTTATGTGTTCAGTTGACGATCTCATCAGGATGACAGAGGAATCTACCGGAATAAAGCTCAGCGAAAATCAGAAACATGCCGTAAGTACAAGTATAAACATGGGCGTCAGTGTAATAACAGGCGGACCGGGTACAGGTAAAACAACTATTATCAATACGATAATAAATATACTGGAGGGAAGCGGTCTCAGCACGGCAATAGCAGCGCCTACGGGAAGAGCGGCCAAGAGAATAACAGAAACAAGCGGACATGAGGCATCAACAATCCACAGGCTGCTGGAGTATTCTTTCTTTCAGTCCGGTGAGGGAACCGGCGGAGAAGAAGGATTTATGAGATTTGGGAGAGACGAAGAGAATCCTCTGGAACAGGACGCGGTAATCATTGATGAAGCATCGATGATAGACCTTATGCTGATGGACAGTCTTCTCAAAGCAATAGTTCCAGGCACTCGACTGATAATAGTAGGAGATGAAGACCAGCTGCCGTCAGTAGGTGCCGGCAATGTGCTGAGGGACATAATAGCAAGTGAGTATGTGTACTGCACAAGGTTAACGGAAATCTTCCGCCAGGCACGGGAAAGCATGATAGTTGTAAACGCACACAGAATCAACAACGGAGAATATCCTCAGTGTAACGCCAAAGACAGAGATTTCTTTCTTCTGAGGCGGCACGGCGAAAGAGAAATGCTTGATACGATTAAGGAACTTTGCCTTAAGAGGCTGCCTGATTATTTCAGGGATATCAATCCACTCGAAGATATTCAGGTTTTAAGTCCGGTACGCAAAGGCATCGTAGGCTGCATTAACCTTAACAGCGAGCTTCAGAGTGTCCTGAACCCGCCATCTGCAGATAAAATCGAAAAAAAACACGGAGACAGAATCTTCCGAGAGGGAGATAAAGTCATGCAGATTAAAAACAACTATGAAATGAAGTGGAGAAACCGGGAAGATTTCACGGAAGGCGAAGGGGTTTTTAACGGAGATGTGGGATTTATCGAGAGTATAGATACGGAATTCAATGAGATTAATGTAATATTCGACGGAGGCAGATTCACCACTTATAATTTTAATCAGCTCGATGAGCTTGAGCCTGCATACGCCATTACCGTACATAAGAGCCAGGGAAGTGAATTCCCGGTAGTGGTAATGCCGGTAAGCTGGTTCCCGCCGATGCTGGCAACAAGGAATCTGCTGTACACAGCTGTAACAAGGGGAAAACAGGCTGTCGTACTTGTCGGTTCCGAGAAAAAACTAGAGGCCATCGTCGACAACAACAGAATCAGTATGAGATATTCAGGGCTGGCCGCGAGACTGGCGGCACTGCTGGAAATGGAATAGATATCAGGGGAAAAGGGAAATATGGGAAAAATAAAAGATGAAATATGGGAAGCGTTGTTTCCTTCAAATATATACTGCATTGTATGCGGCAGCCTCATTGACAGAAGCCGGCCATATTCAATGTGTGACGAGTGTATCGAAAAAATACACTGGATTTCCGATGTCAGAACATGCAGCCGCTGCGGCAAAGGGCTGCCCGATACATTTCAGGGAGACGTATGTTACAACTGTATGACTGTGGATCATTCGTTCAGCAAAGGCTTCAGCTGTATGACATACGGCCTTTATGAAAGAGACATCATGATGGATATCAAATATAACGGCAAGGGATATATGGCTGTTAAAATGGGCGAGGTTCTGGCTGATAAATTCATGAGCGCTATTGTGCCAGAAGGAATCAGACCGCAGCTGGCGGTTCCCGTTCCCGTTAGCAGAGAGAGACTTAAGGAGCGAGGTTATAACCAGGCAGAACTGATGGCGAAAAACATGGTTCGCATACTCAGGAAAAATAACATTGATATCTCCCTTAAAAGCAGTCTCCTTGAAAGAAGGAAAAATACATATATGCTCAGAAGCATGAATCCGGCAGAGAGACGCCTGGCAATGGAGAGAGCTTTCGCCGTTCCGGAATGTATGGAAAAAACCCTTAAGGGTAAAGACGTATTGCTGATAGACGATATATTTACGACCGGCGCTACAGCAGATGCATGCAGCAGAGCATTAATTGAAGCCGGGGCAGGAAATGTGTATTTCATAAGTCTTGCCAGCGGGGGAAATGTAAAAGCACAATAAAAAGTACATTGCACATACGGTTCAGGTCTGTGGTTGAAAGGCCATGCCAGCTACGGGCAAAAGGTCCCACGTAAACCGGGGAAGAGATAGTACCCGGCGATCATGGCGTAGTTTAGAAGTAAGTCCTCGGGAAAATCCCGGTCAAGGCAAGTGTGGGGGCAAAGACCAGGTCAGCTGAATCGTATGTACAGTGTACTTTTATTGTTGTTGTATTTAGTGTATAATAAGTTGTTAAAGTTTAATTGCAGGGAGAAGAAAATATGACTTGCGATAAAAAGGAATGCATGAGGGGCATATGTCCATGCAGTGAACAGGATAATAAATACATTAGCGGAGAGTCTTTCGATGAAAGCGTATCGAAGCCTGCGCTTCTGCTTCACAGCTGCTGCGGCCCGTGCAGCAGTGCTGTAATAGAAAGGCTCGTTGGCGAGTTTAATATTACGGTGTTCTTTTTTAATCCCTGTATTTCAGATGAAGAAGAATACAAAAAACGCAAGGAATCCCAGATAAAGCTTTTGGAAAAAATGAATGAAGAACTGGCCGGAATGGGGGCCGGACAAATAAGCTTCCGTGAAGGCAGCTACAACAGCGGAGTATTTTTCGAAGCTGTCAGGGGTCATGAAGATGATCCGGAGGGCGGCGAGCGATGCAGCATTTGTTTCAGGCAGAGACTTGAGGAAACAGCAATTACCGCCGGGATGGCAGGCTGCGATTATTTCGGAACCACGCTTACGGTAAGTCCTCACAAAAGCTACAGAACCATTTCAAGAATCGGCAGAGAGCTGGCTCTGAAATACGGAGTTTCGTTTCTGGACAGGGACTTTAAGAAGAAAGACGGATTCAAGCGTTCAATAGAGTTGTCAAGAAAGTATGAACTGTACAGGCAGAATTACTGCGGATGTAAGTTCAGTGAAAGATAAAAGGAGAAGATATTATGGGAAAACTCATCGTGCCGGAAAACTACACACCTGAAATTGACTACATGGAGAGTCAGAGAGCAATTAAGAAAATCAAAGACTTTTTTCAGCAGGAGCTGGCGTACGGACTGAAGCTCAGAAGAGTTTCGGCGCCGCTTTTCGTTGCGCCTGAAACAGGATTGAATGATAACCTGAACGGTGTTGAGAGAACAGTAAGCTTTACTGTTAAAGATATGGGCGAAAAGAAGGTTGAGATTGTTCAGTCGCTGGCTAAGTGGAAGAGAATGGCTTTAGGCAGATATAACTTCAAGCCGGGAACAGGTCTTTACACAGATATGAATGCAATCAGAAGAGATGAGGAGCTTGACAATCTCCATTCAATATATGTTGACCAGTGGGACTGGGAGAAGGTAATACGCAAGGAAGACAGAACACAGGAATATCTTCATGAAGTAGTTGTGACTCTTTATAATGCTCTGAAGAACCTCAATGACTTTGTTAACAGACATTACAACGAACTTAAAACAGAACTTCCGAACGAGATATTCTTTATTACATCTCAGGAGCTGGAGGATATGTATCCGGATCTTGACAGCAAAGAGAGAGAAGACGCAATAACGAAAGAGCACAGAGCGGTGTTTATCGAGAAAATAGGCGGTCCTCTTAAATCGGGACAGCCTCATGACGGAAGAGCTCCGGACTATGACGACTGGGAACTGAACGGCGATATTCTGCTGTGGAATGATATTCTGGGAAGAGCCTTTGAGATTTCTTCAATGGGAATCCGCGTTGACGAAGAGGCAATGGACAGACAGCTTAAAGCCGCAGGAGCAGAAGACAGAAGAGAACTGGATTTTCATAAAATGATTCTTAATAAGGAACTGCCTTACACAATCGGCGGAGGAATCGGACAGTCCAGACTTTGCATGTACTTCCTCAGAAAGGCGCACATCGGGGAAGTGCAGGCGTCAATATGGCCGGAAGATATGATAAAGGAATGCGCAGAGAATGATATTTTCTTGCTGTAATGAAGTTTGCCAACGTAATAATTGACAACAAAAGCAACAGTACAGACAACAGCTTCACGTATATATGCGAGGATGACTCGCTGGAAGTCGGAAGCAAGGTTTTCGTGCCTTTTGCAAGGAGCCGTAATTTAAGAGAAGGGTATATTGTCTCTTTCGCCGAAGAATCGGAGATAAGCAAAGAGCTTATACCTAAGCTTAAAAAAATCGATTCCGCAGATGAAGAGATTTCTCTTACGGAGGAAATGATAAGGACTGCTCTGTGGATGAGAGAAAGATATCTGTGCAGATATATTGATGCGATTAAATGCTTCACTCCTGCGGGGCAGAAACCGGTGAGAAAGAAGTCTCCCGATTCACCGGAAGAAGAATATTTCACAACCGGTAAAATCGAAAGACTTACCGATGAGCAGAGAAATGCCTTAGACAGAATTGAAAGCGCCATTGAAAAGGGAATACATGACAGTTTTCTGATTCATGGTGTTACGGGAAGCGGCAAGACAGAGATATATATCAGAGCCGCTGAAAAAACCGTTCTGATGGGAAGAACAGTAATCCTTCTCGTGCCTGAGATTTCACTGACGGGGCAGATAACAGAAAGATTTCTCAATTATTTTGGTGAGGATTCCGTGGAAGTTCTGCATAGCCGTCTTACGGGAGGACAGAGGTATGAAAGGTGGCAGAGAATCCGCAGAGGACATGCGAAAATAGTTATAGGGGCAAGGTCTGCTGTCTTCGCTCCTGTAGAGAATCCCGGACTGATTATTGTGGATGAGGAGCATGAAACTACGTACAAGTCGGATTTCACGCCTAAGTACGATACGGTTGAAGTGGCCATGAAACGCCTGAAGGACAGAGATTCTAACGGAGTTCTTGTGCTAGGAAGTGCTACGCCGTCAATAGTGACATACAGCAGAGCAGATGAAGGAATATTCAAGCTGCTTAAACTCACGAAGCGATATAATGATGTCAAACTGCCTGAGGCGGAAATCATCGACATGAGGCAGGAACTTTCGGAGGGAAATGCATCGGTAATAAGCGGAAGACTATATCGCGAGATGAAGAAGTGCCTCGGAGAAGGCAGACAGGTGATGCTGTTTCTTAACAGGAGAGGTTATTCAACCTTTGTTTCATGCAGGGAGTGTGGGTATGTGGCCAAGTGTCCGGAATGCGGATTATCACTTGTACACCACAAAAACAAAAATGCGCTCACGTGTCACTACTGCGGGTACAGCAGACCCGTACCTGCCGAGTGCCCTGAATGCGGAAGCAGATATATAAGGTATTTCGGATCCGGAACAGAGAAGCTGGAAGAAGAAATACGCAATATGTTCCCCGAGTACAATGCCGACAGAATAGATGTCGATACAGTATCCGGCAAGGGAGCCCTTAACAGAAGACTGAGCAAATTCGGCAAAGGCGAAACGGATATTCTCATAGGAACTCAGATTATTGCCAAGGGCCTGGATTTCAGGAATGTGGGACTCGTCGGAATAGTATCCGCAGATGTGTCGCTTAATATTCCGGATTTCAGGTCACCTGAAAGAACATTTCAGCTGATAACGCAGGCTGCAGGAAGAGCAGGCAGAGGCGATGCTGAGGGCAAGGTGATTATTCAGACATACAGTCCCGAAAGCTATGCTGTGAAAATGGCAGCCCGGCAGAATTACGAAAGTTTCTATGCATATGAAATGGACTTCAGAAAGATAATGAAATATCCGCCTTTAAGCGATATGTTTCAGATTCTTTTCACGGCGCCGGATCCGGAAACGGCTCAATCGGGAGCGATGCTGTGGTATGACAGGCTGAAAGCCATGATGAGACCGGAAGACAGAGAGAATCTCTTCACACCTCAGGAAGCGTATATGAATAAAGTCAGAGATTCATACAGATATTCGATGATTATCAAGTGCCCTAAGGGAAAGCGCCGGGAGTATTCGGCAATGATACGCAGTATCAAAGACGAAGAAAAGAAAAAGAAAACAGGCTATACTGCTGTAGTGGATATTAATCCATACAGCTTCGCATAAATTACAGGAGGTAAAGATGGCATTAAGAAATATAGTTGAAATAGGAGATCCGATTCTCAGAAAACAGTGCAGACCGGTAGGCGAGGTTACAGACAGAACCCGCATGATTCTGGATGATATGGTAGAAACAATGAGAAACGCCATGGGAGTGGGACTCGCAGCACCTCAGGTAGGTATAATGCGCAGAATTTTTGTGGCTGAACCTGAAGAGGGCAGAGTAATGTATATGGTAGACCCTGAAATAATTACAATGGAAGGGGAACAGGAAAGTGAAGAAGGATGTCTCAGCGTTCCGGGAAAATCGGGAACTGTTATCCGTCCGGAGAAAGTAACTATCAAAGCGAAGGACAGAGACGGAAAAGAACAGACATATGAGCTGGAAGGCTTTGATGCTGTTGTGGTATGTCACGAATTCGATCACCTTGAAGGTGTTCTGTATGTTGACAAGGCTGAAGACGTTCATGATATAGAAGGTTAACCGGGAGAAGAGACCAGTATGAGAGTAGTGTATATGGGGACGCCGGATTTCGCAGTTCCGGCCCTTGTAAGACTTCGTGAAGAGGGATATGAAATTCCATACGTTGTCACCCAGCCTGATGCCGTGAGAAACAGAGGCAAGAAAATCAGTTTTTCACCGGTAAAAGAAAAGGCCCTTGAGCTGGGAATAGAAGTGCTGCAGCCTGAGAAAATCAAAAAGAATGAAGAGTTCCTCGAGAAAATCAGAGATGCGGCTCCGGATGTAATTGTAGTTGCTGCTTACGGGAAGCTTCTTCCCGAAAGTATTCTCAACCTTCCGCCGAAAGGATGTGTGAATATCCACGGCTCGCTGCTTCCGAGACACAGAGGAGCTTCGCCTATTCAGGCATCAATCGCAGCCGGTGACGAAGAAACGGGAGTGACGATAATGTACATGGAGAAGGGGTTGGATACCGGAAATATGATTGCAAAGGCTTCAACCCCAATAGACAGAAAAACAGGCAGTCAGCTTCACGATGAACTGGCTGTAATGGGAGCGGAGCTGCTTGTTGATACTTTGCCGAAGCTTGATGAAATTACGGCTGAGGAACAGGATGATTCTCTTTCGACATATGCGCCGATGATAACGAAGCAGGACGGACATATAGATTTCGAAAGCAGTCCGGTAACTGTAGAGAGAAAAATACGGGCATACGATCCGTGGCCGGGCAGTTTCGCATACATAGGGGACAAGATGTATAAGATATGGAAAGCAGAAGTTGTTTCGGAAAAAACCCTTGAAGAAGGAGGAACGGTGATTAGAGAAGGAAAGGATTATCTGGATATAGCCTGCGGAGGGGAAATTCTCAGAATTACCGAGATTCAGGCGCCGGGTAAGAAGCGCGTATCAACAGGGGAATTTTTAAGAGGCAATACAATTGAAATCGGAACGGTTTTAAGATAGAATATTCGTCAGGGATGAATTACTAAGCACATTTCGCAAGGAGGCGAGAAATATGGATATTAACAGAAAAACAGCATATCTGACACTACTGGATGTAGAATCAAAGAAGGCTTATTCGAATATAGCTCTGAATCACAAGATTCACGTGAACAGACCGGGGTCTCCGGCCTTTGTCAGACAGCTTGTATACGGTGTTCTGGAGAGAAAGATGACTTTAGACTACTACCTTGAGCAATTTGTCAAGGATGGTGTGGGAAGTCTGAAGAATCCTGAACTTACGATACTTCGAATGGGAATATATCAGCTGGGATACATGGGATCGGTTCCTGAGTACGCAGCTGTAAGCGAAAGCGTTAATCTGGCCAAAAGATACTGCAAATCAAAGGCCGGGCTTGTTAACGGCGTACTGAGGGAATATCAGAGTCGTAAGGGACAGATAAAACTCCCTGAACGCGAAGAAGATGAAGTCAGATATCTTTCTCTGAAGTATTCATATGCTCCTTGGATAATAGAACTCTGGATGAAATATTACAGCATTGAGTTCGTTGAATCACTGCTTCAGGCAGGAAACGAGAAGCCTCCTATGACTATAAGAATGAACTGGTTAAAGGTCGTAAAGGAGGACCTTGTTCATGCTCTTGAGAGCAGAGGGTTCGAGGTTTCAAGAGGAAAACTCTGCCAGGACGCATTGAATGTCAGAGGCTCCGAACTTCTTGAATCCGACCTTTACGCTCATGGACTGTTTACACCTCAGGATCAGAGTTCGATGCTCGTTGCGGAGAAGCTTAATCCTAAGCACGGCGACTTGATTATGGATGTATGCGCCGCTCCGGGAGGAAAGACAACGGCGATTGCCGAGAGAATGAATAATACAGGCAAGATAATTGCCTCGGATATATACAGAAGAAAACTGGATCAGGTTGACAAAGAAGCACGCAGACTTGGAATAACGAATATAGAGACACGTTCATGGGATGCCACAAGAGTTGATTCTTCAATGGTCAGCAAGGCTGACAAGGTACTTGTGGATGCTCCGTGTTCGGGACTCGGAGTTATCAGAAGAAAACCTGAAATTAAATATAAAGAGAAGAGCGATGAGATGGACCTTCTGCCTAAGAAACAGCTGGCTATTCTCAGCGCATCTTCGTCGTACGTTAAACCCGGTGGAACATTAGTGTACAGCACATGCACAATTAATCCGGACGAAAACGAGAAAGTTGTTGCTGAATTTCTGAAGAAGAACAGCAGCTTCCATAGAGTTGAAAGAATACTTCTTCTTCCTAATGTAAATGACACAGACGGATTTTTCATATGTGTCATGAAGAGAGATGAAATTCTGGAAGATTAGAGAACAGGTCTATTTGAGAAAAGAAAGGTATTAGTACAATATGGTGCAACAGTTTGGTTTTAAGTGCAACAGAGGTATCGTCAGGACAAACAATGAAGATGCATGCTTCGTGATCCCAAGTTATGACGTATATATGGTGGCTGACGGAGTCGGAGGAAACAACTCCGGAGAAATAGCAAGCCGCACTGCCGTAGAAATAATTGCCGGATATATCAGAGAAAACAATATTGAAGAATGTGCGACACCTGATGAAATCTTCGGTCTGTTTACTCAGGCAATAGATATGGCAAACAGAGAAGTGTTTGCCATGGGGAGGCAGAATCCCAGCAACAGAGGAATGGCTACGACAATAGTAATGACATATATTTATGAAGGTGCCGCGTATATTGCGAATATAGGAGACAGTCGAGCCTATCTGTACAGAAAGGGTAAGATGAGACGTATCACCAGGGATCATACGTACGTAAACGAACTGATAGATCAGGGATTGCTGACTGAGGAGGAAGCCGAAACCCATTCCCAGAAAAACGTAATAACCAAAGCACTGGGTGCAGAGCCGGCAGTTGATCCGGACTTCTACAGAGTCGGACTGGCTAAAAATGATGTTCTGATTCTTTGCTCAGACGGACTTTACGGAGAAGTCGGTGAGGAGGTTATAGCCGAGCACATAAGATCGGGGAAGGGAATGAGTGACCTTTGTGCAGATCTTGTAAATGAAGCAAATAAAGCCGGCGGCAGAGATAACATTACTGTAGTCGGGCTCAAGATATAGTTTTAGGAGGAGAGTATGAGTAAGGTACTTGCAGGCAGATATGAGCTGTATGACAGGATCGGCGAAGGCGGAATGTCTGTAGTTTACAAAGCTAAAGACAAGCTTCTCAACAGGTTTGTTGCCATTAAAATACTAAAGCCTGAATTTATAAATGACCACAAATTTATCGACAGTTTCAGAAGAGAGTCGCAGAATGCGGCAAGTATGTCTCATCCGAACATTGTTAATATTTATGATGTCGGAAGAGAGGGAAATATACATTACATCGTAATGGAGCTTATAGAGGGACGAGCTCTCAGCGATTATATCAGAGACCAGAGTCCGATGGCCTATCCGAAAGTAATTGCCATATCGAAGCAGATTGCATCGGCTTTGGCTTTTGCTCATAAGAACCATATCATCCACAGAGATGTTAAACCACACAACGTAATGATTACGCCTAACGGTACGGCTAAAATTACGGATTTCGGAATTGCAAAGGCAGTAAATTCAGCCACTATCGTCGACAATACAGACGGTATTGTAGGTTCTGTTCATTACTTTTCACCTGAACAGGCAAGAGGAGGATATGTAGATGAAAAATCCGATATATATTCTCTGGGTATAGTAATGTACGAAATGCTCACAGGAACCGTTCCTTTTGACGGGGATAATCCGGTGAACATTGCACTGCAGCATATAAATGAGGAGATGACACCGCCGTCGCAGCGTGTTGACGGAATTCCTCCGTCGCTGGAACACATTATTATGAAGTGTACAGACAAGTATCCTGTCAACAGATTCGCATCTGCGGATGAACTGATACAGGCGCTGAATAATATTGAGTTTGTAAGCGGTGTAGTCGGATCAGATGCAATTATGGGAGGAAGAACGCGCCGCGAACAGCCTTCAGGTCCGATAGCAGAGACAGATTATATTGACGGTGACGATTATCCGGAAAAAGAAAGAAAAAGAAAAACGAAGAAATCCGGAGGCAGCAAAGCTAAGAAAAATAGAATCCTTATTATTGCCGCTATTGCAGCTGTAATACTGATAGGCGGAATAATAGCTGCTGTTTCGATTTTTGGCGGCGAAGAAATACAGGCGCCTGATTATACGGGGAAGACACTCGAAGAGGCACAGCTTGCTGCTGAAGAATATGACCTTAAGATAAAAGAAGGAGATGAGGTTGTCAGCGAAGATGTAGAAAAAGGCTGCATAGTAAACCAGGATCCGATGCCGGGAGAAACCATTAAGACGGGCAGTACGATTACTGTAAACATAAGCAAAGGCCTGGGAGACGGAAGTGTTCCCGATTTAACGGGAAGAGATGTTGATGATGTATCCGAATATCTTACTGCGGCAGGATTTGAGCTGGGCAGCATAAGTGAAAAAGCAAGCGAGAAACCGGAGGGAACAGTTTTAAGTCAGGATCCTGTCGGTGGTTCAAGTCTGGAAAAGGGCAGCAAGGTTAATGTTGTTGTCAGTGACGGTTCGCTGAACAAGGCATCTGTGCCGTATCTTATCGGTAAGTCAGAAAGTGATGCCAGATCGGCACTTGACGCTGCCGGACTGAGACTCGGACGCGTAAGTGAGGAATACAGCTCATCTGCTCCGGGAACTGTAATAAAACAGCAGTATTCGTCAAATACTCAGCTGAAGAAGGGCTCATCAGTGTCCATTACAATCAGTAAAGGACCGCAGCCTACAACAGCACCTCCTGTTACCGAACCGACACAGGAAACAGAAGAAGATGATTAATACAGGTACTATTGTAAAGGGAATCGCCGGATTTTATTACGTGAAATCCGGCGATACGTTATACAGATGCAGAGCTCGCGGGATATTCAAGGAACGTGGAGTACGATTGGCGACAGGAGACAAAGTGGAATTTGAAAAAGCCGGAGAAGGAGATGACAGTCTCATTACGGAACTCCTTCCGAGAAAAAACAGCTTTATCAGACCCTTTGTGACAAATGTTGACTGTTTCGCCGTAGTTACTGCAGTAAAGAAACCTGCACCGGTGCTTCGAACCATAGATAAGTTTCTTGTTATGGCGGAAAAGGCCGGGACCGATATAGTTCTTTGTATTAATAAATGCGATCTGGGAAATCCGGACAAACTGATAGAGATATATGAATCCGTATATCCCGTAGTATGCCTTGATAATATCAAAGGAACAGGATTTGATGAACTTATGAAACTGATAAAAGGAAAGGCAACAGCCTTTGCCGGTCCTTCGGGCGTAGGAAAATCCACAATAATAAACAGGATCGCGCCTAAAGCCGAAATGGAAACAGGAGAGATAAGCAGCAAATCAGGCAGAGGAAAGCATACAACACGTCATTCGGAAATATTTACTCTGGATGATGAAGAGGAAACTATGATATTCGATACACCGGGATTCACGTCTTTTTACGGAGATGAGACAGAGGAGGACGAGCTGCAGCACTATTATCCGGAAATATTCAGATTTTCCGGCAGCTGCAGATACGACAACTGCAGGCATATTGCAGAACCCGGATGTGCAGTTAAAGAAGCTCTGGCAGATGGTAAAATTAGTGAAAGCAGGTACGAATCGTACCGGGCACAGATGGAGGAACTCAGAAAATGAAAAAACTAGCACCGTCAATTCTTTCAGCAGACTTTTCGAGACTTGCCGAAGATGTGATGAAAATACAGAAGGGTGGCGCTCATCTTATTCACGTGGACGTAATGGATGGACACTTTGTTCCGAATATAAGTTTCGGATCTACAGTGATGAAGAGCCTTCTGGGGCGTACGGACATACCTTTTGATGTACACCTTATGATAGAAAATCCGGAAAGATACATTGATGATTTCGTGACTGACAATACGGAATATATTACAGTCCATCAGGAGGCCTGCACTCATCTGCACAGAGTGGTTCAGCAGATAAAGGCGGCAGGTGTGAAAGCCGGTGTTTCTCTTAATCCGGCAACATCTCTCGATACTTTGGAATGGATTCTGGAAGATGTTGACATGGTTCTTCTCATGTCGGTAAATCCGGGATTCGGAGGCCAGAAATTCATACCTAATGTCATGGATAAAGTCAGACAGCTTGCAGAAATCCGCGACAGGAGAGGTCTGGATTTCGAAATAGAAATTGATGGTGGAGTAACCTTAGACAACGTTAAAACAGTAATTGAAGCGGGAGTGGACATTGTCGTTGCGGGATCGGCTGTTTTCAAAGCCGATGATATAGAAGAACGAACAAAGCAGTTTGTGGAGCTTATGGTATAGGCACGAAGACAGGAGGTAATTATGAGAATAATACTTGATGGAATGGGCGGAGACAACGCACCTGCAGAAACAGTCAAAGGTGCAGTTGAGGCTGTTAAGCTGATAGATGATGAAATTACAATTGTCGGAAAGCCGGAGCTTATTGAGGAAGAACTTAGGAAAAACGGATATTATGGCGACAGAATTGCCATAGAACCTGCATCGGACGTGATTACTATGGAAGACAGTCCTGTGAAAGCAATAAGACGAAAGCAGGATTCATCAATGGTAGTCGGACTGAATATGGTTAAGGAAGGCAGAGGAGATGTGTTTGTATCTGCAGGCAATACCGGTGCCCTCGTTGTCGGATCCAGAATGATACTAGGAAGAATAAGAGGAATTGACAGACCGGCGCTGGCCAGTGTTTATCCTGATATCAGCGGCGGACATCCGGGACTTCTCGTTGATGCAGGGGCAAGCTCGGAATCAAAAGCAGGTAACCTTGTGGAATATGCACTTATGGGAAGTATCTTCACAGAGAAGGTGTGGGGAATAGAGAACCCGAGAATAGGACTTGTCAATCTCGGAACAGAAGAAGGCAAAGGCACAAGCGTTACGAAAGATGCATTTCAGAGACTCAAGGCCTCCCATCTGAACTTTGTGGGAAATATCGAGGGAAGAGATGTGCCGGCAGGCGTTTGTGATGTAATTGTGTGTGACGGATTTACCGGAAATGTAATTCTGAAACTTACAGAAGGTGTTGCGATGGGCGTATTCAAGCAGGTTAAGAATACAATCATGGCAGGGCTGAAAAACAAAATCGCCGCACTAATTCTGAAAAAAGATCTCTATGCTCTTAAGGACAGCTTTGATTATGAAGAATACGGCGGTGCCCCGGTACTCGGAGTAAATGGTCCTGTAATCAAGATGCATGGCTCATCTACTGCAAAGGCAGTAAAAAGTGCGATTATTAAAGCAGTTCCATATGCCCGAGAGGATGTTGTTGGAATAATAAGACAGGAGCTTCTGAAAATTGAAGAATGCGATGAATCAGATTACTCAATTTGAAACCAGAATAAAATACAGATTTAACGATAAAGAACTTCTTCTGACTGCGCTGACTCACAGTTCGTATGCACAGGAGAGCGGGAATCCTTCGGGGAGCAATGAAAGACTGGAATTCCTCGGAGACGCGTTTTTTGATGCAATTATCGGAGAGGAACTTTACAGAACATACCCCGACAAAGAAGAGGGGTTCCTTTCTCGTGCCAGAGCAGCCATTGTATGCGAAAAAGCTTTGGCTGCAGAAGGAACGCGATTGAAGGTCGGAGAAATTCTCCGCCTTGGCAAAGGCGAGGAAAAAAACGGGGGAAGAAAGAGAGAATCGATAATTGCCGATGCCATGGAGGCAGTAATAGGGGCTGTATATCTTGACGGCGGATTCAGCGAGACTAAACGTGTAGTGCTTGAGATGTTCAGAGATCTCCTTGAGGACGCCAAGTCAGGAAGATTTATAGTCCGGGATTTCAAAACTGCACTGCAGGAAGTTCTGCAGCAGCACGGAGTTACTGATATCAGATATATTCCTCAGGGAGAGGAAGGCCCTGACCATGATAAAACCTTTACGGTAAGACTCGAAGTGGAAGGTAAAAAAATATCGGAAGGCAAAGGCAAAAGCAAGAAGCAGGCTGAACAGCATGCTGCGGAAGCTGCCCTGAAGAGGAGTTGCGATGTTATTTAAGAAAATCGAAATGCATGGGTTCAAATCATTTGCAGAACCGGTTGTAATAGAGTTTAAGGACGGAATTACAGGAATTGTAGGTCCTAACGGAAGCGGCAAGAGCAATATTTCCGACGCTATTCGATGGGTTCTGGGAGAGCAGAGTCCCAAGATGCTCAGAGGCGGTAAGATGGAGGAGGTAATATTCAACGGTACCTCCAGCAGAAAGCTGCGTGGGATGGCTGAAGTAACACTTGTAATCGATAACAGCGACGGCGTGCTGCCCATTGAATACAAGGAAGTCGCCATCACGAGAAGGATGTACAGATCAGGGGAAAGTGAGTACAGAATAAACGGCAATCAGTGCCGGCTGAGAGATATTCGTGAACTGATTATGGATACAGGAATAGGAGTTGACGGCTACTCCATAATCGGACAAGGTAAAATCGCAGATATAATAAGCAACAAAACAGAATCCAGAAGAGAAATCTTCGAAGAGGCTGCCGGAATAGTAGCATACAGAACTAAGAAGGCAGAAGCAGAGAGAAAACTTGCGGCTACAGAGAACAACATGGACAGAGTCCGTGATATTTTAGGTGAAATCGAAGGCCGTATTGATGGGCTCAGAGAAGACAGTATTAAAGCATCCGAGTATCTTGAGCTTAGAAAGAGACAGAAGGAAGTCGATATAAATATTATTCTGAAAAATGTCGAGAACCTTGAAGAAAAAAACAAGCTTGCCGGAAATGACCTTGAAGAAGTAAATTCCGCATTAAAAGAAAAGGAAGACGAGAAAACACGCCTTGATGAAGCTTTTGCGGAAAAAAACAGCAGAAACGAAATTCTTGAGACCATGTCCGAGGAGGAGAGAGGCAAGCTCCTCGAAATAATAGAAGAGTACAATGCTCTGATTAACAAGGAAGAGGTGGACAGAGAAAAACTCACTGCAATAGAAGAAAATCTCAAGAGGGCGAGAGAAGACATCGCAGCTCTTGAAGAAAGCGTCGGCAGAGAGAAAGAAAACCATGAAACCGTGGCTTCGCAAAAGCAGCAACTGGATGAAGATGCAGCTGATGCGCAAAGAAGGCTGGAAGAGAAAACAGTTGAATATAACAATCTGGCCGGAGCTCTGGCAGATGCATCGGCAGAGGCAGACAGGGTCAGAAATGAGATATTTGAATGCAGGAGAGTTATCAGCTCTGCAGAAGCAGAAGCGGGAAGTCTACGTATGCTTATAGGGCGACTTGAAAAAAAGAGAGAAGAGCTAATTCGAAGCAGAGATGAGGGAGAAAACAGCAATCGGGAAACTCTTGACGATTTAAGTATCCTGAGAAAAGACAGAGAGGAACTGCAGGCAGAAGCTGAAGCGGCTGAAGAAGAACTGAAAAAAACAGAAAAAGTTCTTGAAGGCAGAAAAACCGCAGAAAAGTCAATCGCCAGAGTTTGCGAGGAACTGCGTATCACTGTCGGCAGGCTTGTCTCCAGAAAGAAAACAATTGAGGAGATGGAGAGCAATTACGAGGGCTACAACAACGCCGTCAGATTTATTATGAAATCAGATCTGACGGGGATTCATGGTGTTGTTGCGGATCTCATAAAAGTGCCGGAGGGTTATGAAACAGCTGTGGAAACAGCTCTTGGCTCATCACTTCAGAATATTGTCTGTGAGGATGACAGCAGCGCCAAGAGGGCTGTAGCCTCGTTAAAGTCCAATAAAGCAGGAAGAATGACATTCCTTCCGGTAAAGTCAGTCAGGTCTTCATTCAGGAGAAATGAGGCTCTTAAGAAAGAGAAAGGTTTTATCGGATTCGGACCGGACTGTGTCACTTTCAGTGAAGAATACAGAAACATTGCCGAATATCTCCTTGGTAAGGTTGTAATTGCTGACAATATGGATAATGCAGTAAAGCTTTCGAAGGTCAGCGGCGGCATGCGAATTGTTACTCTGGAAGGTGAAATAATAAATGCCGGAGGAGCAATAACGGGAGGAAGATACAAGAATAAAACAGCAAATATTCTTGATAGAAAAAGTGAAATCAACAGGCTGGAGAAGGAGATAGACGAAAAGAAGCAGCAGCAGGAAAGAGATGAGCAGAGACTCAGAGATACAGGTGAGGAAATAGCAAGTCTTACTGACAGAATCCGGGAGCTTGAAGATTGCCTGAGAACTCTTGAAAGAGAGCTTATATTCAAGGAAAACGAAATAAGAAGATCTGAGTCGGTTCTTGCCGATATGCGAAACGCATCAGAACGAGGACGTGTCGAGCTTGAAGAAATAAGCCGTGAAGAAGAAGAATCCGGAAATCTCGTTAAAGAGCTGGAGAACAGAGTACAGGAACAGAAAGAAGAGATAAAGGCAAAAGAACTTCTCAGTGAAGAAATTACTGCAAACCGGGAAAAGATAAGAGAAAGCTTCGACCTTCTCAGCGAAGAAATCACAAAATCCAGAATAGATGTCAGAGGATGTGAAGAACGAAGAAGTCACGCTGAAGACATTATCTCCAGAATAGAAAGAAGAATCGAAGAGATACAGAGTGAAACAGAAGCGAAGAGAACACTGATAGAAACTCTGGAAGGCGAAAGAGATGATATTGTATCAGGTGGGGACAGTGCTGCATCGCAGCTTGAAGAAAAGGCAGCGGCAAGAACTGTCTCGGAAGAACGTATTGGGGAGATTACGGCAGAGAAATCAAAGCTGACAGCTGAAATTGCTGAAATAAACAGGCAGAGAGAATCTTTAGCAGGAAGCCTTGAGAGAATAAGAGACAGTAAATACGAACTGGATGTGAGACTGGCTAAAACGGAAACACAGCTGGATTCATACAAGGAGAAGCTGTGGGAGGATTTCGAGGTTTCGTATATTCAGGCAATAGAATTTAAATCCGATGATTTTGTTATGTCTTCGGCAGTAAAAGAAAGCAGACAGATAAAGAACAGAATCAGGGAACTGGGTGAAGTAAACGTCGGAGCAATAGAGGAATATGAAACCGTGAGAGAAAGGTACGAATTCCTTACGGGTCAGAGAGATGATATTCAGGAAGCTATGGACGGCCTCCTCGAAATTATAGGTGATATGGATAAAACCATAAAAGAAAGATTCCGAACCAGCTTTGACAAAATCGTGGTTAACTTCGAAGAACAGTTCAGGGAACTGTTTGGAGGAGGACATGCAGAGCTTCGTCTTTCAGACGAAAGCAATCCGCTTGAATCCAGCATAGATATTGTGGCGCAGCCTCCGGGAAAGAAACTGCAGAATATTAATCTGCTCTCCGGCGGAGAAAAGACTCTTACTGCAATCGCACTGATGTTCGCCGTGCTTAAAGCGAAACCGACGCCTTTCTGCATACTCGATGAGGTTGAAGCGGCACTTGATGATGCCAATATAGACAGATTTATCAGATGTCTGAGAAAATTCAGCGGAATACAGTTCACTCTTGTTACTCACCAGAAAGCGACGATGGAACACGCCGATGCACTCTATGGTGTGACAATGCCTGAGAAGGGTGTGTCAAAAGTTCTGTCTCTGGATTTCAGCGACGATTTAAGCGCATATAACGGATAAGAAGGAGTTACCTATGTTTGAAAAGAAAAAAGGCTTTTTCGGCAGACTTTCTCAGCGTGTCAGCGATGCACTGATGATGAGGCCGACTATAGACGAAGATTTTTTCGACGATCTTGAGGAGATACTCATAACGTCGGATATCGGTATGGATACAACGTTAAAGATTGTCGAGACGCTCAGGGCCGAGGTGAAGTCAAACAATATGACGAAGCCGTCAGTAATTAAAATCCGTCTCGGCAAGATAATAGCGGATTTCATTAACAAGGGGGATGCACAGAATTTATGCAGTGAATATCCTCTAGTGATCCTGATGATAGGAATTAACGGCGGAGGTAAAACAACAACCATAGGCAAGCTGGCATACAAGCTTAAAAACGAAGGCAAAACAGTTATGCTGGCTGCCGCGGATACGTTCAGAGCAGCTGCCTCGGAGCAACTTTCAATATGGGCGGAACGTGTCGATGTGCCCCTTATCAGACACGGTGAGGGTGCAGATCCGTCGGCAGTAATATATGACGCTATTCAGTCAGCAAAAGCCAGAAACGCAGATGTGCTGATTTGTGATACTGCAGGCAGACTTCAGAATAAGAAAAACCTTATGAATGAACTTAACAAGATGAATAAGGTTATTGACAGAGAATGGCCCGAGGCACACAGAGAGAATCTTCTGGTGCTGGATGCGACTACAGGTAAGAACGCTGTGTCTCAGGTTTCGGAGTTTGGAGAAGCAGCAAGTGTAACAGGCATTGTTCTGACCAAGCTTGACGGAACAGCGAAGGGCGGTATTGTTCTGACAATTGCCGATGAGTTTGATATGCCTGTGAAATACGTAGGGCTTGGTGAAGGGATCGAAGATCTGGAGGAATTCAGTTCCGAAGACTTCGCCAGAGGAATATTTGAAGAGGAAGAATAGACATGGGAAAACCGCTTGTGGCTGTTGTCGGACGGCCGAATGTAGGAAAATCAACATTTTTTAACAGAGTTGTCGGAAGCAGAGTGTCAATAGTTGAAGATACTCCGGGTGTTACACGCGACAGAATATATGCAGAAGCCGAGTGGTCCGGTGTTAATTTCGCATTGATCGATACAGGAGGAATTGAGCCGGACAGTAAGGAACTGATTCCGTCAATGATGAGAGAACAGGCTCAGATGGCAATAGATACGTCTGATGTCATACTTTTTATTACAGACGGCAAGGAAGGTCTGACATCTGCTGACAGGGAAGTAGGCGATATGCTTATGAAAACAGGCAAAAAAGTCGTTTTGGCCGTAAATAAGATTGATAAGCCGACGCTGCCTGATGATTTTTATGATTTTTATGAGCTGGGTCTTGGAGAACCTATACCTATTTCAGCTGCTAATATGCTGAATCTCGGCGATCTCCTTGATGAGATAGTAGAGAGCTTTCCTGAAGGTGCAGGAGCAGAAGAGGATGACTCCATTAAAATTGCCATGATAGGTAGACCTAATGTGGGCAAATCATCTCTCATAAACAAGCTGCTAGGTGAAACCAGAGTAATCGTTTCACCTATTGCCGGGACAACAAGAGATTCTATAGATACGCCGTTCGTATACGACGGGCAGAAGTATACCCTTATTGATACGGCGGGGATAAGAAGGAAAAGCAAGGTAAGCGAGAGCATTGAGAAATACAGCGTACTCAGAGCAGTTGCTGCTGTTGAGAGGTGCGATGTATGTATGCTTGTCATTGATGCGGCAGAGGGAATTGCGGAACAGGACAAGAAGATTGCCGGTATTGCTCACGAAGCAGGGAAGGCCATAATCGTTACGGTCAACAAGTGGGACCTTGTTGAAAAAGAAACGGGAACAATGAATGAGTTCAAAAAGGAAATAGAGAGAGAACTGGGATTCATGTCCTATGCTCCTTCCATATTTATATCAGCCCTGACAGGCCAGCGTGTTAACAAGGTTATGGATATGGCAAGATATGTTGCCGAAAACAGAGCGATGAGAGTACCGACGGGGCGTCTCAATACGGTCATAACAGATGCAACGATGATGAAGCAGCCTCCTTCAGATAAGGGAAAGAGACTGAAAATATACTATGCGACACAAGTCGGTGTGAAGCCGCCGCTTTTCTCATTTAAGATAAACTCAAGACCTCTCATGCATTTTTCATATTCGAGATATCTCGAAAACAAAATCAGAGAGGTGTTCGGTTTCGAAGGAACTCCTATCAAGTTTGTATTCAGAGAGAAAGGTGAAAAGGAGGAGGAAATTTAATGGGAATAATAGGAGGGGCTGACGGCTCTGCAGCAATATTTCTTGGGTCGGGAATACTAAAGGACATACAGCTGAGTCCGGCATTGCTGATTGCCTTGCTGACGGTGCTTTGCCTTGTGGCGTATTTTCTCGGCAACATATCTCCGTCGACTATTTTGGCAAAGAAGCAGGGACTTGATATTAAGAAAGAGGGAAGCGGAAATGCCGGTACCACAAATGCGCTTCGTGTAATGGGAAACAAGGCGGGAGCAATAACTCTTGTTATCGATATAATAAAAGGAATTGTGGCGACCCTTCTGGGTGAACTGCTTCTGGGAGCAGTCGGAGCGGCATGCTGCGCTCTGATGGTTGTCCTGGGGCATGTGTGGCCTATAGTATACAAATTCAAAGGCGGCAAGGGTGTAGCAACAGTATTCGGTGCGCTTTTGGCCATAAATCCGCTTATGGCTGTAATATGTCTGCTTGTAGTTGCAATCTTCGTTTTCACAACGAAGAGAATGTCGGTAGGATCAGTTGCGGGAGCAATTTTAGTTCCGATAATTTCGTTTGTTATGGAACCTGTGTTTTTCCCGGAGGCACTGGTAATGGCAATAATAGTTCTGATAAAGCACAGAGCTAATATCCGGAGAATAATTCACGGCGAAGAACCGATAATGAGCATATTTGAGAAAAAGAAAGACAAAACAGAGGGAGGTAATGCATGAAAACTATCGGAGTAATAGGTGCAGGAAGCTGGGGTACGGCACTTGCCACAGTCTTGGCAGGCAAAGGCAACAAAGTCAGGATTTTCGACGTAGACGAAAAACACCTTAAATCCATGGAAGAACACAGAGAAAACGTGGATTATCTGCCCGGAGTGGAATTAAGCGAAAATATCAGCTTCGCATATACGAATGAAGATGCTGTCAAAGGAGCGGACGCAGTACTTTTCTCGGCGCCGGCACAGCATTTCAGAAGTGCGTTAAACAATACGATTGCGTACATGAAAGAAGATGTTCTGATAATAAATGTTGCCAAAGGAATTGAACAGGGAACACATAAAAGAATGTCTGAAATTGCAGAAGAGGTTTTCGCAGAAAAAGGTATTGCAGACGGAATGTCCAGGTACGTTGTGCTTTCGGGACCGTCTCATGCAGAAGAAGTAGGTCGCAGAATGCCGACAACAGTGGCAACGGCCTCCTCAAGCCGTGCATCGGCAGAAACGGCTCAGGATCTCTTTATGACTGACAGATTCAGAGTGTATACTTCCGATGATGTTATCGGTGTAGAACTCGGCGGAGCACTGAAAAACATAATAGCCCTGGGTGCGGGAATCTCAGACGGAATGGGATTCGGCGACAATGCAAAGGCCGCGCTCATAACGAGAGGTCTTGCCGAAATCACCAGACTGGGAATAAAGCTTGGAGCCACAGCTGAAACTTTCGCAGGACTGGCAGGAACGGGAGACCTTATTGTAACGTGTACATCCATGCATTCTAGAAATCGCAGATGCGGAATAATGATGGGAGAAGGTATGGAACCGGAAGAGGCTGTTAAAAAAGTCGGAATGGTAGTAGAGGGAATGTTCACTGCAGAGGCTGCATATGAACTTGCTCGGATTGCCGGAGTGGAAATGCCTATAACCGATGCGATATACAATATGACAATCGGTAAAATAACAGCTTCAGAGGCTCTGATATCACTTATGAACAGAGAAAGACGTCATGAACTTGACAGTGCGGAGCAGAATTAATGGGTAGCAGAACATATAATATCATAACCTTCGGCTGTCAGATGAACGAGCACGATTCCGAAACGATTTCCGGAATGCTTCAGCAGAGAGGATATACGGAAGTTGTCCGAAAGGAAGATGCCGATATTACAGTAATCAACACCTGCAGTATAAGAGAAAACGCAGACAAGAGGTTTTTCGGGACTCTGGGACAACTGAAAAAAATCAAGGCAGTTAACCCGGAACAGATTACCTGCGTGTGCGGATGTATGATGCAGCAGGAACATGTTGTTAAAGAAGTGAGACAGAGTTATCCGTGGGTGGATGTCATTTTCGGGACTCACAATATACATGAGTTTCCCGATATGCTTGACGAACTTGTTTCGGCAAGAGAAAAAGACGAAAACAGAATTACCCGTCGTGAAGGAGGAATGACTGCTTCGGAATACGCAATTGCAAAGCATGACATCAGAAGTTCGAAAAAGACAAGGGTAGAGAAAATATACGAGGACAAGAAGGAAATTGTAGAGGGACTTCCTGCTAAGAGAAAATTCAGGCATAAAAGCTTCGTGAACATAATGTACGGATGTAACAATTTCTGTACATACTGTATCGTTCCGTATACGCGAGGAAGAGAAAAGAGCCGTCATCCCGAAGATATTCTGGCTGAAGTGAGAAATCTTGTTAATGACGGTGTCCGCGAGATAATGCTTCTGGGACAGAATGTCAATTCATACAGCGGAATAAGCACTCTGAACGGAGAAAAATGGGATTTCACGGATTTGATTTATGCCCTTGACGAACTTGAAGGGCTCGACAGAATAAGATTTATGACATCTCATCCAAAAGACTTGTCGGACAGACTGATTGGAGCTTTCGCAGAGTGCAAAAGCCTTTGCAAGTACATTCACTTGCCGGTACAGGCAGGAAGCACCCATGTGCTCAGGAGAATGAACAGGAAATATACACGTGAGGATTATCTGCTGCTTGTAAGGAAACTGAGAAAAGCTGTTCCGGAAATAACTATAAGCACTGATATCATAGTGGGATTCCCGGGAGAAACAGAAGAAGACTTCAGGGAAACACTAAGTCTCGCAGAAGAAGTCAGATACGATTCGGCATTTACATTCCTGTATTCTCCGAGAAAAGGAACGCCGGCAGCGGAATATGACAATCAGATACCTGAGAACGTTAAGCACGAGCGGTTCGGAAGGCTGGTTGAAGTGATGAACAGGTGCAGCTGCGAGAAGAATGCGGCCTATGTGGGACGCGTTGTTGAGGTTCTCGTTGAAGGGGAAGGAAAACGCCCGGGAAGCTTAAACGGAAGGACAGACGGATTCAAACTTGTGGATTTCGAGGGACCTTCGGAGCTGACGGGAGAGATGGTAAAAGTTGAAATAACGGATTCCAATACATTTAGTTTGAAGGGCAGGCTGATTTAGCCTGCACAGGTGGCGTTTATGAATATTAAACAGATTGCAAAAAAAGCGGGAGTTTCGGTTGCAACCGTTTCCCGCGTTCTGAACCACCCGGAATCAGTTGCTGAGGCAACGAGAGAAAAAATACAGAAAGTAATGGATGAAGAAGAATATAGGCCCAACTGGTTCGCCAGAGGGCTTAATTTTGATAGAACGAAAACTCTCGGTGTTCTGATTCCCCACACACTAGGCTCCTATTATCTGGATATTGCCAACGGAATAGAAGAAGTTGTCCGGCAGAAAGGATATATTACATTCCTGTGTAATGTAGAGAAAGACCCGCAGATTGAGAGGGAGTATGTAAATCAGCTTATTACACGACGGGTAGACGGAATAATCCTGATGTTTTCGGCTCTTGATGAGAAATCAATGAGACTTATTGAAGAAAACGATATTCCGGCGGTTCTGATTGGCGAAAACAGAATAAAAAGCGACTGGAGCTCCGTAATGATAAACGGCAGGAGCGCTTCTGCAGATATGACGAGACATCTGTTTGAATGCGGCCATAAAAATATAGGACTTCTGTGTGGAAGAGATCCGGAGCAGGAAAGCGAAGAAATACTCAGAGGTTACAAAGATGTTATGGATGAAATGGGTGTAAGTATTGATACCAGACTTATATCTCATGTTGAAAACTCCATAGAAGGAGGCTATATAGGGATGAAACAGATGATTTCCGAAGTAAAGCCTCACGCGATTTTCGCAACAAGTGACGAGATAGCGTACGGAGCCATGGAGGCAGCGAAAGATATGGGGATGACCATTCCGGGCGATGTGGCTGTTGCCGGATTCGGAAACAGCAGAATGTCAAATCTTGTTGAGCCGAAGCTTACTACAGTAGATCAGCCCTACAGAAAAATGGGAATATACGGAGCACGTATTCTCTTTGACATGATAGAGGATGAAGAACTTGAACCGCAGCATATTACACTGCAGGGTAAGTTAAGAATAAGAAAATCCTGCGGTCATACAGACAGAATCGGTGAAATGTTCTAAGAAGAGTAAGGGAGGAGAGCGAAAGATATGTTAAAAACTAATTTTATGGGACTGGAACTTGATAATCCCGTTATTCTCGCAGCAGGTCCCTGGAACAGGGACGGTGAATCTGTCAGAGAATCAATAGAATGCGGCGCAGGCGCAGTAGTAACAGAGAGTATTGTAAGTGATACGGTGCTTGACGTGCGCCCGAGAATTGCCGGAGACGAAATGGGAACCCAGAACATACGCCTATACAGCGATATTCAGGTTGAAGGCTGGGAACGGGAAATGAAGATAGCAAAGGCTTCCGGAGGAATTGTTATTGCCAGTGTTTCCGGATGGACGCCGTCGGAAGTTGCTTATCTGGCAAGCAAAATGGAAAAATACGGAGCCGACGGTATTGAACTTAGCGTCTCGAATCCGGCGGTAGAGTCACTGGAGGTTGTGGCATCAGATGCCGGCACCGTCTTTGATATGACAAAAGCCATAGTATCATCGGTAAATATTCCTGTTATTGTGAAGCTTTCCCAGAACACCACTAATATTTCCAAGGTCGCAAAGGCAGTAAAAGCAGCGGGAGGCTCGGGAGTAACTGCAATAAACACAATCCGCGGAATATTGGGAGTTGACATTGAAAAAGCTCAGCCGACGCTGTCGACGTACGGCGGAATATCAGGCAGCTACATTAAGCCTCTGGGACTTGCATCTGTTGCAACAATAGCACAGACTGAAAGTATTCCCATAAGCGGTGTAGGTGGAATAAATGACGGAAAAAGCGCAATAGAGTACATGATGCTGGGTGCAACCACAGTACAGATAGGTACTCATGCCATGATTCACGGCAAGGAATCGGTGCGCAAGATTGTACAGGAAATTAGAGAATGGGCGCAAAATCATAAGTTGGAAAATATTTCACAAATTCGCGGGAAAGCGCTCCGTAACCTGAAGTCCTTCGATGAAATGAAATTTGAACCGGCTACAAGCATTGCAAATAGTGTACCTTGCGACGAAAACTGCAGTAAATGCCTGGATGCGTGTATGTACGGAGCAATAAGAAGAGATGGGGATTCAATACAGGTAAATGAAAGAAAATGCACAGGTTGCGGCCTTTGCACATATGTCTGCACAGCAAAAAAGTTAAATTTAGGCCTATAAATTTCAAAAATAGGGTTGTAAATTTTCTGAAAAAACAATATAATTGATTCATGGAATGTAACTGGTTTCAGTAAGATTTTTAATTTCATCGGTAAAGGAGGATGAATCATGTATAAGTGTAGTTTAGAAAGAATGTCAGACAAGATTAAAACTTTTTCCAAGTTCGGTGATGCAGGACACGGTGGAATTACAAGATATTCCCTGTCGGAAGCTGCTCACCAGGCAAGAGATGAATTTGTTAGAAGAATGGAAGCAATCGGAGCGAAGATTGAGTGCGATGACTGTGCATGTCTTTATGCAACAATCGAAGGATCAGATCCGAACGCTAAGAGAATCGTAATGGGTTCACATTGCGACTCAGTAAAGAACGGCGGTAACTATGATGGTATCGAAGGCGTTATGACAGGTATGGAAGTTCTGGAAACAATCGTTGCAGAGAACATTCCTCA